>JBBKXI010000127.1:0-3082 GCA_037969415.1 Acidimicrobiia bacterium | reverse complement strand
CAATGCCACCTTTCTCACCACTGCCGCCGTCGCTCTCCTTGTCGCCATCAGGTTTCGACTTATTTTCGTCGCCCTGATCTCCGGCTGGCTGCTCTGGGGGGAGCTCACCCGGGGCCGGGGCCCGCAACGGTCAGCCACTCTGCCGGCGCTCGATTTCAATGCTCCCAGGGACGCCGGGCCGGAGGAGCAGCAGCCGGTGGAGGTTGTTGACGACTCAACGCCCGAATCTGACAGCTAGCGTTTTCACATGGATTTCTCACATAGCGATCGGGTTTTGGAGATGCAGGGGGTTCTTCGAGGATTTATGGATTCCGATGTCTTTCCGGCTGAGGCTGTCTACCGGGATCAGATGGAGGCTTCCGGGGATCCCCACTTCTACCCTCCGATCCTGGATGATCTCAAGGCGTCGGCCCGGTCTATTGGCCTGTGGAACCTATTCCTTCCCGACGACGAATCGGGGGCTGGTCTATCGGTTTTGGAATATGCACCGCTGGCCGAAATCACGGGTTGGAGCCCCTCGATGGCGCCCGAAGCCATCAACTGTGCCGCCCCGGATACGGGCAATATGGAAATTCTTCACATGTTCGGCTCACCTGAGCAGAAAGAGCAATGGCTTGCTCCTTTGCTCGACGGGGAGATTCGTTCGTGTTTCTCCATGACCGAACCCGCCGTGGCGAGTTCGGACGCCACCAACATTCAGACTGAGATGCGCCGGGAGGATGACGAATACATCATCAACGGTCGGAAGTGGTTTTCATCTGGAGCGGCTTCAGGCCGATGCAAAGTGTCGATAGTGATGGGTATCACCAACCCCGACAACGAACCCCACCGACGACAATCGATGATTCTCGTTCCAATGGACACACCCGGTGTCTCAATTGTTAGGGAACCGACCGTGTTTGGTTATCAGGACCGTGGGGGGCACCCCGAGATCGACTTCTCCGATGTCCGGGTCCCCGCCTCCAACCTTCTTGGCGAAGAGGGGGGCGGTTTCGCCATTGCTCAGGCTCGATTGGGCCCGGGCCGGATCCATCATTGCATGAGGGCCATCGGCGCAGCCGAGCGATGTCTCGATCTGATGGTGAAACGCTCGAAAGAGCGGGTCACATTTGGTAAACCACTTGCTGAGCAGGGAGTTATTCGCGAATGGATTGCTAATGCCAGGATTCGAATCGAGCAAACCCGTTTGCTGGTTCTCAAGACCGCCTGGATGATCGACTCGATGGGCACGAAAGCAGCGCGTACCGAGATCGCTGCAATCAAGGTCGCTGCTCCCGAATTGCTCGTCTACGTGGCAGATCGGGCAATGCAGCTATTTGGCGCAGCAGGTTTCACCGAGGACTTTCCCCTGGCCCAGCTGTATTCAATGGGACGATGGCTCCAGATCGCCGACGGTCCCGACGAAGTGCACCGCAGATCGGTTGCCAGGGCCGAACTGCGTTAATTTGCAAGGGGGGACGACCCCCCTTGTATCCCCCGACAGCTTTCATGCGTCTTGGTCGGTCTGGGATACAACGACTGGCGGGCGTTTCGATTGGGCCGTTTGATTGCTCGAGGGTCCGATGAAACCGACGACATGTCGAGTCACCAAGCAAGTTCCCGGTAACCCTGCGGGCCTCACGTTTGCGTCTTGGAGGAAATGGGAACGAAACTTCTTGACGGTGCGTTTACCTGTATCACCTCATGATTGGTGTTGACATGATGCAATTAGCAACCGAACCCTGGCGCGACTCAGCGGCTTGTGTTCCTGTGACAAACGAAGTTTCATTCTTTCCGGATCCAACCGATCAGGTTGGGATCTCGCGGGCCAGGGCGGTTTGTGCCACTTGCCCGGTAGCCTCTGAATGTCTCACCTGGGCGATCGAAACCAACCAGAGTGAAGGTATTTGGGGTGGCCACACCCCCAAGGAGCGCCGCGGCCTACGACGCCGGTGGATGGAAGAAATCAGGAAGGCTTCTTAAGGCCTATTCGGTCTCGGGGTCGACGCCGATATTAACGAGGGCGTCACCCGGGTTGACCTGTGGATTTAGCGAGCGGCCGATAACCCATCCAGTTGCTGTTGCCCGCACGGAGGTGGGCCGATACCCGAAAGCGTCCGATATTTCGGCGATCACCTCGCCCTCTTCAACCCGTTGAGAAAGCTTGGGAAATACTTCGACAAGCCCACCTCTACGGGCACGGACCCAACGAGTTTTCCTGATGACCCGGGTGGACTTGCCCCGAGGTAAACGGGCGTCGATCATTCCGAGAGATCGCAGCGATCGCATGATCCCGTTGACCCCGACCCGGATGGCATCGTCGTTAAATCGGTGGGCCTGACCGGCTTCGAGTAGAAGTACTTTGATCCCGCGGCTGGTTGCCGCCTCCCGCAACGATCCATCGCGGAGTCGGGCGTGAATGGTGAACTGTGCGCCAAAGGCGCGAGCTAGCGCCATAGTTTCCGGGTCATCGGTATCTGTCCGGATTTGAGGGACGTTGGTCCGATGTCCAGTGGCGGTATGGCAATCGATACCGACCGCGCACTTGTCCACGATCTCCGTCATGAACAGCTGCGCCAAACGCGATGCGGAAGAACCTCGGGCCGAACCCGGGAAAGACCTATTGAGGTCCCGTCGGTCGGGCATGTATCTCGACTCGTGGATGAAACCAAGTGGATTGACGATCGGCACCGCAATCACCGCGCCTCGGAGACTCTTGGCGTCGAGTTGTTTCATGACCCGCCGCACGATCTCTACGCCATTCACCTCGTCGCCGTGTATCGCCCCCGAAATCCAGACATTGGGCCCGGTGCTCCGGCCGTTGATTACCGCGACCGGAAGTGACGCCGTGGACCCGGTGGAAAGGGTGGCAAAAGGGAGTTCAATCCTGACTTTTCGGCCCGGTGGCACGACAGTGTCGCCAACCTGGATCGGTTCATTACGGACCTCAAGCATCCGAGCGTCGGGATCCCCTCAACTCGGCGTTGCCCTCGATGAAGTCGATTATCTCCCCCGCGACGTCTTTCTGGCTGGCAGCTTCGATCCCCTCCAGTCCGGGCGACGAGTTGACTTCGAGGACCATAGGCCCATCCTCGGATTGGAT
>JBBKXI010000126.1:0-4190 GCA_037969415.1 Acidimicrobiia bacterium | reverse complement strand
ACCTAGTCAGCAGACATAAGGACTTTCATCGCACCGTCGAGGTGTTGATCCCGTTCCTGGTTACCAGACAGATATTTCTCGGGGCCGGCAAGCTGACTCAAACTCCGCGCGGCACCACCTTTTCCGTTTCGCAACGCGCCGACCACATCTGGGAGGGCGTCTCATCGGCGACGACGAGATCGAGGCCAATCATCAACACCAGAGATGAACCTCACGCCGATGCCGAACGGTATAGGAGGCTTCACGTCATCGCCGGAGACTCCAACATGAGCGAATATGCGTCGTTTGTGAAGATGGGGACAATGGTCGCACTGCTGCAGATGATCGAGAGCGAGGTGGTTTTCCGCGATCTGAGTTTGGAAAACCCAATCCGCGCGATTCGTGAGATCGCACACGACCCCACGTGTCGGAGAATGATCCGGTTGACCAATGGGAGGGAGTTGTCGGCTTTAGATATTCAGTGGGAGTATCTGGATCGGGCGATGCGGTTTTCGAGAAGTCCCGGCTTTCCGCCCCAGGTTAAGGCGGCTGTTGACCGGTGGGAGCATCTTCTGACCGGTTTGGAGAAAGATCCTATGACCTTGGACAGGGAAGTTGACTGGGTTTCTAAATTCCGACTGTTGGAGAGATATGCCGACCGTCGGGGTCTTCAGATGTCGGATCCACGCCTGGCGATGATGGACCTGGCCTATCATGACGTTGATCGGTCTCGTGGTCTGTTCTATCTGCTCCAGGACAAAGGGATGATGGAGCGTGTCGTCACGGATGAGAGGATCGCCGAGGCAGTTCGCAAACCACCGCAAACCACCAGGGCCCGTCTCCGGGGTGAGTTCATCAAGGCTGCAAAAGCAAAAAAGCGTGATTTCACGGTCGATTGGGTGCATCTCAAACTCAATGACCAGGCACAGCGCACAGTGATGTGCAAAGACCCGTTCAAAGCCTTCGACGAGCGCGTCGACAAACTAATAGAAAGCCTCTAGCGGACAGCGCCGTCCGAACCCTTCCTGGGTTTGCACTGTGCACCGAGCAGTGGTTTTCGCGTCTCTGTGCACTGTGCAAGCCTGAGACGGAACGGGTTCCTACAATCGGACCGGTATGCAAAATGTGATTGAGCGGGTGCTCAACGTCCTTATTTTCCTGTTGGAGTCGCCGCGGCCGGTAACCGCCGAGGACATCCGCCATACCGTCCCCGGATATTCGACGGATAGTGATGAAGCGTTTCACCGGATGTTTGAGCGGGACAAAAATGTGCTCCGTGACCTGGGAGTGCCACTCGAACTGGTCGCTCTCGATGCGTGGGAGGTCGATTTCGGCTACTCAGTCGACCCCGACCAATACGCCATCGGTGACCCCGGTTTGAGTGATGAAGAGAAAGCCGCACTTTCTCTTGCTGCCCGCATGGTTCGACTTGGTGGTTCGTTTGCCGGCGTGGACGGTCTCCACAAACTGGGCGGCATCGAGCGCGGATCTGGAGTTGAGGCCTTCGGAGCCGATCTCGGCGATGAGGGGGAAACACTCGGAAAGCTTTTCGAAGCGGTATCCCAGCGCCGACCAGTTGATTTCACTTATCGCGGCAACCAACGTTCGCTCAACCCCTATGGGGTGGCATACCGCCGTGGCCATTGGTATCTGATCGGGGCTATTGATGGCGACGAACAGGTGTATCGGGTTGACCGGATGTCCGGGGTAGACGTGGGCACGCCTGCGGCTTTCGATCGCCCCAAGGGATTCTCCGCGAAGGATTTCCTCCAATCTCATCCCTGGGAGGCCGGCGGAGAAGATGAAGTCGAGGCGTCTGTCCGTTTCGAATCGGATGTTGCCTGGTGGGCGAGTCGAACCCTCGGTATCGATCATCAGGAGGGTCCCCTCGAAACAACGGTACCGATGTCGAATCAGGACGCTTTTATTGGCTGGATTCTCAGTTTCGGTCCGAGCGCCGAGGTCCTGGCACCCGATAGTTTGCGGGAGGCGATTTTGGAGCGTGTGGAGGCGAGTCTGGTCGGGGTGAAACTATGAGCGCCAATCGCACCGTTTCGCGCCTTTCCCGAATCCTCGCCCTGATTCCCTACGTCCTGGCTAATCCCGGCGTTGAAGTTGATGAGGTTATGGAACGTTTCGGATACAACCTCGCCGAGCTTTCGCGCGATTTGAACTCAGTATTCGTCTGTGGACTGCCCGGATACGGACCCGGTGACCTCATGGAGGCATATATCGATGAGGACAAGGTAGTCATCGATTCTGCTGGCTATTTCTCCCGCGCACCCCGTCTGACCTCTACGGAGGCTCTGGGGCTGCTTTCGGCGGCCCTAGCGGTTGCGGGCTCGGGCCAGGGCACAGAAGCGCTTGATTCGGCGATAGCAAAGCTGACGACGGTGCTGTTGCCTGAGGCCGGTGATGCCCTCGAGATTGACCTTGCCTCTGTGTCTGACGAAGTCAGCGCGCTGCGTGGTGCAGCGGAAAGTCATTATGCGGTCGAAATCACCTACCGATCGCTGAGTCGTGAAGAGACGACAACCCGGGTAATTGAACCGTGGTCGGTGTTCACGACACTGGGTAACTGGTATGTGATCGGACATTGCCGAATGGTCGACGACTCACGAACCTTTCGGATTGATCGGATCAAGGAAATTTCAGTGCTCGATGAAACCTTTGTGCCGCCGTCCCAACTTCCAGAACCGGGTGTCGGTTACACACCGTCAGATGGTGACATCAGCGCAGTTATCGAGCTATCACCCCAGTCTCGTTGGGTTCTCGAGTACTACCCGGTGGAAGTGATCAAGGAAACGGCGAGGGCCACCACGATCCGATTCTCGTCGCCCGACGCCGAGCTGCCCGCCCGGCTTTTGCTCCGTCTCGGGGGTACCGCCAAACTCAAGAAGGGATCGGAGGTCGCCGCACGGGTTGAGCAACTAGGGAGCCAGTTGATCCAGATGTACCGATAGGGCTTAAGACCTAGCAATCCTCTCTACAGGAAACGCCATTGCCTGCCGAAACTTCTGTCATGGGTGACCGGAGAATCGGAATGACAACAATAAAAACAACTTGCGGACAGTGCGGCGATATCCATTTGACACCGGATGACGTAGCGTTGGAACTCCGCCCGGGTGGACGGGAAGGCGATTACCGCTTTAGGTGCCCGTCCTGTACCGCCCAACAGCGGAGACCTGCGAACTCACGTGTCGTAAGCGTCCTACTGGCCACCGGGGTTGCTTTTGAAGTTATCAATGACGAGCCGATCACCGAGTCTGAGATCACGGCTTTTGTCGACGCCCTCGATTCGGAACCTGATCCGTTCCGACTCCTGGCCGGCTGATTAAGACAACAAACTTCGGTGGGTGTCCGGGGCAGGACACCGGTCGATGAGAAATGGCGACTTCTTGGGGGAGTCGCCACTTCTCGTTAATAGGTGAAGAACCCTTTAGCATCGGCGCAGTGTGCTGTTTCGCAAATCCGGTTTCATGTATCGGCGAGCCAATGGCGTCGCTCGCAAGGACGCAGGACGAAGGCGCACCTTTCCCGTTCGACAAGGACGAGGACGCCGTCGAGCGGCGTCAGTGGCCGTTGAAAAATAAGCGTATTTGCGGATCGGTACACTAGATGTTTCAAGGCGGCGAACTAATCATCATCTTGATCGTGGCCCTGATCGTCCTCGGACCAGCCCGGTTACCCGAAATCGCACGAAAGGCCGGCGAATACGCCGCCGAACTCCGCAAAGCCGCTCGCGAAATTCAGCGCGGTCTGGAGTCGGAGGTATCCGGGCTCAAAGAAGCCAGCGATGAGTTGAAGGCAGTCAAGGATGAATTCAAGAAGCCCCTTGGTGACATCAAGAAGGCAGCTGACGAAGTGGGGATCAGCCGGCTCGAGTGGACTGGGCCCAAACCAATTTCGGGACCAACGCCGGCTGACGCCATGGCCGACCTCGAAGAGATAGAGCGTGAGGAGTACCTTCGATCTCGCGGATTGGACAGCGGAGCCGAAGAGGAATGACCTCGGACCAACCACAATCAATTCTCGCCCATCTCGACGAACTGAGATGGAGGCTGGTCAAGATCGCCGCAGCGGTTCTGATCGGTGGGATTCTGGCATTCGTATTTGTGGATCCGATCCGCATCATTCTCGAAAAGCCGTTCTTTGCGGCAACCGATACGTCCGAGTTTCAGACGTTGCGGGTGGGGGAGCAGTGGGGAATC
>JBBKXI010000125.1:0-12561 GCA_037969415.1 Acidimicrobiia bacterium | reverse complement strand
GCCTGTGAGTTTCTCCTCACCGGGAATACCGAGCCAACGGGCCGTGGCTCCAGTGGAAACAATGACGGCATCTGCAGTGAACTCGTCTCCGGAAACGGAAACCTTGAATGGTCGATGTGAAAAGTCCACAGCCGTTACATCCGAAGCCCGCATTCGTGTCCCAAAACGTTCTGACTGCTTGCGAAACTGTTCCATCAGTTCGGGCCCCATGATGCCGTCGGGAAATCCTGGATAGTTCTCGACATCGGTGGTGATCATCAACTGGCCTCCGGAGACCGCACCCTCGAACATCAGAGGGTCGAGGTTGGCTCGAGCGGCGTAGAGCGCGGCCGTATGGCCGGCCGGACCGGACCCGATGATGATCAGTTTTTCGTGGTTCATCTGACCTTCACGCTTTCTTCTTCCATAAGTAGAAACCAATTCCCACCAGCACTGCGGAGAAGACGCCAAAAGCTCCTGCAGTCGTGAGGGGGATCTCAACGGCGCCGAATAATGCCCACACGAGGAATATCACTGCTGTCAACCCCAAAGTCCCCGCCAGGATTCCCAGACCTGTGATCCGAATTCCCCGGGCGACTCGATCGACCGTCAGCGATCGGATTTTGACTGCGATCCCTTCAATCAGATCGGCAAAACGTGCTGCAAATTCCTCCATGTCTTATGGAGGTTAGTTTCTATGGAGACGAATCAGTCTTCGCGATGGACAATTGTGCAACTCTCCGGATCTACAAAGACGATCGGGGTCACCGAAAGAAAGCGATCCTCAGGGACCGCGACGATCAGAGACGTCAACGTCTCGAAACCCTCAAGAGCGAGGTAGTTGTCCAAACCGGCGAGTTGGAGACACTCTTGCTGTTGACTTGTTTTTTCGTCCATTGCCTCAACCCGGGCATAGCCGGTAGTAGTTCCGTCGGCGGATCGCACCTCATTGGTAACCGTCTCATAAGCCGCAACATCTCCGAACTCGAAAACTGGTGCCGTGGATGTGGTTTCTTCCGTCGGTGCGGATGCACCGTCACCGTCGAGGTCGTTTGTTTGACCCACCCCGAGTCCGGAACTGATCTCAGAAAATGTCGCGACGGTCGCGTCTTGACTATTGAGGACTCCAAAAAGGCCAACACCTATAACAATTACTGCGGCGGCGCCGAAAGCCCAGGACGAGCGCCACCAGCCCATGCCTGGTTCCTTCGTCACGTTCGCGGGGGAGCGAAGTTCTGTCCAGACATCCCGGTGGAGCTCCGCTTTCTCGTGTTCAGACAACACCGCGGTGGAGGCAGTGCCAAGAATGGCTCGTGTCGACTTCTGCTCGTTGTAGATGGCGCGGCACCGATCGCAACTATCAACCAGGGAGCGAGCGCGGGCGTCGTCGTCAAGACTTCCCTGCGCATACTCTGCGATTAGTTCGAAATTGTGTCTGTGCATCTGAGTTCTTGGATGTTTCTAACTAGTTGGTTGGTTCCCGAGTCGTTGCGCCAGCAGGCGGCGCCCTCGAAATAGCCGTGATTTCACTGTCCCCACCGGCACTCCTAATACGGATGCCACCTCAGGAAGTCCCATTCCTTCGATGTCGGACAGAACTATGGCGGTCCGAAAATCCTGGGGCAATTGATCAAGGGCTCTCTGAATCTCCGGTTTCATACCGGCCGAGTCGAGCGCCTCCTCCGCAGAAGGATCGCGGGGGTCGAAGTTGTCGGGGATCGTTTCGGCCCTCCGCCGCTTCGCCTTCCGAAGGTGGTCGTAACAGGTGTTAACGGCGATCCGGTAGATCCAGGTGCCGAGGGCCGAATTACCCCGGAATTGGGAAGCCTTCCGGAACACCGTGAGAAACGTGTCCTGAGTAGCGTCAAGTGCCATTTCTCGATCGGCCATGATCCTAAGACAAACCGAGAAAACACGGTCTTCGTGTTGACGCATGATCTCGTCGAAGGCTCCGCGGTCCCCGGACACGACGAGACCGATCAACTCAGTTTCGGTCGGCGGGGAAGTCACTGGCGCAAGAGTAATTCCGATAGCTCTGCGAAGTAAGTCCCGTCAGGCTGGAGGGGCACCTCAATGAGCCAAAGCAACCAGACTCCGTCCTCCCTTTGGGGGAGATCGACCGACGTTGTTCCGGCTGGAGCTGTTCCGGCGGCCACTCTCTCGTAAGCTTCCGGGTCGTTTTGCGGAGACGATGCCCAGCGTATTTCGAACACCGTCCCCTGGGAGAAACCAAGAAGTTGCATCTGACCTGGAGTACCACTCACGGCCACAACGACCCCCACGCCGGCCTTCAGCGTCGAAATCGGGTCGCGATATGCCTCTGTCCGCCATGTCGTTGACAGATTGCCATCAATCAGGTTCCCCACCAGGGCATCGTTTTCGCCTCCTTCGCCGAAGGGGTCAAAGGTATTGACCCCGGTTATCAGTGGCTCGGTAAGGTCAATCGGCGGCTCTGAGACGATGGAGGTAGTGGCAACTGGCTGTGTGGTAGGAGTGGGGAGAATCGGACTCGACGGAGATCCGAACAGCGCACCCAAACCTACGAGACCGACAGCGAGAATTACCAACCCCCCCGCGGTTAGGAGAAGTCTCCGAGAAAACGACTTGGGAGATGGCGCCGGCCGTTTCGGGGTCGGGGCCGCACTAAGAGCCTTCTCCAACTGTTCTGCTGTGTAGTTGCCGGATTGGCCCCCCCGCAATACCCGATCGATCGCCGGCGCAATACCGTCGATCGATTCGGAAGGCGGGGGCCCACCCGGTGGTTCGCCGGTTAGAGCGGTTTCGAGTGCCGCGGCCAGTGCCCTCACATCGCTGTCAGCATCACCCTGGAATGGACGTCCGAAGCCTCCCAGCTTGGCAGGGTGGTCCTCGGTGTAGGCGATGGCCGAGAGGTCGATACTTCCGTGGACCGAACCGGCCGCATGAAGTTCGGCCAACGCTGCTGCCAGCCCCTTGGCGTTGGGAAGAAACTCGTCGAGTTCGATCCCAAACGAGGCCCCCACCCGATCAGCAATCGTGGATCCGCCGGTCCATTCGACAACTGAGTAGGCACCACCTTCGACTTCCTCCACAACAAATACTTTGGCCAGATGGGGATGATGAGCCTTGGCGGCCGAGGAAACGCTGGCCACGAACTGGCTCCGGCGCTCTGATGACGAATCCGGGCCAAGGGCTCGAATAAGGACGGGCCGGTCGAGCGACGTGTCTGCTGCCAGCCATTCCTCGATGTCGCCGTCGCGCCCGAGTCTCATCTCAAGTCGGTAACGGTCGGGAATGCGTATGGCCATGGTTTGTCGCAGGCTATCGGCGTCTACGCCTGGTAGCGCAAGACCTCAAGGATGTTCTTCGTATCGACAAACCCGAGTGATCGGTACATGGTGCGGGCACCCGCATTCTCCTCGCGGACGTTGAGAAGCATTGTCGCTGCTCCTTTGGAGGCCGCCCAATGAAAGCTTGCGTGCATTAGTTCGCTCCCCAGGCCCTCACCCTGATGTGCCGGAACGACGGCGATTCTCTGGAGAAAAGAGACACCTAACTGGGCTCCGACGATGGCGTACCCGACGGGATCGTTGTCAGCGAATGAAACGAAGACTTGCTGTCTCGGAGTCGCGTCGACGGCCTCCTGGAGTCCCGGTCCGTCCATGTGCCAATAGTCGTCAAACGCCATTCGATCAATCTCTTCGAGAATTTTGTTATTCCGGTCACCAAGGGTGTCGACTCGCTTGAAGTCATGGCGCTCAGCGCCCATTTGTTTCTCCATGACCTGAAGTTCAATATCATTCTGATATCCGACTCTCCGCCAGATTCGGGTCGCACTGGGATAGAGCGCTGGAGACATGACCATCCCATTCGCCTGGCGTGCGGTCCACGTTGTCGCGTCCTCCAGAAAAGCGGTATTCCCTCTGATCAATCTGATCGAACCGTCACTGGTGAGCCTGTTCCACGGCCGCGCAGTGGCTTTGCCCCAACCACGCCGCAGTGTGGTGGGTGCAGGCCAATCGCCTTCAATATGGAAAGGTCCGGACACATGTGGGAGAGTACGTATATGGAGCTAGTAGTTGCCAGCCATCCCTCCTCGCTCAAACACGACACCAGCAAGAATCATCCCGAACGACCCGAGCGAATTGCCGCAGCGCGCGCCGGCCTCGTAGATACCGGGATCGACACTGTCGAGTTGATTTCGCCCCTCGCTCAGCGATTGGAACTCGAACTGATCCACGACCCTTCCTACATCGAGATGGTGGAAGCTTTTTGCTCGATGGGTGGGGGAGCGCTCGATATGGACACAATTGTCTCACCAGCCTCTTTCGAGGCGGCGCTGGCTTCGGCCGGTGGGGTGTTGGCGGCGATCGAAGAGGTGAATGCGCGACAGAATGCCTCTGCTTTTGTTCTGGCGCGTCCCCCTGGCCATCACGCGATGCGGGACCGCGCGATGGGCTTTTGCCTGTTCAACAATGTGGCCATCGCCGGCCAATGGCTGGTCGATCGGGGTGAGAAGGTAGCCATCGTTGACTGGGACGTCCATCACGGTAACGGCACCGAAGCAAGCCTCGGCTCCAACCCCAATGTTCTCTATGTGAGCCTCCACCAAAGCAATTTCTACCCTTTCGCCGGGGATCTGTCTTCGATCGACGACGGGCCGGCTCCGGGGACTGTGATCAACATTCCGCTCCCGGCCGGAACCGGCGGGGATGTTTACCGGGAGGCTTGGGCCGCGTTGGTGTTACCGGCACTCACCTCATTCGCGCCAGACTGGGTGCTGGTGAGTGCTGGATATGACGCCCATCATCTCGATGAGTTGGCAGGTTTGCGTCTTATTGGCGCGGACTATGGATTTTTAGCCAACGGACTTCGGACGATCCATCCAGCGAACAGGACAGTCTTCGTACTCGAAGGCGGTTACGACCTGGACGGGATTCGTGAATCCGTGGCAGCCACCGTGTCGGGAATGACCGGCGAGGTATCCGAAGAGATACCCTTTGCTTCTCCTCCGACATCGTGGGCGGCGCTCGACCTGGCTCGCGAAAATGTGGCCAGACACTTTCTCGTCTAGCCCTCGCCAACTCACCGGGATAAGACCCTGCTCAACCCGGGCCGGGATTCAACCGATAACAAGACCTGGTTTACCTGGAAGGGATAATGGCAGGGAATATTGACGCCCTCTTGAAACAAGTCGTGGACGCCGGAGCGTCCGATCTACATCTCAAGGTCGGTTCGGCCCCGGTGATGCGGATCGATGGTGATCTACAACGTGTTGAAGGCGCAGAGAGCCTCTCTCCGACAGACACTAAGGCGTTTGCCGAAGAGATTCTCACCCCACGGGCGGCTGCTGACTTCAAAGAATCCGGATCGGCCGATTTCGCCTACGGCCGTACCGATCTAGGGCGATTTCGCGTGAGCGCATTTCGTCAGAGAGGCTCGGTCTCGCTGATTCTGCGAAGGGTTGTCTCTGGAACCCAATCGTTCACCGAGCTCGGTATACCTCTCATCGTGGAGCGGATTGTGAAAGAACGATCCGGACTGATAATCGTCACCGGTCCTTCTGGGTCGGGCAAGTCGACCACTATTGCCGCCATGATCGATTGGATCAACGCCAACAGATCAGCCGCGGTCATTACCGTTGAGGATCCGATCGAGTTTCTCCACCCGGACAAGAAATCGGTCGTCGTACAGCGAGAAGTAGGCGTCGACACCACCGATCCGGCACAGGCGATTCGCAGTGCAATGAGACACGACACCGATGTGATCATGGTGAGCGAGATCGAAGACGTCGACACCGCCCGTGCTGCTATTTCCGCCGCAGAAACCGGTCACCTTGTGGTCACCTCGATGAGGACAACCGACCCGGTCGACACCATTCACAGGATTGTTTCGTACTTCCCCGATTCGGAGCAAGCCATTGTCCGATCACAGCTCGCCGCCCAAATGACTGCGATTCTGAGCCAGAGGATGCTCGAAACTACAGATTCGAGCAGAGCCCTCGCTTGTGAAGTGCTCACCAACAACGAGCGAGTGCAGGAATGGATCCTCAGCCCCTCGGAGCCAGGAAACCTCGTTGAAATCATCAAGGAAAGCGGCTTCTTTGGAATGCAGACGTTCGATCAAGCCGTCCTCGACCTCGTGGTAAATCGCCGGGTAGAAGTCCCTGCTGCTCTGCCGTATGTGAGGAATGTCCACGAACTTCGAGCCCGCGCCATGGAAGCTGGCCTCGAAATCTAAGACCCTTCTCTGCCGCCGTTTGTGGAGATCGCGAGAATGGTTTCGTTAACCTGCGCGGAGTGATTCCAGACCGACTGAAATTTCTCGTCGATCCCGATCGCCTTCCGGGCCAACTTTCGACCCTATTCGCGGCATCAGGCCACGAACTCTATCTAGTCGGTGGATCGGTTCGGGACGCCTTCCTGGGACACTCTTCAGAAGATTTCGACTTCACGACTGATGCCCTCCCCGACGAAGTTCTGACCATCATCAGTCCTTGGGCTGATGCCGTGTATACCGTCGGCGAGGCCTTCGGGACGATTGCCGCAATCAAAGACGGCGTCCCAATCGAGGTCACAACCTTCCGTGACGAGATCTACCGGGACGACTCTCGGAAGCCAGTGGTGTCTTACTCCGACAACATCGATACCGATCTCTCCCGGCGCGATTTCACCGTGAACTCAATTGCGGTGCGATTACCCGAAGTGAAGCTCATAGATCCCTTTGGCGGTCTTGTCGACCTGGCAAAAAAGGTTCTCAGGACGCCGCTGAGTCCAGAAGCGAGCTTCTCTGATGACCCGCTTCGAATGCTCCGTCTATTCCGCTTCATGGCGACCTTGGGGTTCGAGCCCGACGATGCGGCGTTGAAGGCCGTGGTGCGGTTGGGGGAGCGACTGGAGATCGTCTCCGCAGAGCGAATAAGGGACGAGTTGTCGAAACTGATCACCGCTCCTACCCCCGGGGAAACATTGCTTTCACTGGTCAGCGCTGGCCTCGCCGACTATTTCCTCCCCGAGCTTCCCGCCCTTGCCATGGAACAGGATCCTTTCCAACATCACAAAGACGTCCTGGCTCACACTTTTGCGGTTGTTGATAAGGCGTCTCCCGACCTCGCGCTGCGTCTTGCCGCTCTTCTCCACGATGTCGGAAAACCGGCCACCAGAGAGTTCGGGCCGGGAGGAGTGTCATTCCATCATCATGAAGTGGTTGGCGCTCGAATGGCGCGCAAGCGTCTCCGCGAGTTGAAATACCCGAAACAGATCGTCGACGACGTCTCCCAGCTTGTCTTTCTCCACCTGCGCCCTCACACCTTGAAGATGGGCTGGACCGATTCGGCAGTGCGTCGCTATGTCCGCGATGCCGGCGAGCTCCTCGAGCCCCTGAACGAATTGGTCCGATGTGACGTAACCACAGCGAACGAACGGCGCGAACGCGGGATCCAACGACGGATTGACGAACTAGAGGAGCGAATCAAGGTACTCGCTACCCAGGAGGAGCTCTCGATGATGAGACCGCCGGTGAACGGTCATGATGTCATGGAGTTTCTTGGGATCGAACCCGGTCCCAGGGTGGGCGAGATCATGGAGATCCTGTTGGAGAAGCGGATCGAAGATGGCCCCTTCAGCAAAGAGGAAGCCCTGGCTATCGCCAAGGAGTGGGCAACGGGACCTGATATTCCGACCGAATGACCGGGCTACGCTCCGACTGTCGAAGCGGATCAGGAGTCCCAGAATGAAGTTCAACCCCAGAAAGAAGTCGCGTATCTCGGTGCTCGGGGCGCCGATGGCATACGTCGAAGCTGGAAAGGGCGACCCGATCGTTTTGCTCCACGGCAACCCGACATCGTCCTTTTTGTGGAGGAATGTCATCCCGGAGCTGACCGGGATGGGCAGGTGTATTGCTCCCGACCTGATCGGAATGGGAGATTCCGCCCAGATCGCGGCGGGACCGAATGCATATCGGTTCGTAAATCATGGGGAGTATCTGGAGGTGCTGCTCACCCTCCTCGGCGTAGACGAGAAGGTCACCCTGGTCGGCCATGACTGGGGTGGTGCCCTGTTGTTTGACTGGGGACGTAGGAATGCTGACGCGGTCAAAGCTGTCGTCTACATGGAGACAATCGTTACCGCTCCCTCCATGGATGATTGGCCCGAAGCGGCACGATCGATCTTTACGGGCATGAGAGGTGAGGCCGGAGAGGAGATGGTGCTGGACAAGAATGTCTTCGTCGAACGCATCCTTCCTGGCTCCGTCCTGGATCCGATGTCGGAGGAGACCCTCAATGAGTATCGACGGCCTTATTTGATCCCAGGCGAGTCACGTCGTCCGACTTTGACCTGGCCGCGTGAGATCCCCTTCGACGGTCAACCTGAGGATGTGGCAGAAATCGTTGCAGCTAACGAGGCGTGGCTGGCTACCGAGGCCGTTCCCAAACTCTTTGTCAACGTCGAGCCCGGGGCGATCCTGACCGGACGGATCCGGGAGATGTGTCGGGCCTGGAAGAACCAGACCGAAGTGACAGTCCGGGGTTCCCATTTCGTCCAAGAGGACTCCGGAGCCGAAATCGGCAGAGCTATTGCAGACTTCTTGAGAACCGTCTGAGCCGCGTCATAATCTGACGCAGTGATACTCCTCCTAGTCCCGGCGGTGGCGCTCGCGGTCGCCAGCATCGCCGCCTTTTTCGGCCGGTACGTCTGGTGGCTCGATGTGCTCGCCAACTTCCGGGTGCAGTTCCTGGTGGCGCTGTTGGTTTCGGGCCTGATACTTCTCTTCTCCAGATTTCGGACTATTGCGGTTGGGATTCTTTTTGTGGCCGGAATCAACCTTGCTGTAGTGGCACCCCTCTTTCTGGGGTCCCCCGGAGAATCGCGAGCAGGTGTCCCGGTGATCCGGGTGATGTCGTTCAACCTGTTGTCAACCAACGATCACTATGGAGAAGTCGCCGATTACATCAAGGCGAACCAACCCGATGTTGTGCTTCTCCATGAGTCGAGCCTTCCTTGGGAGACGGCCATGACGTCGGCGGGATTGAATTACGAGGTATTCAAGGCTCGGTCGGAAAATCTCATTTTTGGCACCCTGGTGCTGGTGAAACAGGGTTTCGACAAGGTCGATATCGTATCTTTTGGGTTCGCGGAGAGCGACCCTCGGGCCGTGGAGGTGACGGTCTTTGATGACTCCTGGAGTACTTCCCTCGCAATCCTGTCAGTCCATCCGCTCGCCCCAACCGAGACCGACCGGGCAGCGCTCAGGGACGCACAATTGGGGTATGCCGCCGAATGGGCCGCCGAGCAGTCGGGCCCATATCTGGTGGTTGGCGATTTCAACGCCACACCATGGTCATGGCCATTTCGCAATCTGATATCCGTAGGGAAACTACGCAACTCACAGATCGGATTTGGTCTCCAACCAACATTTGCGGCCAATTCCAATCCGTTCTTCAGGGTTCCTATCGATCATCTCGTCCATAGCAGTGCCCTGGTCGTCCGTCATCGGGTGTTGGGCCCGGCGATGGGATCTGATCACTTTCCGATAGTTGTGGATCTCGAGTTCGCCGCCAACTGATACTTAATTAGCCTGTCGGGATGTCCGAATCATTCGCATCCCGCCGTCATCGCCTTGCCGAAACCATTGGGGTTGACGGTATCGCTGTAATCCCCGCCAGTGTCGAACAAATCCGCAACGACGACGTCCCCCATGACTTCAGACAGGATTCCAATTTCTTCTATCTGACGGGCTTTGCAGAACCAGACGCGGTGGCAGTTCTGACGCCCGGCCACTCCGATGGGAACTACACCCTGTTCGTGCGTCCCAGAGACCCTGAGATGGAGTCTTGGAATGGATACCGCGCCGGTGTTGAAGGTGCCAAAGAGCATTTCGGTGCGGATCAGGCGTACCCGATAGGCGAATTCGACGAGGTGTTGACCCGACTGATGATCGGGCGCGAGGTCCTCTGGTATCGGAGCGGCGACGAATCTCACGATTCGAGGATGTCGGCGATTATCAGCAAAGCACGGTCACATCGGGAGCGGTACGGGGGAGCGGTACCAGGGGCAATCAAAGACATCTCAGTGGCGCTCGGGGAGATGCGTCTGATCAAGACTCCCGACGAATACGAGATTCTCAAGCAGGCGTCGGCGTTGTCGGCCACCGGCCACAACGAGGCGATGCGCTTCGCCCGTCCCGGGCTCTACGAGTATCAAGTTCAAGCGGCGATGGAACTTGGCTGGCGTATGGCCGGAGCCCGACGCAATGGGTATGGCTCTATCGTGGCGTCCGGTGCCAACGCCTGCATCCTCCACTATGTCGAGAATGATTCGAAGATCGCGGATGGCGATCTGATTCTGATCGATGCTGCCGCCGAGATCGAGGGCTATTCGGCAGACATCACCCGCACGTTTCCGGCGAACGGCACATTTTCTCCGCCGCAGCGTGCTATTTACGAGGTGGTGCTGGCTGCCGAGAAGGCTGGTGTGGCGATGTCCAAACCGGGTTCCACGATGCGCGGGATTCACGATCGGGCCACGGAGATCCTCACTGAAGGCATGGTCGATCTCGGGTTGCTACCCCTCTCGGTGGCCGAGTCGTTGGCGATGAACCACTTCACCCAATTCTTCTTCCATGGGACAGGGCACTGGCTAGGCATGGACGTTCATGACCGGGGTGCCTACCGGGAGAATGGTGTGCCGCGGGAGTTAGAGCCCGGAATGTTCTTCACCGTTGAACCCGGGCTGTACATCTCCAAAGAGAAGGGCGAGATCGAACTTTCGCTCCTCGAGTATGACCCTGACGAATGGGCACAGCGCAGGATTCTGGAGGGACTCTCTGCGGCGATGGCCAAGGAGGCGGAGGCCAGAGAATCGGCGGAGAAGATTACGCACCGTGTACCGGAACAGTTCCTTGGGATCGGAGTTCGAATTGAAGACGATATCTACATTACGGATGAGGGTTCAGACAACCTGACGGATTCGACCCCGGTCGATATAGATGATGTCGAAGCGATGTGTGCAGAGGCGGCGACATTCACCTATTAGCCGACGATGTCGGGCAGGGCATAGGCGTATACGGCCAAGAAATGACAGGTACTGGCCGCGATCACCATCACATGAAACAACTCGTGAGATGAGAAGCTGCGTGGAAATATGACAGGCCTTTTTCGGGTGAATATGACCACCCCAACCATGTAAAAAAGCCCCCCGATCGCGATAAGCGCGATTGCGGTTCCCCCTAGTTCGCGATAGATGGCCGGCGTCCAGATCAGCGCTGACCATCCCATCGAGAGTTGGATGGTCATCGAGAGCCAGGTTGCCTCATTGGGTAGTGAGGTCTTGAGGACTATGCCGATTATGGCGAGTGCCCAAACACTCCAAAGAGCGATCTTCAGCGATCCGCCGTTGAGGCTGGAAATGGCGATCGGGGTGAACGTACCTGCGACTACGAGGAAAATCATGGTGTGGTCAAGGCGTTGCATCCTCCTTTTCCAAGGTGGTCCCCAGGGAAATGAGTGGTAGAGGGCGGAGATCGTATACATCGCAACCAGGGACCCACCGAAAGCGACAGACGACCACACTGCTGCTGTCACTCCCTCAGATTCTAGAAGAAGGAGGGCAAGTCCGCACAGGCTGAGCACCGCCGCCCCTCCGTGGAGAAATCCACGGATCGGGTTTTGCATTTTTCCCAGAGTCATCCGCTCCATCGATGGCGACTGTAGAAGTGGCTCGGGCGTTATTACGATGTCATTGAATGGAACTGAGGATCCTCTACAGCGTCTACGAACGGCGTCTTCTGCAGAAACTCGATGCCGACCGTTTGCCGAAACACATCGGGATTGTGCTCGATGGTCATCGTCGATACGCCCGCGATGAGGGTCTGCCCAGCTACACCGACTCATACCGGGCGGGGATGGAGCGTTTCGAGCAGTTTCTTGTTTGGTCAAACGAACTGGAGATCCCTGCGGTGACTGCATGGGTTCTATCCCGGGAGAACCTGTCTCGTCCCGCCGAGGAACTCGACCCATACTTCGATGTTCTGGTCGAATTGTTTGAACGCCTTCCCGTCGAATGCGCTCGATTTGATATGGGGATCAAGTTTATCGGGAGCCTCGATTTGCTCCCCGATCGTCTCGTTACCGCGGCAAAAGCAGCGGAAGCTGCACAACCATCTGGATCAAGACGTCTGAATATTGCGATGGGCTATGGAGGAAGGCAGGAGATTGTCGACGCCGCCCGCGAATTGGTGGGGAAACTACTTTCCGACGGCGGTGATCTCGCTGCCATTCCCGACCAGATCGATGCCGAGTCTCTGGCCAAGCATATGTATTCAGCCGATCTTCCCGACCCAGATCTTTTGATTAGAACCTCGGGCGAGTCGCGTCTGTCGGGCTTTCTTCTATGGCAATCGGCGTACGCGGAATTCGTGTTCGTCGACGTCAACTGGCCTGCATTTCGCCGGGTCGACTTTCTTAGAGCGTTGCGCGACTTCGCAACCAGGGAGCGCCGCTACGGCAAATAGGCGATTCCACGTCTTTACTCTCCCTCCGCTTGCCGAGGGAGTACCCGGCGACCTTCTCTCCCTCCTCTAGGAGGGAGTGGCATCGGCCCGAGT
>JBBKXI010000124.1:0-34210 GCA_037969415.1 Acidimicrobiia bacterium | reverse complement strand
CTTATGAGAAGGGTTTGGAGGAACGGTTCGTGGAACTGTTCTCCAACCAGGACGGAACCGCCAACCTCACCGCCTACCGGCTCCCCGTCCTCGAAGCCAACCGGGCCATGAAACACATCAACCGGTTAGCCCACAGTTCGAAAACCCGAGGCGACCACCGCAACATCGACCAGCTCAGAGCCGACACCTTCCTCCACCTCCTCTACGGGAAGAATGCCGCATTGAACAGCGATACGGCGGAAGGTTCCGGGCAGAACCGGCGGAACACAGTTGACATCAGAGTCGATCTGACCACTCTCGCCGGACTCGACGAAAACCCCGGACAAATACCAGGGTGGGGACCGGTCATAGCTGATATCGCCCGCCAAGCCGCCGACCCCGACCTGGTCTGGCAAACCACGATCGTCGACCAAAACGGTGATGTGGTATCGGTTGGGACCACCCGACGCCGGCCCACCCTGGTCCAACACCGTCACCTCACCACCGAAACGCCGACCTGTGTCGGACCGGGCTGCCGTATGCCATCCCACCAATCAGACATCGATCACAACCAGGCGTGGTCGAAAGGCGGCAAAACCGTCCGAGAAAACCTCGCGCCCCTCTGCCGCCACGAAAACCTCATGAAAGAAGCTGGCTGGACGCTCAAACGCAACCCCGACAGCAGCTACACATGGACCAGCTCCCACGAACACCCATACACAACCGGAACCGACCCGCCGTAAATGGGGTCACTTCCCCGTCGCATTCGGCCAATCAGCCAAGTACCCGCGGTGGCAAACTCCGCCCGGATACCCGATTGGACGCCAAGCCCAGGGTGGGCCGAAATCGGATTCTGATGATTCGACGCGGCGCTGTGCTCATCGATCGGCCGATCGAGATGATCGATGGACTCTCTATCCGCCTCCCCACTACTACCTTTTCACTCCGGCATGGCCTTTAACTCGATCCAATACGCGGTTCTTCTGGCCGTTGTCTTCGTCCTCAACAGGTTCTTGCCTCGGCGCGGTCAAAACGTGATGCTGCTGATTGCGTCATATCTCTTCTACGCCGCATGGGACTGGCGTTTTCTTTCTCTATTGATCGTGTCAACACTCGTCGACTTTCTGGTGGGTGGGGCGATGCCCGCTGCCAGCGAAAAAAACCGTAAACGACTGCTGACAACATCGATGGTGGTCAACCTGGGAATTCTCGGATTCTTCAAGTATTTCGACTTCTTCGCTGATTCGTTCGCCAACCTTCTCAACGATCTCGGGTTCAACGCCTCAGTCCCCACGCTCAAGATCATCCTTCCGGTGGGAATTTCTTTCTACACATTCCAGACGATGTCATACACGATCGATATCTATCGGCGTCAGATGGAGCCGACCCGGGACCTGTTGTCGTTCGCTGTCTTCGTATCGTTCTTTCCACAGTTGGTGGCTGGCCCGATTGAACGGGCGCGCCATCTTCTTCCTCAGTTTGAACAGGATCGCCCGAAAGTCGGTCGGTCCGAGATTGGTTCGGGGCTTTACCTGATTCTCATCGGCCTTTTCAAGAAGGTCGTCCTGGCCGACGCCGTGGCACCGGTGGTTGAGGAGGCATTCTCCAACTCGGGTACTGCCGGATGGGTTCAACTTCTGATCGGGATCTATGCCTTCTCGCTGCAGATCTATGGGGACTTCTCCGGCTACTCCTCAATAGCGCGGGGTTCGGCCCGAATTCTCGGAATCGATCTGATGGTGAACTTCAACCAGCCCTATTTGTCGAAGAACATCACTCAATTCTGGCGAACCTGGCATATCTCACTGTCAACCTGGTTGCGGGATTATCTCTATATCCCGCTTGGCGGCAACCGGGGCAGTCAATGGATGACCTACCGCAACTTGATGATCACGATGCTGCTCGGCGGTCTTTGGCATGGGGCAGCCTGGGTCTTCGTGTTCTGGGGATTCCTCCACGGCCTCTATCTCTCGGCCCATCGCTGGTTCCGAAGAGATGCTGAAAAGGGGGACCCGGTTCTCCCCGGGTGGCGTGACATTCCGCTTGTCGTTGTGACCTTTCATCTGGTCGCTCTGGCGTGGATCTTCTTCCGATCGACTTCGATGTCTGCCGCCCTCGCCTATCTGGACGGGATCTTTTCGCTCAGGGAAGGGTCGATCCCATGGGATGACATTGTCCTCACAGTTCCGTTACTCGCGGCGAGCCTGATTCTCGATATCGCGCAACGGGCCGGACGTTCGCATGAGGCTATCCTCCATTGGCCAGCCGTCGCCAGAGGTGTGGCTTACTCCATAGTTCTGCTCGGACTTATCATCTTCAGCGGACAGCCAACTGTTCCTTTCCTCTACTTCCAATTTTGATGAGAACCAATAGATCCTTCGTTGCAGTCGGCGTGATGCTCGTCGTCCTCGTCGGAGCCGAGGTCGGTGCCCGGTTTCTTGAACCGAAATTGCCTGCTCCTCAGGTTTGGGATACACCGTTTGTTCAGGACAAGGCAATCCGGATTGAAGAATTGGGAGACGTTGATATTGCCGTGATCGGGTCATCCATCGCCAATGCCAGCATCGATGTCACGATGATCAGCGAGGCGATCGACTGGGCAGACTCTGGATACAACGCTTCCAACCCCGGATCCGCCATCCGGGAGTGGGGTGCGTGGGATGAGGATCTGGTACTTCCGGAATTGTGCCCCGATCTCGTGGTGATCTCGATGGGGCCGAGGGACACAAATGACAATGAACCCACCGATGAACGGGAGCTATCTACCTATCTCGATTCGGAAGGTCGTCGACGCCTCTACGGGGAGGAAACAATAGGGGAGTCGATCGAGTCTTTCTTCCAGCAACAGTTCGCGCTGGTGGCAATACGGGAACGACTCCGGGAGCCGCGCAACATGTTCCGCTTCCTGAACGGTGAATCCATTTCCAGCTGGAAGGCCCGGCTGACCCCCGATGGGCGTTTTCAGGGGTTTGATGGCGGCCACTATGTCGATGATCTGGAACGGGACCGCCGGCTTCGGGAGGGCGAGCTTCGCGACTATCAGGTAGGCCCGGTCCAGTTCGACTCTCTCAAGGACATCATCGCAGACATCCAGGCGACTGGAGCCTACGTTGCGATCGTCGATATGCCCCTTATGAGGGATCAGTTGGCGAAGGTCGTCGATGACGGGACAAGTGACCTTGATGACTACGACCGAGCGATCCGCCAGCTAGGAACCGAAACCGGCGTACCCGTCCTCTCCTATTCAGACATGAACAACCATGGGGTTTTCTACGCAGACCTCTATCACATGGCGTTGCCGGGCACCCTGGAGATTTCACCTCGAATCGGCCAGGACCTGGCGGAACTCTTTCCTGAACGGCCCCAGGTGGAGTGCGCCATACGTCCTCCCTATGGATCAGCCAACAGCTAGCTTGAGATCAATGCCAGACACGGTCGCCATCCCAGGCGGAGAATTCTTGATGGGCTCGGATCGCCACTATCCCGATGAAGGCCCGGCGCGCTCGGTATCCGTTGACCCGTACTTGATGAGCCCAACCACTATCACCAACGTCGAGTTCGCCAGATTTGTCGCCGAGACAGGTCACGTCACCTACGCCGAAATCGCGCCGAGAGCCGAAAACTATCCCGGGGCCCTTCCCGAAGCCCTCGTACCCGGTTCGCTCGTGTTCACAATGACACCCGGCCCGGTTGACCTCTCCGACTACACCCAATGGTGGGCATGGACCCATGGTGCCGATTGGAGACATCCGACCGGTCCGGGGTCCGATCTACAAAGCCTTGAGGATCATCCGGTCGTCCACGTTGCATTGGTTGATGCAGAGGCATACGCCGCGTGGGTTGGTGGACGGCTCCCAACAGAGGCGGAGTGGGAATTTGCAGCAAGAGGTGGACTTGACGGGGCCGAGTTCACCTGGGGCGAAGGCGACCCTCAGGACTCTGTCGCTCCCAAAGCCAACACCTGGCAGGGGCGTTTCCCATACGAGAACACCGAACTGGACGGTTGGACCCGGACCAGTCCCGTAGGCTCGTTTGAGCCTAACGGCTACGGGCTACACGACATGGCCGGGAATGTTTGGGAGTGGACGTCCGATTGGTACACCAATCCGGCCCAGTTTCAAGAGAACTCTTGCTGCGCCCCGACTCGCATTCCGACTGAGGCCGATAGCTACGATCCTGGCCAGCCTGACTTCCCGATTCCCCGGAAGGTCATCAAAGGCGGCTCTCACCTCTGCACGATTCAGTATTGTTTTCGGTACCGACCGGCGGCAAGACAACCGCAAACGATCGATACCAGTACTAGCCATATGGGTTTCCGGGTAGTTCACGACATCGACGCCACGGACCTGTAGCTAGGAAGCCTTCGCTCTCACTCGATCCATTCGTAGGTAATCGGTGACTTTGAGAAACCCCGGGGGCGCCTTGGTGGTTTCGGGCAGCAGGCTCCACGCCTCCTCTTTGGAGATCATTCGCGGCGAATCGAGCTGCAGCGGTTTGCCTCGATATTCCAATTCTGCCGAACCTGTAGCCAGCGCGTTCTGGGCCCAATCCGTGTTCGGGCCGTAGATCATGATGAAGACGAAACCTCCGTCCACCGGGTGCGCTTCCAGAGGGGTCCGATATCGAGTTCCCGAATTGCGTCCGACATGATGAATCACCGACCACTTTCCGCCATTTAGTGCCCGTGGGTTAAACACTCGCTTGTTGACGTGACGCCACCAGGATGGCATCGGCATCAGTTCTCCTCCGAGATGAGTATCAGCGTCTTCGCCCTGGCATGAAATTCGCCCTGGTCCTGGAGGGCCCCGATTGCCTGATCGAGGGGAAGTGTCCGTTCAATCGCCGGAACAATCTGACTTGCCTCGACCATCTCTTTGATGATCAACAGGTCTTCGGGAGTCGATTTGGCGGTCTTGTTGACAACATTCTGACTCCAGAAGATTGATCGAATCGCAGCTGCCAACATTCTGGGCACCGGTGCAATCCATTTCCCCTTTTTGCCGGTAACCATCGCCAATGTGCCGTTCGGTTTGAGGACGGAACGACACTCTCCGAGCGACCGGTTGCCGGCGTTATCGAACATAAGGTCGTGCTTTCGGTCCGACGCCACAAAGTCGTCCTTGGTGTAGTCGATAACAACGTCGGCGCCCAGGGACCTTGCCGCCTCGACATTGCCGGTGCTGCATACCGCGGTGATATGGCTTGCTCCCAGGGCCCGGGCCATCTGTATGGCAAAGGTGCCTACCCCGCCCGACGCTCCGTTGATCAAGACCGATTGACCGGGCTCGAGTCCGCCCCAATCACGTAGACCCTGGAGGGCCGTGAGCGCTGCCACACCGAGGGCCGCCGTATCGGTGAACGAGATATTGGCCGGCACCGGGGCTAACAGTCCCTCCCGAACTGCGACGAACTCGGCCATGCCTCCCCCCGGGATCTCTCCGAACACGCGATCTCCGGGCTTAAGGCTGGCGACGCCGCTTCCCACCTCGACCACCGTGCCGACGATGTCCGCGCCGGGAATTTTTCGTTTGGGTCTTCTGAGTCCGGCGATCAAGCGCAGGAAATAGGGAGTACCCGAGATGAAATGCCAGTCGAGAGCATTGACCGATGAGGCATGGACCCTGACTAAAACCTGGCCTTCCTCAGGGGAGGGGGTTTCGACCTGTCGAAACGCCATCACCTCGTCTGGGTTGCCATAGGCGGACTGGACCAATGCGCGCATCGTGGTCTTGGGGGCTTCTTTGGTGGATTCGGTAGTGTGTGTGGTCATGTCCTTCTCGTTTCTTACGACGTAAGGAAGATAACCATACAATGTATGGTTGTCAACCGAGATATGAGATTTCATGGAGTGGGGATCAATTCGGACAGCAAGTTGACGACCCGGCGCTCGATCTCATCTCTGATCTTACGCACATCATCCAGTGACTTATCCGATGGATCGTCCAGTTCCCAGTCGAGATAGAGCTTGCCCGGATACACCGGGCAAGCATCCCCACAACCCATGGTGATGATGACATCCGCATTCTCGGCCTCAGAATCTGACCACCGTCGTGGGGAGAATCCACCAATTTTGATCCCACGTTCCTCCATGGCTTCCACCGCCATCGGGTTTATGGATGCGGCCGGCTCCGAACCGCCGGACAAGACAGTGACACGATCGCCGGCCAACTCCTTCATAAATCCGGCGGCCATCTGGGATCTCCCGGCGTTATGGACGCAAAGGAACAGGACTGTGGGAACTGTCATGTCAGGGTAAACGGAGGATATTTGTCGGTGAGAAGAAGGAAGGCGTATGCCTGGACCCGGAGGCCCCAACGACCCACTCCAACCACGAAATCAAAGAGCGACCGTGGGTATCTGCCGGTGAACAGGATCGCAAACCAAGCGACGATGACAGCCAGGATTGCTCCAAGGACGAGAAACGCCAGGACAAAATAGTGGGGGATCGCAAGCAGCCACTTGACGATGGGCATCCAGCGGTTGATTTCGTTCCTTGCGTCGGGGTAGTCGAGTTCAAGATGAACGGACTGTTCCTCGTCGGTTGATGGATAGCTATCGGTTAGGAGTCCGGCATAGGCGCCGACTCGTGTGCTGAACCGGGCGAATTCCAGCGAGAAGTCAAACCACCAACGCGGGTACTTCTGACGGAAGATGATCATCAAGGCCGTGGCGACGAACAGTCCGCCGACAATACCACCGCCTGAGGTGACGATTTCCTCTCCAGTGTCGGTGATGACCGTGCTGCTTGCAGCCGCACTGATCAGGCTTAGCACGATGGCAATCGGGATAAGCCAGATCAGCCGGAAGAAAGTGGTCGTCCGATCTAATTGCCCGGGGTAATCGATTTCGAGGCGAGCCGGATAACTGTCCGGCGTTCTCTCTGTTGGTTGCATGAATGTTTCTCCTTGATGTTTCTGTTCAGTATGTCGAGCATATCGGGCGGCCGCATCAGGCCTTCGTCCAAACGTTTCTCGACCTTTTGGATAGTCCGATTTGTCCTTTTGGATGATGCGACGAGCCGGCTACAGCCGTACGCTGCGGCTGTGAGAAGCGCCTGGAGATCCTTTCTAGCCGAACCCAGAGCCCCCGAACCGCCCAAGCGAGTCTGGCGGGATTGGGTGCTCGTTTTCGTGGTCGCAGGTCTCGCAGTTACCGAAGCGTTCCTCCGTGACGATCTGCCCTGGGAGCCGCTGGCACTGGTGACAGCTTTGGCCTTCTCGGTCGTATTGTTGTTTCGTCGGGCGAATCCCCTGGGTGTTCTCGCCTTTACTTTTGGGTTGGTTGCCATCGCCGATGTCGTCGCGATCGCCGCTGACGTGCCGCCACCCGGTCTGTACACCATGGCGTTTCTGCTCATCCTCCCTTACTCACTGTTCCGTTGGGGATCGGGCCGGGAGATCGCGATCGGGATGGTCTTTATCGTCGCAGTTCTGGTACTCGGAATCGTTGCCGATTTCACCGACTGGACCGAAGCGATTGGTGGGGTGATAGTGATGCTGTTCCCTGCGGTGTTGGGGGCAACAATGCGATTCCGGGCTGGCTCGCGTGGGCGCGAGCTTGACCAGGCCAGACTTCGGGAGAGAGAGCAAATCGCCAGAGAGTTGCACGACACTGTGGCCCATCATGTCTCTGCAATCGCGATCCAGGCCCAGGTAGGCCGGACTCTTGCCATCGGAGACCCCGACGCACCGATGAGGGCTCTACGGGTTGTGGAGGAAGAAGCATCCCGGACTCTGGCCGAAATGCGGACAATGGTCGGTGCACTACGACAGAGCGAAGAACTCGACCTGGCCCCGCAACGAGGGGTCGCCGATATCGAGCGTTTGGCCCCCGGCAACGGTCATGGCCCATCGATGAGCGTGGTCCGAAACGGAGACCTTGACGAAATTGGCCCGTCGTTGGAATCGGCGCTCTACCGTTTGGCCCAGGAGTCTGTCACCAATGCGATTCGCCACTCCCGAAACGCAACTTCGATTCGGGTGGCCATCTCAGGAGGGGAGGAGAGTGTCCTGCTCGAGGTCAGCGATGATGGGGATCCAATATCTGTGAACCGGGGCCCAGTCGGGTATGGCATCGTCGGCATGGAAGAGCGGGTGAAGCTACTGGGTGGGACTATCAAGACCGGTCCCAGAGCGGCTGGAGGTTGGGTGGTCGAGATCGAGTTGCCGAGGAGGAGTTCCCGATGAGTGTCCGCGTCGTTGTGGCCGACGATCAAGATCTGGTTCGGACCGGATTGCAGATGATTCTCGATGCCCAGGACGGGATCGAAGTCGTTGGGACAGCAGCAAACGGAAAGGATGCGGTGGCCCTGGCGAGGAGGTTGCGACCGGACGTTTGTCTGTTCGACATCCGCATGCCCGAGATGGACGGTCTCGAGGCGACCCGTCTTCTAGCTGGCCCCGACGTCGCGGATCCGATGGCTGTCGTCGTTATCACGACCTTCGACCTCGATGAGTATGTCTACGGTGCCCTGAAGGCCGGGGCTCGTGGCTTCCTGCTCAAAGACGCCGGTCCTGAGTTACTCACCCAGGCGGTCCACGCTGCGGCCATCGGTGATGCGCTCATCGCCCCGGTGATTACTGCTCGACTTCTCAAGGAGTTCGCCCGCAATCAGTCTTCCAGAACTCCGGTGCAGCCGATCGACCCCCTTACCGACCGTGAGGAGGAAGTCTTGCTGACAGTGGCTCGTGGGAAAACTAATGCTGAGATTGCCGAGGACCTCTTTATCAGTGTGAGCACGGTCAAGGCCCATCTCTCCAGTCTGATGACGAAACTCGGTGTCCGAAACCGGGTTGAAATCGCCATTTGGGCATACGAAACAGATCGGATCCAGATTTAGCGGAGATCTGTCCCGTGCAACCTCGTGTAGTCGCCGATCGTATTGACATTGAATAGGGCTTGGGCTTCGCTGGATGGGATCAGCACCGTCTCATAGCGTAATTGGGCCCACAGATGGTGGAGGGCGGGACGGCCGGCGTCGAGAGTAGCCGTGACCTGGGGGAGAGCCGATGATGCGATTCGCGCAGGAAGCGTCTCCATTTGATCCGACCCGTCGATCGCAAAGATGGTCACGGACCTACCGGCGGATTCGGTGAGACGTCGGAGCAGACCCGTTGGCATCAGTGGCATATCTACAGGGCACACCAGATATTCGGTGTCCAACCCGGACGCCAACAGTGCTTCGATTCCACCGAGGGGCCCATGCCCTTGACGGAGGTCAGGAATCTGCTGGGAGTCAGACTGGACTGATCCGACGATTACCACCGCGCTGCACACCTCACCGAGTCGCCTGGCAACGGATTCGAGGAAGGTGTCACCGTTGGCCAGGGTGAGGCTGTGCTTAGGAGAACCGAACCTGGTGCTCTGGCCGCCCGCAAGAATCGCCCCGGTATGAGCCCATCTACTGCCAACCAAGGAACGCCTTGGGGTTCTGGTTCAGGACCGGGCCTCCTCGACGACCTTTTTCCCGATGAACAGCGGAACGATCAATCCGGCAAGTAGGGCGGCCAACCAGACGATGACCGTGGCGGCAATCCAGGTGCTCAAGCCGGATATCGTTAATCCGTCTGAGACCCAGACTGTGATTATCAATCCGACCAGGGTTGTGACCAGAGCGGTCCCTCCGCGTAATGCTGATGCACTCTTCATCGCCATGGATGTAAAGAATGGTTGGGCGATAGCGCCGACTACCGAGAAGATCAGGACGGCGGTCACGAACGCCACTCCGTCAATGGTCATTCCATCAAGGACCCAGGCCGCCACAGCAAGGCCGATGGCGTTGGCGATTAATAAGACTCCAAACGAGATAAGCATTCTGACCATCGGTGGTCCCTTTCGTTCCGGCAAACACGAAATCAGCAGTCAGATACAGCGTAGCGACGGCGCCGTTTCGCTGTTGGTAACCGGTAGTCTGCCGTCATGCCTGAAAACGCTGCTGAATACGTCTTTGTGAACGGCAGCGTCTTTACTTCGGATCGGTCGAATCCGCTCGTGGACTCACTAGGGATAAAGGGGGACAGAATCATCGCGCTCGGGGACGCGATGGATGTGTCTGGTCCGAAGACGGAGGTCATTGACCTCGACCGTGCCCTCCTCACTCCCGGGTTCATCGACGCGCATGTCCATGTTGCGACCAGTGGCCTCGACAAGCTGAGGGTCTCGTTTGACGAGTGCGACAGCGCCGACGATGCCGTTGCCGCCATCGGTCGCTATGCATCTGAGAATCCAGCGGCATCTTGGATCATTGGCTCTGGATGGTCGCAAGCCTGGTTTGAGCGGGGATGCCCTTCGGCTGAAGCACTTGATCGGGTAGTCGCAGACCGTCCGACACTGGTTTGGAACCGGGATGGCCACGGCGCCTGGGCCAACTCGACCGCCCTCGCTGTCGCCGGAATCACTTTCCTCACCCCCGATCCTGCAGACGGTCGCATCGAGCGACTGGCTAACGGATCACCGCAAGGCACCCTGCATGAGGGTGCAGTGCAGCTTGTCGAAAAGCACGCACCGGCCGACACAGTCGATGAGTTTGTTCGCGGTCTACTTCGAGGTCAGGAGGAGATGTTTCGCTTTGGAATCACCGGTTGGCAGGAGGCATCGGTCATCCCCCCGGTTCAGGAGGCGTATCTGCAAGTGGCAGGGAGTGGCCGGCTGATCGGTGACGCTGTCGGCGCATTGTGGTGGGACCGCCATAGGGGGATTGAACAGGTTGAAGATCTGTTGGAACGTCGAACCAGGTCGGCGCCCCGGTTTCGTCCGACAACAGTGAAGCTGATGCTCGACGGCGTGGCTGAGAACTACACGGCTTCCTTGCTTGACTCCTATCTCGATGGGGCCGGTTCGACCACAGAAAATACCGGTGTCGATTTCATTAACCCTGAAGAGCTGAAGCAAATAGTGTCCGTTCTTGATGGACACGGGTTTCAATGCCATTTTCATTGTCTCGGCGATCGCGCTGTGCGTAGCGCACTCGATGCTGTTGAAGCGGCACTCAGTGCCAACGGGCGAAACGACAACCGCCACCATATGGCCCATCTCCAATTCGTCCATCCCGACGACCTCCCAAGATTTGCCCAACTGGATGCCGTGGCAAATGCCCAGCCCCTGTGGGCTTGCGCCGACGAATATCAACTCGAACTCACCAAGCCATTTGTGAGTGCCGAGAGATATGGATGGCAGTATCCCTTCGGATCGTTGCTCTCGAATGGGGCGACAATGGCCATGGGGAGTGATTGGAGCGTTTCCACGGCCAATGTAATGGAGGAAATTGCGGTCGCAATCAGCCGGCGAAGCTCCGACGAAGGGGAGGCGTTGGGTTTGGCGGAGGCGATCAGCCCCGAGGCCGCACTTACCGCCTTCACGATGGGCTCGGCATTCGTCAATCACGTCGATGCCCTGAGGGGTTCTCTCGTTGTCGGCAAGAAAGCCGACCTGGCAGTGTTTGATCGCGACCCTTTTCAGGATGGTTCATTTCGGGAAGCGAAGGTCAAGTTCACAATGGTGGAAGGGGTGATGGTCTACGAATCCTGAATCTGCCGTTTTTCTCCCCGAACGGTTCGTCGCCGGAGGTGATGCCCTGGCACACCAAGCCGATGGGCGCATAGCCTTTGTTCGTGGTGGAGTTCCCGGCGATGAGGTTTTGGCGCGGGCCGAAAGAGTTGGAAGCGACTGGTCGAGATTCGTCGTCGAAGAAGTTCTCGAGCCGTCGCCGGATCGGGTGCTTCCGCCATGTCAGCAGAGACGAGATGGCTGTGGTGGATGCGATTGGCAACATATCGCCGCAAAAGTACAGCTTCCCTCCAAGGTCGAGATAGTTCGAGACGCCATGCGGCGCACAGCAAATCTTCCCGATGCCGACATACGCGAGGGTCAAAGCGTCGGGCACGAGGGATACCGGACCACTGTGCGGGTGATCGGTGATGCTTCAGGAGTTCCTTCGTTTCGCCTTGAGCGATCCCATGACACCATCGGGGCGCACCCGTGTTTGGTATCGCATCCACGCCTCCAGCCTCTGCTGTCATCAGCGAGGCTGACCCCCGGACTGGAGGTGGTGTTGCGGGTGTCTGTGGCGTCGGGCGAGGCAACCGCATCATGGAACCCCAAACGCGGCGATGTATCCGGATTGCCCGATCATGTAGCCACCGGGGCTAATGCATTTTTAACCGAAATGGTGTCGGGCCATTCATTTCGGGTGACTTCACGATCATTTTTTCAAAGCGGTCAAGAGGCGGCCCAACTCCTTGTCAATTCGGTGGGTCGCCTCATTCCCGAACTCGCCGATGCCGACATCGTCCTTGATGCATACGCAGGTGTTGGGCTCTTCGCCGTCGCGGCCACTTCAGAACCGAGCCGTCTCGTCGTCCTGGAATCATCCAAATTTGCCGTCTCAGATGCCGAGGTCAACCTCACCGGCCGGGTTAGCCACATCGAGAAAATCGATGTCGGAAGGTGGAAATATCAGTTGGAACGGAACGTGGACGTGGCTATCGCAGACCCCGCCCGCCAGGGGCTGCGGAAGCAAGGGGTCGGCGCGATTTCTTCGACCCGGGCACCGATAATTGCTCTGGTCAGCTGTGACCCTGTTGCATTGGCCGGGGACACGGAGCTCCTTGTCGATGCGGGATACAAACATGAGATTACGGAGGTACATGATGTGTTTCCCCACACCCATCATGTCGAGTGCGTCACCCGGTTCGTTCTGGCTTAGGTGGCGACGCTACCGTGCCGATAACTGAGGGCAACCATCCCAAATCTAGTGGCCCGATCACCAAAGCCACGGAGGCAAGAAATGAAATCAGAGGACAATTCAGGTCGACGTTCCTTGGCGTCCGTCCTCGATGAGGCCAACTCTGGGAAGTCGGGTCGTCGGACATATCCGACCGGATTTCCCCTCCTCGATCGGGTAATCGGGGGAGGGTTGCGAAGCCGAAATCTTACCTTGATTGGCGGCGCCCCCGGTATCGGCAAAACGGTCACCACCTTGCAATGGGCGAGAAATCTGGCTGTCGATGGTGCATCGGTGGTGTTCGTTTGTTACGAGCATGATGAAGCAACCCTGATGTCGCGGTTACTCCACCTCGAACTCGGTGAGTTGCCACCGGACGAGCGGGCAGGAGAGGCGGGTCGGTATGCCCGCAAGTTGCTTGCTCAAGTCTCGGAAGGAACGATGACCCTGTCTGAAGCGGTCATCAAGGCCCCAGCGTTGGACGAGCCTTATCGCCAAATTCAGAAGTACGCAGACCGACTCTGGTTGGTGCGCGCTTCTGGAGCCAACACCACTCTCGAAGAATTGACCAAGCTGGTCAGTAGCGACACCGATGCGCTCTTTGTCGACTATCTCCAAAAAGTCCCACTCACGAAGGACACTCCCGATGAGCGGGAACGAATCGTCCAGGTGAGCCAGGGTCTGAAGGATCTAGCCATGAGCGAGAACATTGCGGTTGTTGCGGTGTCGGCGGCCGATAAGGAAGGTCTCGAAGCTCCCCGACTGCGGATGCATCATCTACGGGGGTCCTCGGCAGTCAGCTACGAGGCGGACGTGATCATCATTCTCAATGAAAAATACGGCGTGGTCAGTAGACAACAATTGACCCACGACTTGAGCGCAGCTGAAAGCCACAAACACAGGTTGGTGTTCACCATCGAGAAGAACCGCGAGGGTGCCGATATGATCGACCTCGAGTTCACGAAACAGTTCGACTACTTGCGGGTTGACCCCACCGGCGGCCGGGTGGCCGAGCGTCTCATCGACGAGCGGTTGATCAAGGAATAGTCGTCAGAGATTTCGGAGGTCTACAACCGACCCGGTCTCTAAACCCGACTCGATCAGACGCCACATCTTGTGGGCTGCATCCTCGGGCGACACCAGATTCCCTTCGGATTTGAGCCGTCGGAATCTGTCGACACTGGGGAAATCGGTTTCGTTGCTATCCCGGATTTCTGCCTGCATGGGCGTGTCGAGTACGCCAGGAGCAATGGCAGAAACGCGAACGCTGCCCCGGATTTTCTGTTCCAGCCCAACAGCACGCACCCAGTGGTCTAATGCTGCCTTCCCCGCTCCGTAGGCCGCCCATCCTGGGTAGGCGTTGGATGCTGCCCCGGATGAAATCATGACCAGATCGTGGATCCCTTCAGACCCGGTTAGAGCTTTGAGATACACCATCCCGAGAACCTGGCCAGCGGCGCTGTTGAGCAGAACATTGCGCGTGAACGAAGGCACGTCGGCATCGGCGACGTGACTGATCGGCGTGAGACTGCCGGCGGAGTGAACAAAAACGGACCTGGTCGGGCGTAATTCCAAGAACATAGATTCGATCTGGCTGGCAACGGGTGGCCATGAATCGGGATCACTCAAGTCGGCACTGATGTGCTCAACAGACATCCCCGGAGGTGGCCCCGATCGGCTGATGTCCACAATCCGGGCCGGGAATGGCACCGACGTCGCCAGGGCCAAACCGAGACCGCTCGATGCACCGGTGATAATCACAAGTCCGTTCACACGGGGCAGGGTAGATACAGGATCGGTGCGCGAGCTAATCCCCCCAATCGTTGAGGTTTATTGCATCCTTATCACCGCTCCGACATGATCCAGCTCATGAAACGAACCGTCGGTCTAGCGATTGTGGCTGCTCTGATCGCCGCTTGCGCCGAGGGGGCCCCTACAGCGGATGCCCCGGTTACGTTGGAAAGCACGCAATCGAATTCCGGTCCGACAGACCCTGCGGATACGATCCCGATTCTCGGACCTCACAAAGAACTTGTCGAGATCGACGGTTGGTTGCAATCTGATGTGACTTCGCTCGAGGATCTGGAGGGAAAGGTCGTCGTCGTTTGGTTCTGGACTTTCGGTTGCTACAACTGCAAAAACACGCTCCCCAACCTACGTGAGCTGTACGCCAAGCACCAGGGCGAGGATTTTGAGATAGTCGGAATCCATGCGCCTGAGTTCGACTATGAAGCCGACATTGACAACATCAAAGCGGCAGCCGTGGAACTCGAGGTCACGTGGCCCATAGTTCTCGACACCGAGAAGCGCACCTTCCACGCCTGGCAGGGCCCTCGGGCCTACTGGCCGCGGACCTACGTGCTCGACCGCGACGGAAATATTCGTTTTGACCAAATCGGCGAAGGCAAGTATGAGCAACTCAACGAGGTCGTGGCGACCCTTCTCGGATGATTGGAGCACTCCTCGAAGGCATCGGGCAGTCCCTCTTGCCCTGTTCTTGGGTATTGCTCCTTCCGGCTGTGGGCATCGGCGTGGCGTTGCCCAGGTTCCGTGTAATGGTGGCGATGTTTCTCGCATCGGTTGGATTTGCCTGGCTTGCAGCCAGCGGATGGTGGGTATTGCCGCTGCCAGTATCGGGAGTCCTACTTGTTGCCGCTTCGAGCATGTGGTGGTTCAAGGGCCTCGACATTTGGTCTTCTGCGCTGATCGGTGCAGGGGCGGCCTCGGCTTGGCAACCGTGTGTTGGTCCGGAGCTGGGCACCGTCCTCAACCAAGCTCAGACCGATCCAGTCGCTGCTGTTCCTGGACTGGCGGCATTCGTACTTGGTGTCATTCTGGTCGGATTTTCGATCGGATGGGCCGGGAGCCTCTTTCTTAGGGGCCGGGTCTCGAATGTAACCATCCGGGTCGTGACCATTGCCGTGGGAGCTACTGGCATCTCGATGATCGTCGGCTTGTATCCGGCGATTTCCTCCATGTTTGCCCGCTGGAGCTACGCCCTTTGGGCCTAGCCGCAATGTCAGCCCTCCTGCGGGCCCTTAGCGATCCACCCCATCGAACACCCGGGGGAACTTTGATTTATCGACATTCCCTCCTGACAGGACGACCCCTAATTTTGCGCCTTTCCAACGGTCACCGCTCTCCAGAAGGGCAGCTAGAGCTGCTGCGCCGCTTGGTTCGACGACTTCCCCCAGCTCCGTCAAAGCGAAGCTCATTGCCGACACCAGCGAGTCTTCACTAACGGTGACGACCTGATTGACCAGGGTCTTGTTGATTGCGAATGTATTTTCCCCGGGCTGTAAGACAGAGAGGCCATCGGCAATGGTGTTCACCGAGGGAATCGACACCACGGAGCTGGCCGCAAATGACCGGCGTGTGTCGTCTGCGTTTTCCGGCTCTACTCCGATGAAAATGCATCCGGGGGAGAGCGAACTAAGGGCCGATGCGCATCCGGCCATCAGGCCACCGCCGCTCATCGGAACCACTAGAACATCCAGATCTCCTACCTGGTTATAGAATTCCAATGCCGTGGTTCCTTGGCCGATCATGACATCGCGGTCCTCGAAGGGATGGACGAAAGTTGCCCCGGTCGAGTCAGCTAACTCCCTGGCGGGACGATCCCGGTCAGGGTCATTGCGACTTACGGTTTCAATGATGGCTCCGTACCCCAGTATCAGATTCTTCTTCACATTTGGTGCGTCGTCCGGAATGAAGATGGTCGCCGGTATGCCAAGAATCTCGGCAGCACACGAAACAGCGGCCCCGTGATTGCCGGAGGACACCGCGACCACACCAAATGGCCTGTCAGCGTCCGGGATCAGTGATAGTCGGTTGTACGCACCGCGAAACTTGAATGCACCGGCCCGTTGGCTCGATTCCGCCTTGCACGATACGGTGGCACCCGTAATCCGGTCGAGGATGTCGCTGCGGAGAACGGGAGTCTGGTAAGCATGTCCGGTGAGACGCTTTAGCGCCGACTCAATCTCGACTAGATTTATCGGCTCAATCACGACCGCATTCAAACATGTTTTCCGTGGAGAGCGTGGCTCCCATAGGTCAGGCGGCGAGAATTTCCGGACTCCAGGTTCCCTGGTATCCGCAGGTGCAATGAAAGCGAATCGAGAGGCCTTCTTCGCCCTTCTCGATGGCGTCGATATTCTCAGTGAACAACAAAACCTGCGAGTTATGGGTGGGGCAGTAGGGGGCGAACATCAGCAACCCTCGATCCGGTGCAGCTTCCACCAAGTCCACATCTCGGCCCGGGCCTCATCCAAGCGAGCAGCACTTAAGGCAAGGTCGGCGATGTCGGAGAATTGTGAGCGCAAACGCTGGTGTCTCTCCCAGGCTTTGGCCAGATTTTCGTATAGCCCATCGAAAGAATCGACGGCAGATGAGTGGTGATTTTGACTTGTTGACATATTCCGTCTCCTAGATGCCGTAATGGTCGTAACCAGTAACGATAGTTACAGAATAGAGCGATACCTGTAACAAGTCAAGTCAATTTAACCCATTACCGTAGGTCGGGAGACCCTTTGCTGGTTGTAGAAAATTGGTCCTAGCTGGTCTCGTCATGTGGTAAGACGATAAGGACCATCCCAACCAAAACGATGAGAGATCCGAAGGCAACGAGTGTCGCCGATCGGAGCCCGGTGAAGGGGAGCGTGTCAAGTTCAGTTGTTGTGGTTCCCTGACCCGCGCCAGCATCCAAAGTCGGCAACGTCGGCGTGCTGCTGGACGTTGTGGTGGCGGCCAACTGACACGGTGGGCGGGGAACCTGAGACCCGGGGGCGTTGGTCAGGCACGCCTCGATACCCGATGTTGTGTCTGAGAAAATAGTGGCGCCGGCGTTGGTGGCGAATAGAAATGGATCTCCGAGCCCTCCTGTCAGGTAAGGATCCTCAAGGTCAATCCAGACGTCCCCGGCAAAGACCGGCTGCAACTCTCCTGCCGCCGGAACGGGAGGGGGACCATTCTCGGCGCAGGGGCCGAATGTTCCCACAAATGGAGGGATTATCCCTACTGCGAAGGAGTAGTCGTCGGGCAGCCCGCCAACGCTCCACTCACCATTGGAGTCGGTAACCCCCAAGAAGACACCACCGGTTGCAAGGACAAAAACACATGCCTGGTTTACAGGGATGCCGTTGTTTGTTACGACCACGCCGCTGAGAGATGTAGCTCCGGCCGGAGGGGCTGAGTAGAGGTACGCCGTTGCGTAGATCTCTGGACTGGCAGTCGGTGATTCAACTACCGCGTGCAACATGACTTCAGTATTAGGTGCCACCGATGAATCCACATCGATAAACACGCCGAGAGTCTGGGGGCTCTCAGAGCTGTCTCCGTCCCACTCACAAATGACGCTCGGGCCGGTCTCCAGACACCCGGTGAGTCCCGAAGATGTATTAGCCGCGTCGAGACGGAGCGATCCGTATCCCACTGGCGCATCGAGCTGGACCTGTACTCTGATCGGGCCGGTGTCACCGGACAGGGAGAAAACTGCGGTAGTTGCCGCCGTCGATCCGGCTGGGGCAGGGTTTGGGTCGGGGTTATTGACCGATGCGGAGACCTCCGGGATGATATCGGCGCGGGCGACGCCGGGCCCCAGAGGGATGAATGCCACTACAGCCAGCAGCAAGGGCACCAAGCGTTGGGATTTCTTGTGCAGAACGTGCGGACGCTCCATGATGTACCTTCTTGAAATCGGACTATCGCTAGAGCCTTTCTGGCGATTGCTATTGATCGTCACGATTTGTGGCCACTTAACAATTTTGCATTGGGCTGTCAGGGGGCTTTTGCGTAGGGTGGCTGGCACGAGGTGACAGAATCTCCAATGTCTTTGTTTTTGATGTGAACGAGACCCTTCTCGATCTTGACGGCCTCCGCGATCGATTCGAAGCGGTGCTCCCTTCCGACCTGATTGGGGTCTGGTTCTCGGCGATGTTGCGAAACTCGATGCTGGCGTCGATGACCGGCCACTACGACTCTTTCGATGAGCAGGGCGTCGATGCACTGATTACTTTGGGCAAGACCCACGGAGTAGATATTTCCACCGCCCAAGCGAAGTATGTACTGGCAGGGTTGGAAGAACTCGAAGCACATACAGATGTAGTGCCGGCTCTCGAATCTATGGCGTTAGAGGGCATGCGATGCGCTGCGCTTAGCAACTCATCAGGTCGTGTTCTCAACGCCCAGATCGGCAACTCTGGCCTCGGCGACTATTTCGAGCGTCTGATTTCGGTCGAGGAGGTTGGGCTGTTCAAGCCAGCCCCCCAGGTCTACATTCACGCCGCCGCCGAACTCGGGGTTGATATAGGGGACATGTGGATGGTCGCTGCCCACGATTGGGACATCACCGGGGCAATAAGGGCGGGGGCCAAAGGTGCATTCATCGACCGCGGCAGGAGCAGGCCCTCGCTGCTAGGGGAAAAACCCAATATTTCCGGTTCTGATCTGGGCGATGTCGTCAGTCAACTACTCGCCCTCACCTGAGAACTGTCAGCGTTTTCGGTTGTATTGCCCTTGACCGAGATCGTCCATCAGCTTGTCAACGCGCTTCTGAATTACCTCTTCGAGGGTACCGAGCGGAATGTTGGTCCCGTCGTCCAGGGTAATAAGGGGGTTGAGCTCCTCATTTGTAGCCTCGCTCAGTTTTGATCGTGCTTCGGCGGCCTTGGCCGTTGCAAAGAGAACCTTTTGCAACCATCGTGCCTCACTCTCCCGATAGCTGTTGATCTGTCGTTCCAGGCGTCTGGCATCTGTCAAGGGGTTTCCCAACGGTCGCTGTAAAGATCGTATTGGAGCGATAGCGATTGGCCCAATACGTCAATAAACCTAACAGAGTGAGCGAGGGCTAAAACACTCTGAGATGGATAACGTGTCTGTGGTGAGTCAAACACTTGCCCGCGTTCTTGTTTTCGTGACCTCAGCCGCGGTTCTGGTAATTGAAATCCTGGCTAGCCGCCTCCTCGCCCCCTACGTCGGGGTCAGCCTCGAAGTGTTCACTGCGATAATCGGGGTCATCCTTGCCGGGATTTCTGTTGGTGCCTGGTTTGGTGGCAAGGTCGCCGATCGCATCGATCCAACCCGGCTTCCCGGGCCTCTTCTCATTGCCGGAGGCTTCTTGGCGCTGGTCAGCCCCCTCGTCGTCCAGTTAGTCGGGCCGGGCGTTGGTGGGTCACCGGGTTCGATTGTGATCGTGACGGCGCTCGCATTCTTCGCTCCTGCGGCTGTCCTGGCCGCGGTCACACCCGTGGTGGTAAAAATCAGACTCACCACTCTGGAGGAAACGGGCTCAGTTGTTGGTGGATATTCAGCGATCGGCACGGCGGGCGCCATCGTCGGGACCTTTCTCACCGGATTTTTTCTCATCGCCGCATTTCCTACCCGGCCCATCATCGCCGGTGTCGGCGTTTTATTGATCGTGGTCGGTTCCGTACTGATGCTGTCACGAGGGAGATGGGTAGTGGCTGCCGTTGTGGCGATCGGGTGTTTGTCGGCGGTGGCTGTCGCATCAAGCCATGGACCTTGCCAGTACGAGACGACGTACCACTGTGCCGATGTCCTGGTCGACGAAGGTCGGGCGTCGGGGAGGATTCTTGTTCTCGACCGAGGTTTCAATAGCTATGTCGATCTAGCGGATCCCACCTACCTGGATTTTCGGTATGCCCGGGTGATGGCAGAAGTAATCGATGAGGAGTTGCGGCCCGGGTCCTTGGACGTACTTTCTATCGGTGGCGGGGGATTGACCTTCCCGCACTATCTCAACGCAACCCGGCCTGGGACTACCCACATCGTGCTGGAAATCGACCGCGAACTGGAGACGATCGCTACCAACGAACTCGGTTTTACCGACCAGGCTGATGTGGTGATTGGAGACGCTCGAGCCACCATCGCAGATGTGCCCGACAATTCAGTCGACTTGGTCATCGGCGACGCTTTCAGCGGATTCACTGTTCCCTGGCATCTCACCACCGTTGAGTTCAATGAGATCGTCGACTCCAAAATGCGTTTCGACGGGATCTATGTCATCAACGTGATCGATGAAGGTGGCCTGCAATTCGCCAGGGCTGCGGCAACCACATTTCGAAGTGTCTTCGACCATGTAGCGGTGATAGCTCCGCCGGCCTACCTCGCAGGACTCGACGGCGGCAATTTTGTGATCGTCGGCTCACAGGCAGAACTAGATCTCAACGCGATCGTCGATCGGATTCGGAGCCGTGGTGGAACCGAGAATGCAATTACGGGGACCCAACTCAAGGAGTTCATCGGCTCAGCGCCGATCCTGAGCGACGACTTCGCCCCGGTCGATCAGATGATCGATCGCGGGTGATCAATTAGGGTCGGGTCATGGATAAAGCAGCAGTTGACAAGATTTCTTGGACGCAGGCTCCCGCGGAGCACTTCACCGGCGACGTCTGGTTCGGGGACATGGCCGCACCTGGCAACCCCGATGACCTGAATGTCTTGGGGGTCCAGTTTGCCCCGGGCTCACGCACCGATTGGCACTCCCACCCTGGGGGACAGGTCCTCTACGTTGTCTCGGGTAGCGGAGCGGTCGCCAATAAGGACGGTGAGCGGATCGAGTTGGCCGCCGGAGACACGGTAGATACCCCGGCCAACGAACTTCACTGGCATGGGGCGACTCGGGATTCGCCGATGCTTCACCTCTCCATAACCCATCACGGTGCCACGGTATGGAGCGACGAGAAGGTGTCCGATTCCCAGTATGGGGATCAGCCCTGAAGCTCGGGTATCACCTGTTCGGCGAATAATTCGACCCCGGTGGTGTCGTAGGCGACATCAGCAAAGTTGATGATGGCGTAGCTCAGGCCGGCACCCTGCCACTCCTTGAGATTCGCGACGATCTGCTCGGGGGTTCCGGAAGAGGCGCGATAGGTTTCGGCAAATCTGGTGGCACGTTCCTCGGAGGCATGTTTGGCCTGTTGCGCCTGGTGCCAATGAATCTTTTCCTCGACTTCTGCTTCGGTGGCTGCACAGAAGATGTTGAAATTGGTCGAGCGGCCAATTGACATGTAATCGGTTCCCACGTTCTCACAATGACCCTTGAGTATCTCTGATTTATGTTTGAACTCGTCGAGGGTGTTGGCAAAATTGGTGTATTGGGCATAGCGGGCGGCGATGTTGAGCGTCAGTTGCTCGCCACCACCGGCAATCCAGAATGGGATGTGCGGCTTCTGAAGAGGTTTGGGTTGGCTGATTGCGCCCTTTAATTGATAGTGCTTTCCCTCATAGTCCACCGTATCTTCGGTCCACATCGCCCTCATGATTTCGACTCCTTCGCGGAGCATCCCGATCCGTTCCGACGGTTTCAGGAAGGGGTATCCGTATCCATCGTGTTCATGTTCATACCACCCTGCTCCGATTCCCATCTCAAGACGACCGCCCGAGATGACGTCGATGGAGGCGGCGACTTTGGCCAGATACGACGGCGGCCTGTAAGTGTTGCATGTGCACATCTGCCCGAGTCGCACGCTGGTGGTCGACACTGCCAGTGCGGCCATCAATGTCCAGGCCTCGTAGGTCACTTGTTGGGTCGGTTCAGGGATGGTGTGAAAGTGGTCGTAGACCCACAGCGACTCATATCCCGAAACCTCGATGGTGCGCGCCACCGAGGTCATGGTCTCCCAGTGATCCTCGATCGGAATATCGACCAAATCGTGACGCCAACCCTGAGGGACAAATGCTCCAAATTTCATGAAGACACCGTAGTCGGCCCCGCCGTGACCGAGCCAGGGCCAATCGCTGTACTGAGGATCCTGTTCTCGGGTGCGCAGGTCTTCACGTGGATGTTCGGCGATATTCCTCAGATCAGTTTGGAGTAGTCGGCCTCTAGGCGTCCCCAGTCGAGCTCTCTCATGAATCCGCCGAGACTCAAGGTGGATGCCAGCGATGGCAGGTCGTTGAATGGCGGTGGAACAAACTTTGGATGCTCCACGAGGCCCTCCTCTTCCAGATCGTGGAGAGTCGACATGTCGAGAAGATCGACCTTGCCGCAGAACAGGAGGGGAATCCGATGGGATCGACCCAGGTTGATGGCGAGTCGGACGTAGAGGAGGGTGAGGACCAGGCCCTTGCTATACCCGAGGTCCTTGGTGAATGGGCCCGCCTCAGGAAGGCTGCCCCGGAACATCCGTGCCGCCGCAGACCAGGCTTCGTCTTCGCTCAGCCCGTCGGTCCGTAGGAGTTCGAAGACCTCGACGAAAGAAGCTCCCTCGTCTGCTGCCTTGATTCCCTCAATGCGGTGCATGAGTTTGGCGAGGCGTCTTGGGTGGCTCCGCAGATTGAGCATTTCGGTCAGGACTGCGAGGCCTTCCTGGGTGACGGTAGTCCGCGGAGCGGCCTTGCCTAGAAAGGTGCAGGTGGGTTGGGCTAGGCCATTTGCCGTGGTTCCCACATGTACCCAAGCCTCGTGAGCTTCGAGGAGGTCGAGGTCGCGCTGAGAAAACATTCGATCTTCTCTGACTTTGATGTAGTCGCTTCCGGCGGCGGCGTCGGCCGCAATCCCATCGTCGGGCCGGATCTCGATCATCCCCGGGCCCATCGAGGCATCTACCTGTTTGCGGAGGATGGCCACCGCCTCGGTCCCGGGGATGTTCCGTTCGTCGCGTTCGCCGTCGGCCTGCACTTTCATGCCATTGAGGACCTTCCTCATTTGAGTCGCGATATCGCAAATGGTCGGACCGCCGACATGGAAAACGTCGTGCGGGGTTCCATACAGAAGATTGCTCATCGTTGAGAATTGCTCGGTTCCCCGTGCCTCCAGCATGTCGATTGTGAGCCGGAACTGTTCGCACATGAAACGCATGAGGATCCCGGCAGGGGCCACTGGACCCAACTGTCTTGTCGTATCGGCTTCGATCTCACGGAGCTCGGAGCGTGTCGCGTCGGCGTCCATCCTGATCTTGCGATTCTGGTAGTACGCCCTATCGATCTCAGGTTGTTCCTTGAATCCGGCTGCGAAGAATTTTGCTTTGATCTCGTCGTCCCAGTTGATCGCGCTCAGTACTTTTATCGGCTTCTGGGCTTCAACGATGCGATCTGAGAGGGTGCGGACCGCCTCGCGGTACTGGTCGGACATGACTTGTGGGCCTTCTGGTTGATGTGATTGCAGATAATGCCACTCTCCGGCTCTCTGTGGTGACGATTGGTGGCTTTATGGGAGACTCAGATTGTGACGTCGATAGATCAGGAGTGGATGGATTCTGTCCGCTCCGAGTACGGACATTGTTTTGGATGCGGTCCCGACAACCCGATGGGTCTTCATGTCGGTGGATTTGCCAGAGATGGTGACCTGGTTACCGCATCGTTTCGGCCCCGCGACGAATTCCGCGGGTTCCACGGCATCCTTCATGGTGGGGTGATCGCAACGGCACTGGACGAGATCCTGGCATGGACATCCATTCTGGTCGTCGGGCACATGGCCGTCACCGCCAAACTCGAGATGAAATTCCGAAACGCGGCCCCTGCCGGAGTCGAATATCAATTGGAGGGCCGTCTTCTGGAACAACGTGGACGACGACTCGTGATGTCCGCTATCTGTCGCGTCGAAGAATCCGTTATCGCTGAAGCAAACGCGCTATTCCTGACCACCGAAGCGGTTGGCGCCAGCGGGGTCTAACGCTTGGCGACGTATTCTTCGCCAGCTTCGCGTGCAATGAAAGCCGATAAAGGCCCGGGAAGTTCTGCCTTGCGATTGCCCCAGTCGTAGACCACCGCTGTCTTGGCGAGCACGTCGTGTAAGGCTTTGTGTTCGCGTTGGAAAATGATCCCGAGAAATCCGATTCCGAAGAAGAGAAGACTGAGCGGGAACGCGAGGGTTCGACCAATGGCCCGTCGCACGGATAGGACAGATCCATCTTTCGACACCACTCTCAGGCCCGCGAGCGACTTCCCGGGCGTCCGCCCCGCAACGGCCAGGCTCACCACAACATATAGGAAGGCCCATATTGCGAGGCTTGCCACCCACACCCAACCCTGTCGGTCGTCGGCAAGGGAGATCCCAGATATCGCCTCCACGAGAAGATTTATCCCCGCCGCTCCCAGAGTGAATAGGACGAAGATGAGCCCGCCGTCGACGAAGGCAGCGGCAGCACGGCTTACCGGCCCCGCGTAGTGGCCACTGACCCCTAGGCGGGTGGGCGCTCTCATCCGTTCTCCGCCACAAGAAGAGGGGGCCCGACCGGTTGTTCGCCGGGATCCCTCCTCATCAAACGGTTGACCAGTCTGTCCACAACGACGTCGAGGCCGACGAGTTGGCGTCGTCCGAGGTCGATTGCGGATCCTGTCAGCTGACTGGTGCTCTCGGCGACGATCTCGGGCACACCGGCACGGCGCACTGCAGCCTCGAGATCGACACCCTCCAGGGCAGCGTCTATGTCGACCCGGTCTACCAACTTATTGACATCAACCCGGTTGAGCAGCCGATCGATGTCAACCTTGTCCAACAACACATTTACGTCTACCCGCGACAACAGGTCATCGACCGAGACCCGATCCAGCAGGGCGTTCGCATCTACTCGATCTAGGAGACGGTCAGGATCGATGCGGTCGAGTAGACGATTGACGTCAATCCGGTCGAGGAGATGCTCAATGTCGATGTGATCCAGGACGGTGTCAGGGTCGATAGTTTCGACGACTCTTCCGGTGACGGCCTGGGTGACACGCGCGATCGGACCTCGGCTCTTCGGTTTCCCGTTTTGGGTATCTTCGGTTTTCATTTCAAGTTTGACAGCAGGGTACCTTGCCGCCGCTCAACTCCGCGATGCTATGGCCTCAGCATCATTGTCGGTGCTGCTCGTGGCGTCGTCTTCCATTCCGACACGCACCATCCCGAAGATGGTGATTATGACGCCTAGAGCTATCACGAGAATGGTCAGATTCAGAAGTTCGGAGGTTGCCGTTTGCAGGACGAGACTTGCCAGGCTGTCCTCGGATGACTGCAGACCACCTATCACACTGTCGGTAATTGTCGAGGTCAGCGGCCAGTTCAACAGCTGGAACACGACAATCCCGACACCGAGCCATATGGTCCCGACCAACCGACTGGGATTGGTCCAGATGGCGGCGAACGAGAACAACAAAGTCAATAGAATCAACACCCACTGAAGTTGGCTGAGGGTTTTGAGGAGAGACCGGTATGGAGCCAATTGGTCTTCGGAAACCACCACGATGCGTCCGAAGTCATCCGGCACCTCGACCCCACGTTGGGTAAATACCCCGCTGAGGATGTCTTCTGAACTTGCACCGGAATCGATCTTTGGGGTCTCAACACCTAAGGCGGCGGCGCCCGCGGTGACAACACCGACGATGGAATCGGCGATCATCGGTCGGAAATTGATCTCGACGTCACCATCGAGGTTGACAAAAGAGGGCAAGCCGGATTCGTCTTCGGTGACGACCGCTACCGCAATCGCGTGGGCATCGCGGATAGCTGTGTCGACCAGAGTCTGAAATTCATCCGACGAAACCAGATCCGTAGTCAATTCCGACACCCGATTCTCCACACGCGTAGTAATCGGCTCGGCGAGAAGGGTCAGGTCGGGTAGCTCGGGGAGGCGTTGGCCGATTGGTCCGTCGGGGTCGATCCCAACCGCTTCGGGAAGTGCCTGCAAATACTCATTCAACTGGCCGAGGGAGTGCTCGACTTTGTCTTGCACTCCGAGGGCCTCGACGGTTTGGCTGGCGACGACCTGTCCCGATTTCTCGGCAAATTCGGGTGAGTCGATGATCGGCATGACAACCGACATGAACTTGTCCGTTTCTAGCAAGGTTTGGTTAACCCAGTAGGCGGTGGTTGCGCCTTGCGCGGCTAAGCCCGCGAGGACCACAAATAGGACGCTGATCCACGTCTTACGCATTCGCTGCGTCCAGTGATTCTGATCCGAAGGTTTAGTGGTTGTCATTAGTAGCCGGAGACTAACCTTGCGGGAGAACCACAACTGTCGGTTGTAACTTTCTCTTCGCTTTACGAGCTGGGTTATAAGTTCAATGGAATGCAACGGTGGATGGTTATTGCCCTGGTTTTGACGGCGTGTTCGGCAACGGGCAACACCGATGCGGATAACACGGGAGGCAAAGTGGATACCAGCATCGTCGGTGGTTTTGTTAGCCCGGTAGAGGTGGTGAGAAGCTTCCCCGAACCTCCCACGGTTCCGGGCGGGCCACTCGACAACCGGATCGAGGGTGAACTGGTCGCTCTACTGAATTCGATACGGTCCGACACCTTTGATAGCGAGGCGTTGATGGGTGCCGTTGATGGGGGAGATGTCAGGATCGCTTGGTTTCTCGCCGATCTCATGCGCTTTTATCAAGGGGGAAGTGTGAAGAGCCAGCTCGATCGAGCGTTTGAAACGGTGACCGGGTATCTGCCCGATCAGACGGAGAGAACCTCATTCGTGCCGGCTTTTGAACTTCTCCTCGAATGGGACTTGCCAGCTTGGAATGGCTACGACGACTTCAAGCGTCAGCTATTCACCATGGTCGAACCGGCATGGGATCCTTTCTTCGAGAACAACGTCTCGATTGACTGGCGGCCGGTCACATGGGGTGGAGTACGTATCGACGATCGCCCGCTCGGGACCACAACTCCGTGTGTTGGTGGCTGCATACCCGCTCTCGACGACCCGCCAACCGTGCCGGCCTCGGATGCGAACTGGTACGCCGACAGTGACATCGTGTTCGGTGTCGTTGTCGGTGCCGACGTGCTCGCTTTGCCTCGCAATCTGATGGAGGTCCACGAGATGTTGAACCTCACCTTGGGAGGTCGCCGTCTGGGAATTCCGTATTGCACGCTTTGCGGCTCGGCACAGGCGTATCTCACCGACTCGGTCCCCGCTGCATTCTCCGATCCGGTCATGAGGACATCCGGTCTGCTTACCCGCTCCAACAAAGTCATGTACGACCTGGAAACCATGTCAATTTTCGACACTTTCACCGGTGCAGCGCTTTCCGGGCCCCTCGGCGAAGCCAGTGTGGTCCTCGAACAGGTTTCCGTCGTCGCCTCCACCTGGGGGGAATGGAAGCTGGCCCATCCCGACACGAGAATCATCGCGAAGGACGGAGGGATCGGCCGCACCTACGATCGCGACCCGTTGGGTGATCGCGATGCCGGAGGGCCGATTTTCCCGATCGGGCCAAGCGACCCTCGATTGCCCGTTCAGGAGAACGTGGTTGGGGTGATCGCCCCTGATGGAACACCACTCGCCTTTCCTGTCGACGCGGTCCGGGCTGCGATCGAGTCGGGCACTTCAATCACATATCCACCCCTTGAAGTCATCGTCGACGGGGACGGTCTGCGGGTCGTCGGTCCCGATGGTGACGTCGGTTCACACCAGGCTTTCTGGTTCGCATGGAGCCAATTCCACCCGTCGACCTTGGTATGGCTGCCCGACGGGTAGGAAATACCCCTCGTAGTAGTCTGCCCGAGTGTTCGATATGTATGCCGGTTCCTCGTCGGTCGCCGTTGGGGATATCACGCTCACGGTGACCGACAATGGCGATCCCACCAAACCTGCCGTGCTGATGGTTCACGGTTGGCCCGACACCGCATACGTGTGGAGGAACCAGGCGTCGTTCTTGGTCGAGAGCGGATACCGTGTCATCGCTCCAGACATGCATGGGCGTGGCCAGTCGGAGCGGCCCGGAGACCTCACCGGCTACAAGCTTTCTGCCACGGTCCCAGACCTGCTGGCTCTACTCGACCATTTCGAGATCGACAATGCCCACGTCGTTGGCCACGATTTCGGCGCCCTAATGACCTGGGTTTTCGCCATCGCCCATCCCGACAGGGTTAGGAGCCTCACCACGCTCTCGGTCGGTCATCCCGCGGCGTTCGAAGGTGGTGGGTTGGAGCAGATGAGTCGGTCGTGGTACATGCTGCTTTTTCAGTTCGAGGGCATAGCCGAGGAGTGGCTCACCCAAAACGAATGGGCCAATTTTCGTCGCTTTGCCGGGAATCATCCGGAAACCGAGCAATGGATCTCCGAGTTGTCCCGTGACGGCGCCCTGGAGTCGTCACTTGATTGGTACCGGGCGAACAGCCATCCCGATCGACTTATCAAGCCACCCCGAACCTTTCCACCTGTGACCATCCCAACTCAGGGCATTTGGAGTAGTGGCGATTTTGCCCTCACCGAGATCCAAATGAAAGGGTCGGGTCAGTACGTTGACGCAACGTGGCGTTACGTGCGACTTGAGGGACTCAGTCACTGGATGCAATTGGACGATCCCGATCGGGTGAACCAGCTGCTCGGCGACTGGTTCGCAGACCACTGAGTTTGTACGGTGGGATGGAATGATTTTGCGAAACCGGATACAGCAAGATCTCACCGCTTCCCTGAAGGCGCGGGACCTGGCCACGACGAGGGTTCTTCGTTCATTGCTGGCTGCGATCGGAAACGCGGAGGCGGTTGATACAACTGCGGATCCCGACTTCGGCACTGTTGGCGCATTTGCATCCGATGTAGAGAGGCTTGAACTAAACGACGCCGATGTGGTCAGAATTGTGGCTGCTGAGGTTGCCGAGCGGCGGGAAGCGATCAATACCTATTTGGGAGTCGATCGGAGTGATCTGGCCGAAGTGATGGAGACAGAGATCGAGGTTCTGACTAGATACTTCCCCATCTGACCGTTGGCCGGGAATATTTGTCACAACCTATGGTTATTTTGACTCCCGCTGGACAATTGCTCGATCTGAGTTGGTTCGATGCATATAGAGTGTCCGGCCCCCCGAACTCAATCCTGGAGAAAAATGTCGAACGCTGTTGAGGCCCGAGGCCTCGTCAAACATTACAAAGACGTCATTGCCCTCGACGGGCTCGACCTCGACGTACCAGAGGGAACCATTCTCGGGCTCCTCGGTCCCAACGGCGCCGGAAAGACTACGGCAGTTTCGATTTTGACAACGCTTTTGATCCCCGACAGCGGAAAGGCAGTTGTGGCGGGCGTCGATGTGCTGAAGAGTCCAAAAGAGGTTCGGAAGGTGATCGGCCTCTCAGGGCAATATGCCGCAGTTGATGAAAACCTCACTGGTTTCGAGAATCTCGACATGATCGGCCGTCTCTATCACCTGGGACGGCAGCGGTCCAGAGAACGGTCCCGTGAATTGTTGGAGCGTTTCGACCTCTCCGATGCTGGAGACAGGCCGGTCAAGACGTATTCGGGCGGTATGAGGCGTCGACTCGACCTGGCGGGTGCACTAGTGGCCAGACCTCCCGTCTTGTTCCTCGATGAGCCAACAACGGGCCTCGATCCCCGGAGCAGGGTGGAGCTTTGGGGGGTCATCAGCGAGCTCGTATCGGCTGGCACGACACTTCTTCTGACTACCCAATATCTCGAAGAGGCGGATCGTCTTGCTGACGATATTGTCGTCATCGACCACGGTCGCGAGATCGCCCACGGAACTGCCGATCAGCTCAAAACCCAAATGGGCGGCGAGCGTATCGAGGTCACCGTCGCCGAAGCCCAAGAGGTCGAGCAGGCCCGTTCGATACTCGCCAAATTGGCCGTTGGGGAGATCCAGGTGGACGAGCGCTATCGCCAACTAGTCGTCCCGATATCAGGCGGTGCCGCTGTATTGACAAGGGCACTTCGGGAGTTGGATGAGGGTGGCATCGATGTGCTTGACGTCGGTTTGAGACGCCCCACTCTCGACGATGTTTTCCTCACCCTGACCGGCCATGTGGCCGAGCCAGAAGAGACGGTTGAGGGCGACGGAACCGACAGCGAATTAGAGGAGGTAGGTCGATGAGTCGGCTGGGTTATGCGATCGCCGACGGTGCCGTCGTCGCGAAGAGAAACATCATCAAAATCAAAAGAGTTCCCGAGGTTCTGGTCTTCGTTCTTCTCTCGCCAATCATGTTCGTACTGTTGTTCGCGTATGTGCTCGGTGGTTCAATCGATATACCGGGAGTTTCTTATACCGAATTTCTGATTCCGGGGATCCTGGCACAGACAGTGGTTTTCGGGTCGACGTTTACCGGGGTCGGGCTGGCTGACGACATGCAGAAGGGAATAATCAACCGGTTTCGGTCGCTGCCGATGTCTAGGTCGGCCGTGTTAACCGGTCGGACCACATCCGACATCATCTACAACCTGCTGTCGATTGTCGTTATGTCAATCACCGGGCTTGTCGTCGGATGGCGAATCAATTCGTCGCTGAGCGAAGCACCGTTGGGGTTTGCCCTGTTGTTGTTGTTTGCCTACTCGTTTTCGTGGGTGATGGCGTATGTGGGCCTCCTTGTTCCCAGTGTCGAAGTGATCAACAACGCCTCATTTATGGTCATTTTTCCGATGACGTTCATTGCTAACACTTTCGTCCCGCTCGAAAATCTTCCGCCGGTGCTGGAGACGTTTGCGGAGTGGAATCCGGTGTCGTCCGTTACCCAGGCGACACGTGAGCTTTTCGGGAACATCCCTCCGGGGACTCCTGAACCGGCGGTGTGGCCCCTGCAAAACCCGGTTGTTTATACGTTGATTTGGGTGGTGATCCTGATCTCCGTATTTGCCCCCTTATCGGTTCGTCAGTACAAGCGGTCGGTACGGCGTTAGGAATCAGTAAGCGCAAGCTCCACCGTCGCCCCGCCCCATCCATTGACCAAGTCGCGCCCTTCGATGGTCACCGTTTCGACACCGGGTGGTATCTCAACCCCGGTCAGAGATCGGGTAAAGGGTTGCTCGCTGCTGTGATCGTGCAACAACTCCCTTACACCCAGAACCTCCCCGTTCGATCCGACGATGCGCCAGGCGTCGGCGTATCGATCCGGACTGTCGTACGGTGAACTTATGGTGACCGCAAAGTCGAAAGTCCCGTCGTCTCCCCGTTGGGTAGCTGTGGCTGCGATCACGTCGGGAAACTCTTGTGCTTTGGCCGGGGGCTGGGTCGTCGTGGACGGCGCTGTGGTGTCCGTCGGGTCGAGTTCCGACGGTCGCTCGGCTGAGCAAGATGTCAAGATGACGACGAGTCCGATCGAAACAGCCAGTTGGCGGCGCATGGGTCGATGCTACGACGACCGGCGAACTGTCGTATGAAACGTCCGCCGATCACGATCGAAGATCGACGGGCCCGTCTCAGTTCGCGCCATCGGCTCACCTCTTCTCAACTCACCGACGACGTTGTCCAGATAAGTCAGGATCTGGTCGGTTTTCACTCCAGCGACCCTACAAGTGTCTATCTCTCCGCCGCCGCCAGGATGCGGAACCCAAGCATTGAAGCCGTTCAACGGGCCATTTACATCGATCGGAAGTTGGTCCGTCATCACGCGATGCGTCGGACCCTGTGGGTTCATCCGATATCACAGGCAATAGTCGCCCATGCCGCGACCACCACGAAATACGTTGAAACCGAGCGGACCAGACTGGTCAAGATGCTTGAAGACTCTGCGGGACTCACCGATGGTGCGGGATGGTATGAAACTGCAAGCGAATCGGTGGTCAATATCCTCGATCGGAATCCCCGGCTCAGCACCCGCGAGCTCAACGGCCTCCTTCCTGAGTTGAAGGTCTCGCTTCTGTTGGCTCGCGGCAAGAAATACGAAGGTACACAGTCGGCGCTGTCGCGGGTGATGCTGCAACTCGGATTTGAGGGCATTGTCGCCAGAACCGAACCGCTGGGCTCGTGGACCAACAGTCAGTATCGATGGGAGCTGATGAGGGATTGGCTTCCAGAGGGCTGGGAATCGGTTGATCCAGGCGTTGCGCAGCGTGATCTCGTGAGTTATTGGCTGAGGTCGTATGGGCCTGGATCGGAACGTGACATCGCGTGGTGGACAGGGCTCCCGCTCGGGCTGACCAGAACCGCGCTACAGCGTTGCGGCGCAGTCAATATTGACTTTGAGGGGGAGACTCTGTGGATAGATGCTGAAGATCAGGAAATGGAATCAGAGATCGAACCCAGTGTCGCGTTGTTACCCGGTCTCGACCCGACCACGATGGGTTGGAAGCAACGCGACTGGTACCTCGATCCGGAAGACACAAAGCTGTTGTTCGACTCCAACGGAAACGGGGGCCCGACGATTTGGGTTGACGGGGAAATAGTCGGTGGATGGGTGCAAGGGGACGACGGTTCCGTACGCCTCCACTACACCCGTGACGCTGACAAGGAGGCCAGGCATCGAATCGAAGAGCGCGCCCACATCCTTGAGAAATTGTGGGGCGAGACCAAATTCAAGGTGAGGTTTCCGGCTCCGCTGCAGAAGATCCTTCTGTAGAGAGGCCCTGTGAGCAGTCCTCGAGGAACCGCTCGACAAGATTTCCGACGGCTCGGGTACGCATAGACGGAACGGCATCGAACCCGTGCTGGGCTCCACGTACCTCGTGATAGCGAACCGCCGCTCCAACCGACCGGAGGGCTGAGACGAAATGTCGCGACTCTGCAGGGAGGACCACCGAGTCGAACTCGCCATGGATGACAAGGAAGGGAGGTGCATCGGGCCGCACCTGGTCGACCGGAGACCCGAGTCGGTAAAGATCCGGTGAATCGTCGATTGTTGTCTTCAAGATCACTTTGGCGATGAACGGCCAGTCGTATCTGGTGGGATTTCGTACCAGAAGGTCATAGATTCCGTAGTGGGGGACGCAAGCCATCACGGAGGTGTCTGCCTGCTCAAAACCTGGCTGGAGAGACGGATTGTCCCAGGTGAGAGTGGCGAGTGCGGCGAGGTGGGCACCCGATGAACCGCCCATGATCGCAACACGGCCGGGGTCGATTCCCAACCCGTTCGTAGAATTCTTTGCGAAAGCAATGGCCCGCTTCACCCCAATCAGATGGTCCGGGAACGTGGCCGCCGGAGACTTGGGATATCTGACATCGAGCACTACCCAACCGCTGGCCGCCAATGAGTAGAGAGTGCCCAGAGCCTGGCGGCCGGGTCGGCCCCGCATCCACGACCCGGGGTGGAGGTAGATCAGCGCCGGGGAGTCTTCGCTTCCGGAACCGTGGTAGATGTCGGTGGTGTAGTCGTCCCAATAGGGGACTTCGCTCTCAATTGTTACGCCGTCGGGCACACGGGCTGCTGTTGGCAACAACGACTGAAAACTTGGCTTCCCGCCGGCCTCCCTGGCTGCAATGAACGATCTCCTGATCAAAACCAGCAGGCCGAGTTCGGAAATGAAGAAGAGCACCAACCCGGCCCATCCGATCGAAAGGTCGAGAGCTCCCGCCCAAACGAACAGGGTGCCGATTACGGCGCGGCCGATGACATACCACGGGGCAAGCTCGGAGATAAGCATCCCTGGTAGCCACAGCGGCGAGATGCCCTTACCCGGTACTACGGGTGGGCGCAGCGCGTTGATCGTCCAGATCAGGGCGACGGCGAACCAGGTGAAAAAGAGCGCCGAAATCATGCCATCGGCTGCCCTGAATCAAACAACTGCTGGTTCCCGGTAAAGCGACGCTCCGTAGTGCGCACCGGCTCCAAACGCCGCGAAACAAACCAGAGTTCCGGGTTCAATCCTGCCTGCAGATCGCATTTCGTGATAGAGAATGGGCAGCGTGGC
>JBBKXI010000123.1:0-5414 GCA_037969415.1 Acidimicrobiia bacterium | reverse complement strand
GAGGACTGAGTGATTCTCCCGGAAGGGGACCGTCGGCCAATGGCGGAAGTGCTCGATTCGCCGCGCCCTCAAATCCCAACCGCTCATCGACGCTTCGAGACCGGGTAGCGAAGGCGGATAGGGGTAGGCGTCGTAGAACTCGGCGATTGGGTCGTTCTGTGGCATCCCGGCGAGGCTACTTTGGATCTCCTGGTGTACGATCCCGCTTTGCAAAGTTAGACCAATGGAGAGGACCGCCCACCGTGCCCGACAAACCGAACATTCTCATTATTTGGGGCGACGACGTCGGCATGACCAACCTCAGTTGCTACTCCGATGGGATCATGGGATACCGCACTCCCAACATCGACCGGATCGCCGACGAAGGAGTCCGGTTCACCGACTACTACGGGGAACAAAGCTGCACCGCGGGGCGCGCTGCCTTCATCACGGGGCAGAATCCCTATCGCACCGGACTTACCAAGGTAGGCATGCCCGGAGCCGACATCGGACTGCGAGCCGAAGATCCGACTATCGCGGCCGCCCTCAAGAACGAAGGATATGCCACCGGGCAGTTCGGGAAAAACCATTTTGGCGATCGCGACGAGTTTCTCCCCACGGCGCTCGGCTTCGATGAGTTCTTCGGCAACCTTTATCACCTGAATGCCGAAGAGGAGCCGGAGCTGCCGGACTATCCGACGGACGAGGACTTCCCCGAATTCCGGAAGCGGTTCGGTCCTCGCGGGGTCATCCACTCTTGGGCCCAAGAAGACGGCACCCAGAAGATCGAGGACACGGGGCCATTAACCAAAGAGCGAATGAAGGACTGCGACGACGAGTTCAGGGACGCCACCAAAGACTTCATCAAGCGTCAGCACGATGCGGACACCCCGTTCTTCGTCTGGTTCAACACGACCCATATGCACTTTCGCACCCACACCCGCGATGAGGATCTCGGACGCGCCGGCAAGTGGCAATCGCCATACCACGACACGATGTTGTATCACGACGAGATCGTGGGTCAGGTGCTTGATTATCTCGACGAGCTCGGGATCGCCGACAACACCATCGTCATGTATTCCACCGACAACGGACCCCACATGAACTCATGGCCCGATGCCGGAATGACCCCCTTCCGCAATGAGAAGAATTCCAACTGGGAGGGTGCCTATCGGGTGCCCTGCGTGGTCCGCTGGCCCGGGCACATCGAGCCCGGAACAGTGCTCAACGGGATCGTTAGCCACAACGACTGGTTCGTGACCCTGCTCGCGGCAGCCGGAGTGGATGACATCGCGGACAGGCTCAAAGCTGGCACTGAGCTGAACGGGAAGGAGTACAAGGTCCATCTTGACGGGCATAACCAACTCGAATACATCACCGGGGAATCAGAAAACAGCCCGCGTAACCACTTCTTCTACGTGTCGGACGATGGCGACCTCACCGCATTGAGATTCGACAACTGGAAGATCGTCTTCCTCGAGCAGCGCGCAGCCGGAACGCTACAAGTGTGGATGGAGCCCTATACAGAGTTGCGGGTGCCGAAGATCTTCAATCTCCGCACCGACCCGTTCGAGCGCGCGGACATCACGTCGAACACCTACTACGACTGGATGCTCGACCACGTCTTCATCCTCGTACCGGCGCAAGCGTATGTCGCTAAGCAGCTCGAAACTCTCGCGGAGTTCCCGCCCCGGCAAGAGCCGGCATCGTTCAGCCTCGAGAAGGTGATGGAGAAGCTCAAGGCGAGCGCGGTGAGCGCCTAGCCCGTAGGTCCGCGAGGAGGAGCTTCTTTCTCCGAGAGCCCGACAATGGCATCGGCGATGCGCTGAACGCTCGGAAAGTACTCAACGGTGAGATCAGCAGGAGGAACGATTGTATTCGGCGAACCCAACACCTCTACAGGTGCGCGTAGCGAGTCAAACACCTGCCGTGAGACTTTCTGGGCCAATGTCGCCAGGTATGAGCCTTGCTCAACGGCGTCGGAGACACACAGCAGACGTCCGGTCTTACGAACTGATTCGACCACTACCGTGTCGTCGAAGGGAACAATGCTCCGAGCATCAATAAGTTCTACTTCGATACCCGAAACAGCGAGGTTTTCCGCCGCCTCCAATGCCCGATAGAGAGTCGCTCCTACCGAGAGCACTGTGACGTCCCCACCGGCACGCACCAATCGGGGTTGGCCGATCGGGACCCGGTAGTACTCCTCAGGCACGCCACCCTCTCGAATCACCTCAGTCTGCCCGTAGAGACCCTGGCTCTCAAAAAAGATCACCGGATCGTTCCCCGCAAGAGCCGAAGCCATCAGACCTTTGGCGTCGTAAGGCGTGGCGGGGAACACCACTTTCAGACCCGGAATATGGGCCGGGAGGGCGGTCCATTCCTGAGAATGCTGTGCACCGTAGGTGCTCCCAACCGAGATCCGCAACACAACAGGCAAGTCCATAATCCCGCCCGACATGGCGCGCCATTTAGCTAGCTGATTGAAGATCTCGTCGCCCGCACGACCCATGAAGTCGGCATACATCAACTCGATAAGCGCACGGCCACCCTCCATTGCGTAGCCGATGGCGCTGCTAACGATGGTCGCCTCCGAGATCGGGGCGTTGAAAAGACGGTGGTAGGGCAGGATCTCAGTAAGGCCCCGATATACGCCGAAAGCACCCCCCCAATCGCGATTCTCCTCGCCATAGATGATGAGCCTGTCGTCATGCACCGCATGGTGGACAATGGCTTCAAAGAGGGCGTCACGGAACTGAACAGCTCGGGCAGCTGGCAACTCGACGCCGTCAACGACGCCAGACCGAGATCGACCAGCGATCTGTATGACCCGCGGTGAGTCGGCTGACGGCGCCGAAAGGCTCCCGGGTGGTGCTTCGGCCAAGTCGATCTCAGATTCGGCCCACATAACCTCGGCCACAGTCTCCATCGACACCCTGGGGCTCAATTGCTCGTCCGCAGCGAGACGCATCGTCTCGACTACCCGGTCCAGGGCCCATTCCCGAAGAGACTCCCTGCCTTCTCCGTCGATGAGACCCGCCTCCTCAAGCCGGTTGCCGAACTCCTGAAGGGGGTCGACGGACCGCCACAAATCCAACTCCTCCTTGCTGCGATATGACGAAGCATCACTTGGCGAGTGGCCGGACTGACGATAAGTCTGACAGTCAATGAGGACGGGACCCTCCCCGGCCTCAATCGCCGAAAGCGCCCTGGTCATCGCTGCGGCAACCGATAGGGGGTCGTTGCCGTCGACAGTTTCGGCATGGAGATTATGAATGTTGACACCAGCGCCGATGCGGCTGAGTCGATCGAACGCCATGGTCTCTCCGATGGTTTGGCCACCCATCCCATAGAAATTGTTCATGAAAAAGAAGATCACAGGCAGTCCACCAGAACGATCGGGGGGCCAGAGCGAGGTGAGTTGACCCATCGCTGTAAAATTCAATGCCTCCCACACCGGCCCACACCCGGCGGCGGCATCCCCGATGTTGGCCACCACCACCCCGGGTTTGTTGCGGGACCGCTTGAACAAGCCGGCCCCGGCAGCGATCGGCGCCGAAGCCCCGACAATGGCATTGTTGGGATAGATGCCCAACGGAGGGAAAAACGCATGCATGCTTCCCCCGATCCCGCGGTTAAAACCTGCCTCGCGGCCGAAGATCTCCGCAAGAAGGCCGTACAGAAGAAACCGTGCACCGTTCGTCCTTTGGTCGGCCGGACCAAGGTTGGAATCGAGGAGTTCGACCACCGCTCCGCCGCTGTGGGCGGACATGATCTGGCTGAGCGACACGTCATCGAGTTGGGCGATGGCAGCCATTCCTTTAGCAATGAACTCCCCATGGCTGCGATGGCTGCCAAAGATGTGATCCTCTGGAGAGAGGACGAGGGATTGGCCGACGGCTGCCGCCTCCTGACCGATCGCGAGATGGGCAGGGCCGCTGTAGCGGTATTCCAGATCGCCGAACTTGCCGAACCGCTTGAGCACATCCAGAGCCGCTTCGAATTCACGGATGAGGTACATGTCACCGAGCACATCGACAACCCGATCGGCGCCAATGTGACCGGCTGCCTCCAGCGGATTCGGGCCTCGACGATTGATTCTGATTGGATTAATTTCGAGACGGGCTTGGCCTCTTACCACAGCCGGGTCTACGACGAAGTTGCTTGGCATCGGTCAGCGCCTGCTCGTAGCGCGAGGCGAGGTGCCGAATCGCTTATCTACTTCGGCGCGGGTCGGGATAGCAGTAGCTCCGCCGGGAGCACAACAAGTGTATGCCGACACATCAACCGCGAACCTGAGCAACTCTTCCCATGCGGTCTCGTCAACCGGCCACCCGCTCTTGACCAATTCAGCGATGATTGACGCCATACACGCATCACCCGCGCCGGTTGTGTCGGTCGCTTCAACCTTGCGCCCCGGAACCAGAAGTGCCGAGCCTTCGACCAGGGCCACGAGCCCGGCGGCGCCCAGGGTCACGATGACCGCCCTCGGCCCGAGGCGAGCGATTCGCTCCGCTATCTCGGAGGCCGTGCCCTCGTACAAAGCACTCGCATCGTGAATGCTCAGCTTCACGACGTCGACCGTCCGAAACAGAGTCTCCATGGCGAGGCGAAACTCTTCCATATCAGGGATCATCGACAACCGCACGTTGGGGTCAAGCGTGCGGAAAGGACCACTGATGGTGAAAGCGCTCAAGGCGGCGCCATAAATCGACGGCTCGAGCAGGCCTATCGATCCCGCGTGGACAACGCTGGCACCATTCAATAGGGACAGGTCAAGGTCGGATGCCTGCAAGAGACCGTACGAAGTCGGCGTCCCGTAAAACGCGAATGACGGTTCAGCTCCCTCGAAAGTGGTCACCGCGAGCGACGTCGGGACATCACATTCGATCGACCCCCCGATTCCAACACCGTTCGAGTCAAGGAACCCGCGAAGACGTGCACCGAACCCATCGCTCCCGAACGACCCCAGGAACTCAACGGGTTCCCCCAGGCGCGACACGCCAACCGCGACGTTGAGTGGTGATCCGCCAGGCACCACGCTCAGGCTCGTGTGGTCGGCCGTCTCGATGAGATCGACCAACGCTTCACCAATACATACTGCGTAGCCTCCTGACGTTGGCACCTCTACGTCTCCCTGACGATCAGGTTGGTCGGGATGACGACCTTTCGTGGTTTGCCATCAAAGCCGTCAAGACGCTCGAAGAGCAGGTCGGCGGCAGTTTTCGCAAATGCCTGGAGGTCATAAGAGACGACTGTGACGGGCCGACGCAAAGCAGCAGCCAACTCAATGTCGTCGAAGCCGACAAGGCCCACCCCAGGATGTTTGGCTAGGGCGTTGGCCGCGCCAACTGCTGTCCGGTTGTTGGTGGCAAAGAAGGCCGATGGGGGGTTGCGCTGGCTAAGGAATGAGACGACATGCGCTGCCGTGCTCC
>JBBKXI010000122.1:0-16896 GCA_037969415.1 Acidimicrobiia bacterium | reverse complement strand
CTTCTCGAGGCAATGCAGGAAAGGGGCGTCACCGTGGCCGGAGAGACCAGAGCACTTCCCCGCCCCTTCCTCGTCCTCGCGACGCAAAACCCGATCGAATTGGAAGGGACATATCCCCTCCCCGAAGCCCAACTCGACCGCTTCATGTTCAAAGCGAGGGTGAAGTCACCTAACGCCGAGGTGCTTGAGGAGATCCTCAGACGCACAACCACGGGAGAGACTGTCGAAATCCCCCAGGTCGCGGATGCCGATGGACTGATTCGCATGGTGAGAACCACACCAACCGTGCCCATAGCTTCCCACTTGATCCGTTATGTCTCACTGATGATAGAAGCGACTCACCCCGACAGTGCCCGGGTATCCCCACCGGTGAAACGCTATGTGCGCTGGGGAGCCTCACCTCGGGGCGGCCAGGCGATAATCCTCGGTGCCAAAGCGGCAGCGCTTCTCGACGGGCGCCCCCACGTGACTGCCGCTGACGTCCGGTGGGCCGCAGTGCCCGCTTTACGTCACCGTCTCGTGCTCGGATATGAAGCAGTCGCCGAGGGAATTTATGCCGACACGATCATCGAACAGATCGTTGACGACACACCCGAACCGAAGGCCGAGATCCGGGGAATTCCGTGACCCTTCTCAGCCCGGAGTTGATGCGCCGCTTGGAGAGCCTTCAACTTCACAGCCGTCATCGGTTGGTGGGCAAGTTTGGTGGTGAGCACAGCTCGAAGCGATACGGAAACACGGTCGATTTCGCTGACTTTCGGGAATACAACCCGGGTGACGATTTCAGACGAATCGACTATCACGTTCTGGCAAGACTCGACCAGGTTCTCATCAAACTCTATGAAGCAGACGATGAGGTAACGGTTCGCTTCCTTCTCGATACATCCGATTCGATGGCGGCCGAAGGAAAGTTGCAGCATGCCAAGCGAATCGCCGCAGCCCTCGGGTTTATTGCTCTCGCTTCTCATGATTCTGTAAGCGTGCACACCTTCCCAGAACATGGAATTTCACCACGGTTTGCCGGTCGGGCCGGTATTCCAGCCCTCTTCAACTATCTGGAGTCTCTCGAAGCGAAGGGGACAACACCCTTTGCCCGCGCCGCCGGCCACCTCCTCAGTCGGGCAGGGCCACCCGGAATCACCATCGTCATCAGCGATCTCTTAACACCGGAATGGCCGGCCCTGATCGGTCTCAGGTCGGCGGGATCAGACCTCACAATCATGCATCTCCTTGCCGAAGGAGATGTCTCCCCCGACCTTGCCGGCGACCTGATGCTTGTCGACCGGGAGGATGGAGAACGGCTAACAGTGAGCGTCACGGAGGACATCCTGGAGACATTCGCTACCAGGGTCGCCGACTGGAAGGAGGAGATAAGGGTAAAAACGCTCGGAGTTGGCGGCGCCTACATCGCACTCACCCCCGGCTCCGACATCGAGGATCTCATCGTCAGGTCGTGGAGAGAGACCGGCATTCTGCGATGACCCTCCTGTCACCATGGGGCCTGCTCGCTTTGGGCCTGCTCATCCCCATCATCATCCTCCATATGTTGACGCCGAGACGGCCTCCAACTCTGGTGTCATCTTTGCTTCACTGGGACGGGCTCAAACATTCGATCACGGCGGCCGAGCCATGGCAGAAACTGCGTTGGAGCCTTCTTCTGCTCCTTCAGATCCTTGCCGTCATCCTGTTCGCTCTGGCGCTCGCCAACCCGGCCCGCACCGAAAATGCAGTCCTTGCCGAGCACACCGTCTTCATCGTGGACGCCTCGGGATCGATGTCGGCGATTGACGGCTCTCCCGACCGGATCGCCGATGCAACCAAACGGGCTCAGGTACTCCGGGCCGAAATCCCCGCTGGAGGCGCAGCGAGCGTTGTCGTCGCCTCGTCGAACCCCACGATCGTCCTCAACGAAAGCACGAATGCCGATGAGTTCAATCGAGCTGTGGGTCGAATCGCGACCAACTCGGGCACGGCCGATTACGAAGCAGCCTTTGCTCTGGCGGAGTCGCTGGTTTCTGCCGAACGTCCTACCGGGTTTGTGCTTATTTCAGATGGCGGGCTTTCTGAAACCGAGCAAAGGCTCGCTCCGCTGGACACCCGGTTCGAACCAGTCGGCAAGTCCGACACCAACCGGGCGATAACCGGGCTCTCAGTCACCGCCGGACCGGGTGGGCTCCAGGCCCGGGTCACTATCGAGTCGACCGGTGGGCCCAAAGCTTTTCAAACACTCCGAATCGACGTCGACGGGGTGACGGTCGCTCGGCGCGACCTCGAGATTCCGCCCGGCCAAGTGATCGAGGAGCTGTTCGAGCTACCTCTTGGCCAGGAAGTCGCTGCCTATCTCGACGGCGACGACCTGATTGCGTTCGACAATCAGAGATTCGTCGCCGCCCCGGTTACCGGCGGGCTCAAGGTACGGGTCTACGGAGAAAACACATTCTTCATCGACCAGCTACTTGCCTCCATTCCGGACATTGATCTCAATGTTGCCCCGGGCGAGGAGGTCGACTTCGAGATATACCTGGGTGTTGCCGTTCCACCCGGCATCACAACACCCTTCATTGCCGTGGATGTTCCCGGTGGTGTCCCCGGCATCACCCCGACGGGGAGGACCGAAGACCCGATTCCGACCCTGGTTGCGGACGACCCATTGCTACGAGATATCGACGTGTCACGAATTGCCATCGCCGACGCCCAAATTCTCACGATTGAATCAGGCGAGGTTCTTCTCGGCGCTCCTGGAGCACCTTTGTTGGTCCGCGGTAGCAACCAGGGCACCAGCTTCTTTTACCTGGCATTCACGTTGGAGCAGTCCAACCTCCCGGTAAATGTGGCGTTCCCCATTATCGGTGCTCGGATGGTTGGAGAACTCGCCGCTGCCGAAGCAACTACTGCGTCGATCACCGTTGGCGACGCTGTGCCCCTCCCTCAGGATGCCACCAGGATCACCGACCCGCGGGGGGTATCCCGAAGCGTCGATCTGGCACAGCCTTCTCCGATTGCCGACATTGGTGGATTCTGGCGGGTCGACCTTCCCGATTCTCAAGTTCTCACGATTGCCGTCAACTCGGCTTCCTCAGAGTCGCAGGTCAAACCGGTAACCCAATTGGACCAGATCCGAACTAATGCTGGCGACGACGGCCCTGACTTTGCCCAGGCGGCGGTAATTGCCCGATCGATCCTTCCATGGGTGTTGGCGCTTCTTCTGATCGTCCTGGCGGTCGAACTTTTCGTTGGCTCGCGGCAGGTGGGTGTACCCAAGAAACAGTGGCGTTGGGGATTGGCCACACGGGGTGTGATAGTGGGATTGATTCTTCTGGCAATGATCAACCCCTCATTGAGTTTCAGCAACAACTCGGTTACCACCGTGTTTCTCGTCGACACCTCCGAATCGCTGGGCAACTCGACACAGGCCGCTCGAGCTTGGGTCCAATCCGCAATTACTGAGGCCGGGGATAACCATTGGGCGGTTGTCGAATTCGGAAAGGATGCACGTGTATCAACCCCGGTCGGCCAGGAGGACTACTTCAATGAGCCCAGTGTTGACGGCACCGCGACCAACTTTGCCCGGGCGTTACGCCTCGGGGAGAGTTTGTTGGACGGCAGTACCAAACAACGCCTGGTAATTGTCTCTGACGGACGAACCAACGCGGGAAACCTTGAAGACGAGATCGATCGACTCAAGGCGCTCGGCATGATCGTCGAGGTCCACACAGTCACCGGCCAGCTTCGAACCGACGCCGCCATTGGCGGTATCGATGTTCCCAGTTTTGTCAACGAGGGCGAGAGCTACGAAGCGAATGTCGAGGTGCTTTCGTCGATCTCGTCACAGGGAGAATTGCAACTTCTTTCCGATGGAAAGGTGATTGTCAGCGCAACGGTCGACCTTGTTCCGGGAGCAAATGTGTTCACCTACACCGTTGACGCTTCCGAGCCGGGTCTACAGGATCTCACAGCCTCGATCCAGATCGCTGGAGACGAGGTAGACGAGAACGATGAGACCACGACGGCCGTGGAGGTGCGCGGCCCCGCAAGCGTGCTCATTCTCGAGGGTTCCGACGGCGAGGGGGAGATCATCCGGGAGGCGCTGGAGGCCCGCGGCCTGCTCGTGGAAACCAGCGCCATCGAGGACTTCCCGACCATCAATGAACTCTCGATCCATCGCGCCGTTCTTCTGGTCAATGTCAGCGCCCGTCAGCTCAAAGATGAACAAGTGGGGACACTGGGAACCTTCGTACGCGATCTAGGACGTGGGATGGTGGTCGTCGGTGGCGATAACTCGTATGCACTCGGCGGCTATCAGGAAACCGAACTCGAGGCCCTTCTCCCCGTCGACAGTGAAGCGCAGGACGCAAAACGTGAGGCCCCCGTTGCCGAGGTCCTCTTGATCGATACCAGCGAATCAATGGGTGCCTGTCATTGTCGGGAGAGCGAGGACGGATTCGAGGACACGTTTGTCGAGGGTGGCGTCGAGAAGACGGATATCGCCAAGACCGCTGCCCTACGGGCCATCGAAGTGCTCGGTGCCAATGACGAGGTTGGTTTGCTCGCCTTCAGCGGAAACACCAAATGGGTGATCCCGCTGGCTCCGATACCCTCCGACTCGGTAATACAGGATGGTGTCAGCGGCCTCTCCCCATTCGGAGAAACCAAAATCGTTCCGGCTCTCGAAGCGGCGGCCGAGGCGCTACGGGCTTCGGACAAGGAGCTCAAGCACATCATTCTCTTCACGGACGGGTTTACCTCCGAACTCAACATCGAGGGATTCTCCGATCCATCCTTCGCCAATGACCGGCTCAAGATCGAGGCCGAAAAGCTGTTTGCCGAAGGAATCACACTTTCCGTGGTTGGGACCGGTGAAGGTGCCATCCCCGCACTCCAAGAAATCGCTGCGGCCGGAGGAGGGAGGTTCTATCCGGGCCGGGATCTTGACGAGATCCCCGAAATCTTCGTCAAAGAAGCCCGCCTCGCCGCCCGTTCATTCATCAACGAGGGTGAGTTCTATCCATCGGTGACATCGACCGCCGCTGCGGTGCGCAACCTCGCCTCCTCACCTGCCCTACTCGGATACCTCGCGGGTACGGCGAAGCCCACCGCCGATGTCCAGCTCCAGGTGGGTGAGTTCGCCGACCCTTTGCTCTCCTCCTGGCGGGTCGGCCTGGGAAGCGTGACTGCCTGGATGAGTGACGGCGGCGAAAAATGGGCGTCGCAATGGGCGACATGGGACGGCTACACCGACTTTTGGTCAAATCTGGTGAGAGACACTTTCCCGTTAGCGGGATCAGAGGGACACCGGGTCGACGCCAAGATCAGCAATGAGACCCTGGAAATCACCCTTGAAGGTTCGGAACCATGGCCGGCAGGTTCAACACCCGTCGCTCAGATTGGTTATCCGGATGGGACATCCGAGCAGATCAGACTGGATCGAAAGTCAGATTTCGAGTTTGCAGGGTCGGTTCCGGCCCGACAAGGAGGGGCGTACGCGGTCGGAGTCAGCGTGGAAAACAGTGACGGTGATGCGGTGGTCATGTCGTCGATTGCTTCCCGATCGTTCGCTGCCGAATTCCTACCCGGTGATGCCGACTCCAATCTGATGACCAATCTGTCGGCCTCTACAGGAGGTCGGGGCCAGATCCTTCCAAATCAAGCTTTCGATCACGCCGAACTCGAATCTGGCTCCAGCGAATTCAACCTGCGCTGGTGGTTTCTCGGTCTAGCGGCCCTGTTGTGGCCTCTTGATGTCGCCCTCCGAAGGCTCCGCCTCGGCCGATCAGACCTACCACCCCGGCTATCGCGATCAGAAGGCCTCCCGCCCACACCCAGAACACCAGAGGTCTCACAAACACATTGACCTCGACACCGGATGCGTCCTGATTGACTCGTGAAACGGCAAAGACGATGTCTCCTCGCGGCGTACTGCGCAGCACCGGTTCCGGGATGGGCAACGGCTGGTCTTCATAAGCCCTGATCTGCGGTGTCACGGTGTCAACCGGCTGGCCGTTTCTGAGGAGGGTAAGTTCGGCGACAACGAAGATGTATCGCCCCTCTTCACCGGTTTCGACGCTGTCAAGCCTGACCTCATATCCGCCAACCGCAACGCTATCCCCCGGTGTCATCCCGCCACGGAACTCATCACCAAGTGAGCTTCCCGCCGCACCGATGAGAACGGCAGCGAGGCCAACGTGGGCCAGATAGCCGACCAGGACACGTCCTGATGGGCGTCGTCGGATTAAATCGACGATCAAGGCAGCGCCCGATGCGAGGGCCATTACCAGCAGCAGGAATCCCCATGAGGCGGTGAATCCCAGAGTCAGGTACGCCATCCCAATTGCCATAACAATGAAGAGGGCAAGGAGGCGCATCCCAGCGGCTACATCGTCGCCATCGCCAAGCCAGGACGTGCGCATGGCAAGGGCGGCGCCAATCAGAAGCAGAAAGGCCAGAGGCAGAATCAGGGTGACAAAGAATGTCGGATCGACCGATGTCGTAGCGCCGGTAAACACCGAGATATACGCGGGGTAGGCCGATCCGATCAGGACGAAGGTCAGGGCAGCTCCCAAGAGACCACCCTGTATACCGAGCCAGGTATCCCGTCCCCACGGTCGGATCGGATCCCAATCCGAACCCCGGGGGGCTCTAATTCCTCGCCACAGCACAAACGCCACCACAACCACAAAGAGGGTGAGGAGCACCCTGCCGATTTCGTCAGACTCGGCGAAGGCATGCACCGACCCGGTGACACCGGACCGGGTGAGGTACACCCCGAGCACAGTCAGGGCGAAAGGAAGCATCGCCAAGATCGCATTCCACCGCGCCAGACGACCGTCGCGCAGTTGGACTCGGGAGGTGTGGAGGAAGATCGTCGCCACAATCCAAGGCATCAACGATGTGTTCTCCACCGGGTCCCATGCCCAGAATCCACCCCAACCGAGTTCGACGTATGCCCAGTTGGCGCCGGCGACAATTCCAAACGTCAATACTGTCCATGAGAGAAGAATCCATCTTCGGGTCGTTTCAATCCAAACCTGGTCGAGATTCCTCTGCCCCAATGCCGCCACCGTGATGGCAAACGGAACCAGAAGAGAGGTCAGGCCAAAATAGAGGATGGGCGGGTGATAGACCATCGCGGGATGCTGCAGAATGGCCACGAGTCCCTCGCCATCCACGGCAGGAATATCGAGAGTGGCGAATGGATTCGCCATTAGAGCCGTCAGCAATAGGAGCCCGCCACCGACCAGAGCCACTACCGAGCGTGACCCGAGGCGCAAATTCTGATCGATTCGGGCGACAGCCACGACGCCAATGGCCAGACTCAGCGACGAATAGAAGAGCAGCGAACCTTCCATGGCTCCCCACAATGCGGCGAGACGGTAGGGCCACGGTGTTGAAATACTGGTAGTCCGGACCACATAGTCAATCGAAAAATCACCGGTGATCAAGGCAAGCACGAGTAGGCCGCAGGAGAGCCCCGCTAGCCAGGCCCCCACGACCGGCATTCTCCGAGCCGTAGCGATGCGTTTGGTCAGAGCACCGAACAGAGAGAGCCCGCACGCGGCAATGGAACCCCAGAGGGCAGCTGAACCGAGAAGTGCCAAACTCACAAAGCAATTGTGACAACTATTTGCTTCTGTGAGTGTTTACCCAGCTCCAACATGCTGGCCACTCACTGAACGGGGTCAACTAGGTCTTCCAACCCTCCAGGAGTTGATCGACCAGATCCGTCGCCCAGGTATCAGGCCTTTCCTGATGGCGTCCCATCATGCGACGGATAATGACAGGGCCCGTAAGCATGTCGACCGCGAGCTCGACGTCGAGGTCGCCACGGATAGCGCCGCGCTCAACGGCGTGAGCAATCAGCTGAGCCATCATCGCCCGACGCGGACCGACTACCGACCCTGCGTAGCGCAATCCGACCTCACTACCTCGAGCGATCTCACCGACCAACCACGGAAAGACCTCGCCGGCCCGGGTATCACTGACAAACCGATGCATCCCCGCGATGGCGGTGACCAGGTCGCCCCGAATGTCTCCACTGTCAGGAACCTCGACTTCGTGAACGAGGGTCGCGATCGCGTCGACGAGCAGGTCCTCTTTGGAGTCCCAGCGTCGATAGATGGTTGCCTTGCTGACCCCGGCGCGGGCAGCGATTCCCTCCATGCTCAACCCACCGAGACCATCGACATTGAGGATCTCCAACGTTGCATCAACCACCTTGACATCGATGGAATTGTCCCGGGGACGCCCGACAGTCCGGGTCATGAGACTCCGGCCGGAGACTCAAACTCTCCATACATGGCCCGCTTGTCATCCGGATCGAGGGCCTTTGCCGGGAGGAATATCCAGGTGAGAATGGCTCCGAGCAGGGCGATTCCTGCTGCTACCCAAACGGCAGAAGACATCGCGCCCACGAAGGCGTGATTGGCAGCAGCAATCAACGCCGCACCTGCCTCGCCGCCGATCTGGTTGGCCACGCCAATCGCACCCCCGACAGAATCTCCAGCAAAGCTGGCAGCTTCGGGAGGCAATCCCACAAGGGCAGGCCCCATCTCGTTTCCGTATACCGATGCGAGAATGCTGCCGAGAATAGCGACGCCGAGGGCACCGCCAATTTGCCGCGTCGTATCGTTCATCGCTGAACCCACACCCGCCTTGGCAAGAGGGAGAGAACCCATGATCGACTCCGTAGCCGGGGCCATTGCGGCTCCCATGCCAAGACCAAGTAGAACCAGAGTGGCTGCGACATGCCCGTACCCGGAGTCGATGTCGATCAACGCCAGCCATGCCATTGCAATAGCCACAACCGTGAGTCCAACAGCGACCACGATCTTGGTGCCGATCTTCTCCACGAGCCGCGCCGACAATGGTGCAGAGATGATCATGGTTGCCACGGGCATTACCCGGATACCTGCTTCGAGCGGGGAAAACCCGAGTACAAACTGAAGATACTGGGTGAGTAAGAACACAGTTCCGAACATGGCAAAGAACACCATCGTTATGGCCCCGCTTGCCGCGCTGAAACGCGGATTCCTGAAGAATTCGAGGCGGAGCATCGGATGCTCTGTGCGACGCTCCCACCATATGAAGGCACCGAGCAGGACAAAGGCCAGGACGAAACCAGCGAGGACGATGCCGTCTGTCCACCCCTTGGCCGGTGCTTCGATGATGGCGTACACGAGGCTGACCAAACCCCCGACGGAGAGAACCGCACCCAGCGGGTCGAGAGGCGTCGCCTCCGGGTCCTTTGACTCCGGGACCAGAAAGAACCCCAGCGCTATCGCAATAGCGGAAATCACCACGTTGATAAGAAAGACAGACCCCCACCAGAAGTGCTCCAGTAACCAACCACCCAATGCGGGCCCGATCACGATGCCAAGGCCGGCTACGGCGGCCCAAGCAGCAATCGCTCGACCCCGTTCCGCGCCGGTAAAGATGTTGGTGATAATCGAGAGAGTGGCAGGCATTATCAATGCGCCGCCCACCCCCATGAACGATCTAGCGATGATCAAGGTTGCCGCCGTATCGGCGAAGGCGGCAAACACAGAAGCGACCCCGAAAATCACCAGGCCTGCCGTCAGCGCCAGCTTGCGACCAAACCGGTCGCCAAGGGCTCCCATGGTGAGTAGCAACCCGGCGAACACCAGCACATAAGAATCGACCATCCATTGCAGTTCGCTGGCGGACGCTCCAAGTTCTCGAACCAGCGTCGGCAGAGCCACGTTGAGGATCGTGTTGTCAAGACCGATGATTACCAGACTCAGCGACAACACCGACAGAGTTATCCATCGAATCCTATAGATAGTTTCTGAGTCCACCGTTCACCTTCCTACTAATACGAAACGAAACCGGATCGTATCTATATTAATCAAGAGTGTCAACCATCTCAGCACAGAAGGGAATCTAGGATCGACCCAGCTACCACCACCTAGTAGGGGTAATTAGTTGAGAAAAGCAGTCGAATCGGGACGGCCCATCGTTATCAAGGTCGGGTCATCCAGTCTGGCCAGCGACAACGGAGGTATCGACCCGGAGCGGATTCGGCGAACCGTCGAACAAGTAGTTGCCGCTCGAGTTTTCGGCTACAAGCCGATTCTCGTTTCATCAGGAGCGGTGGCAGCCGGTCTTCCCTCCCTCAAGATGAGCAAACGTCCGTCCGATGTGCCTGGGTTACAAGCGGCCGCGGCTGTCGGCCAGGGGCTGTTAATGCAGCAATATTCGGCGCTTTTCGCCGCACACGAGATCGTGGTCGGGCAGGTGTTGCTCACCCGAAATGTGTTTGCCAGCCGTACCCAGTACCTCCACGCCCGGGAAGCCATCGCCCGCATGCTCGATCTCGGAATTGTTCCGATCGTCAACGAAAACGACACGGTTACCGTCGACGAGCTCCGACTCGGAGACAACGATCAGCTGGCGGCCCTGGTCTGTCATGTCGTCGAGGCCCACATGCTGGTCCTGCTCACCGACACCGCAGGACTATTTTCAGCTGATCCCCGCCTCAACGAGACGGTCGAGCTTCTGACTGCGGTCCAACACAACGATGACATCCTCGATCAGCTCTATTTGGAATCGTCGAAGGGGGCCTTTGGCTCCGGCGGGGCGACCACCAAGATCGCCGCCGCGCGAATGGCCGCCTGGTCGGGGATACCCACGGTCATAGCCAACGCATCCGACGAGTCAGTTGTCCAGCGTGCGTTAGCGGGTGAGGAAGTGGGAACATGGATTGGTCCCCGTGATTCGGGCCTTTCGGCGCGAAAGCTCTGGATAGCTTTCGGTCTGCCGGCTCGGGGCGAGGTCGCAATTGATGCCGGTGCTGCCACCGCCGTCCGGGACCAGGGTCGTAGTCTTCTCAGTGTCGGCATTGTTGGTGTTGAGGGAGATTTTGAAGTCGGCGACGCCATCCGCGTGATCGGTCCGGCTCGCGCGACGATCGGGAAAGGCATAACCCGTATCGGTAGCCGTGCGATGTCGGAATCGGTCGGGAAACACTCCTCCGAAGTGGGCGGAGAGGCGATTCATCGCGACGACCTGGTGATCCTCGCCTAGCCTGAGCGAATGGATCGGCCCATCGCGGAACTAACGGAGCTTTCTCCCGGAATGCCTGTCGTATACGGCGGGAACAAGATTGCCCATGTCGATGTGGACCTGGCGCGGGATTTCAAATCAGGTGACCGATTGATCGTCGTTCAGGACGACGGGGCGTTGCTCCATGTTCCGGCAGAACAATGGAACATAGCCGAGAGATCTGTGTCGATGGCTACCGAAGCGTTTGCGGCCATGTCAACAGTCACCGACGAACAAATAACAGAATTCTTCAGCCATTTTGCCTCCAATCTCAAAAACGAACAGATCTTCTCAGCGATAGCAACGGGCAACAAGCTCGACGTCGATCGTGCCAACGAGCGCGGGAAGTCGACCACGAGGCTGCTACTCGACGAAAGAATGCGTGCAGACATGATCGCTGGCCTCGAAGTCTGGGCAACTTCGCCCAATAGCCGGGGGGAAATCACTGAACGGATCGAGAACGAAGGTTGGAGCGTCGAGATGCAAAGGGCGGGTCTCGGGGTAATTGGTTTTGTTTTCGAAGGGAGGCCCAACGTATTTGCCGATGCCACCGGGGTAATCCGGTCCGGCAACACCGTGGTCTTTCGGATAGGTTCTGATGCCCTCGGCACCGCCCGCGCCATCGTGGAGCATGCTCTAAGCCCGGCGTTGGCGAGGGCAGGGCTGCCACCCGGCGCCGCAACCCTGGTCGACACAGCCCCAAGAGCCGCGGGTTGGGCCATATTCAGCGATCCGCGTCTAGCGTTGGCCATCGCCCGGGGTTCGGGACAGGCCGTCTCCCAACTCGGCAACGTGGCCCGACAGGCTGGCATTCCGGTGAGTCTCCATGGCACCGGTGGAGCGTGGATCGTCGTATCCGAGTCGGCAGATCCGGAAGCCTTCCGCATGGCCGTCTACAACTCTCTCGACCGCAAAGTGTGCAACACCCTGAATACGTGTTGCATCGTTGCGAGTCGCGCCGAAGAATTGGTACCGGTGTTTCTTCAGTCATTGAAGAAATCTGGAGAACGGAGGTCGACAAACCCCAAACTCCATGTCACTGCTTCCACGATGGATCTAATCCCTTCAGATTGGACCGGTGAGGTAGAGATAAGTCGAACCGAGGGAATGGTTCGGGAACCCCAGACCGAGATTATTGGGCCCGACGGCCTCGGAACCGAGTGGGAATGGGAAGAAAGCCCCGAGGTGACCCTGACCATCGTCGCTGATGTTGCCGAGGCGGTCGCGTTGTTCAACCAACAGAGCCCCCGATTTGGTGCCAGTCTGATCTCCGCGGACCGTCAAGAGCACGACCGGTTCTTCGCCACGATCGATTCTCCGTTCGTGGGAGACGGATTTACCCGCTGGGTCGACGGCCAATATGCCCTCAACCGTCCCGAACTTGGACTTTCCAATTGGCAATTCGGGAGATTATTCGGTCGGAGTGGAATCCTCTCCGGAGACTCGGTCTACACCATCAGGACCAAGGCCACTCAATCCGATCCTGACGTCCACAGGTAACACTCAACCGTGACAGGCTCCACCGATCGAAATGCGGGCATCGGCCGAGATTCCCTCAATCAACATTGGCTCCCCGCCAAACGGCGGCGTAATCAGGACGTCGACGGTGTCCAGATCACCGAGGCCGAAATGGGCAACCCGATCTACCCCGGCGGTGTAACCCAGGGTGGCGACAATCTCTCGCGAACCCATCCGGGAGGTCTGGCCGGTTCCCCCCTCGTAAATATCAACTCTCGATCCAACCCCGCCGAACCGGTCAGCCACCGAGACTTCCAGCCAATGCCCACCCGGGGTCTGGTTCATGAACAGGATCGAAGGCAGCGAGGGCTCCCATTCAACAGCAAGTAGGTCGAGTCGACCGTCCTGGTCGACATCGTTGGTGGGGGCGGTTACCCAATACTGCGACGACCCCAGGCCATCGGGAGCGGTAAACCGTGGGATACCATCGACCAACCCGTCGTTGCGGAATATCGCCGCCCTCGACCCGTCTTCCGCAGAGGCGGTGGTGACGATGTCGAGCCACCCGTCGTTGTCCATATCCGCCAACTCGACGTGGGGAGCCTTGGTGGGAAGACCAATCAGGCCAGCCTCTTCGGTTACGTCCTGAAACGCGGGGACATCGCCGGTGGCTTCGGTGGTGTTGAGATAGAGACGAACCGGCACCTGATTGCCCTGACTCAGCGTGCTGTTGAAGTGATGACCCACCACCAGATCAAGCCAGCCATCGCGATTGACATCGGCGATGGCAGCACCCGATACGTCATCCTCAGGTCCAAATGGTTCCCATACGGGTATCGCTCCAGGCACTTCGGTCAATGTCGAGTCCCCACCAAGAAACAACCGATTTGACCCGGCGACGAAGAAGTCGGTGTACCCGTCGCCATTGAGATCACTGGTCGCCAGACCGAGGCCGTTGACATCTTCGGGAAATCCAAATTCTGCCCCGACGTCTTCAAAAGCGAGACCACCCGCATTTCGATAGACCTTGCTGGAACGACCCTGATAGCGGTCCTCGAGTATCACGAGATCGAGCAAACCGTCCTGGTCGATGTCAAGGAGACCAATGGATCGACCCCCTAGATCCGGGTCGATATTCGAATCCACTTCTGTGAAATTCCCTCCGTCGTTTTCAAAGACCGCTGTCGATGCTCCTTCGTCACGGCCGTTTACATTCCGGGAGAGGACGAGGTCGGGGTCTCCGTCGCCATCGAGGTCGGCAAGAGCCGCCCCCGAGGTGCGGCCATATTGCTCAGGAAACGAGGAAAGCTCAAACGTGGAGTCACCTCCGACCAGCAGTCGATCTGGAGAAGGCCCGGTGGCACCCCGGACCGCATAGACATCGTTCCGGGCCAGGGCGAACGTGCCAACTACCAGATCAGAAACTCCATCGTCGTTGACATCTCCCCAAGCGGCGGCGTGGCCACGCATTCCGGTCAGCGGTGATTCCAGCCCGAATGCCGAGGTCTCATCAGTGAATACGATCGCCCCATTTGACGGCACTATCGGATTTGTCCAGCAAACCTGATATCCATCTGTCTCACCCGGAGCCACGGCGGAGGTGTTCGTGCCGGAGTCTGACGATTTGATTGGGCCCGGGGTAGTCGAACCGCTGTTTGAGCCGGTCGTACAGGCAGCGACGACGACCGCCAGAGCAACCAGCGCTCCGCCCGTTATCCTCACGGCAGAGTCACGATGGCAAGGATTACCTCACCGAAGGCATCCCTCGTCGCCGGATCACCGGCGTTCAAGCCCACGTAGACGGTCTTACCGTCACCACTGACCGCGACGTTGTAAGTACCGCCTGCGACGAGCCCGAACTCCGCTTCCACAAGTGGATTGAGCTCGACGACTACCTCACTCTCCCCGGTTTGGGTGTCAACAGCGATCAGAGGAGTTCCCTGCTCCCACGATCCGCCATGGGCATCGGGGACGTAGTAGAACCGGGAACCGTCGGGTGACAACGCCATTGACGTGGTGTAGCCATTAGACGGACCCAACTCTTTGATCGAGCCATCGGTAGCGAGGGCGAAGAAGATCGCCGGGTCGCGGCTCACGGCAAAGATGGTCCCACTCAAGTCGGGCACCGTGGAAGCGCGGAGGAGCTCTCCGGGCATTGTGATCCCGGTTTCGGAAAGCTTGTTTGTCGCCGGATCATATTTGGCGAGGCCATTTCCATTCCAGGTGATATACGCCGAACCATCAGGGCCCACGGCGATGTTTCGATAGCCCTCGTGAGATCCACTAGCGTCCGAGAAGACCTCCTCCCCCGTTGTCGAATCTGTCACGAGGAAATAGCCGACCTTTTGGCCAAATGGATCGGCCGGTTCGGTATAGATCAGAGACCCGTCGGGTGAGATCGCCATCGAGGCAACACCGTGCTCAGGAAGGATGACCCCAATGTCAGTGGTTGTTCTCGATTCCGGATCGAGTCGAAGAAGTACGTCCCCCTGATAGCCATCGGTGAAGGTCAGGTCTCGCCTCGATCCCCAGTAGGTGGCGACAAACACATCTCCACATGTGCCTTCAACCATTTGGGCGTGGATCTTGCCAAATCCCCAGTCCCCCGGCTCATGAGGAACAGACGCCAACACATCGACGATTTGAGCGAGCGTCATCGACTCGGGTTTGTACTCGTAAACGAAGGAGTTTCCGTCTGCGCCGTCATGATCACCGAGGGCGCTGAAAAAACTCCCATCCTCCAGCACGACCCCCTGGCCCCATTGCGACCAGAGTTTGGCGTCATACTCCGGACGCGGGTACTTGACCAGGGCAACGATCGGGCCACCCGACCCCGGGTCGGACACAACCGTGGCGACCGCCTCAGGCCCGCTTTCCCAGGCGGATGGGCCGGGCTCCGGACAGTTCCCATCCTGATTTCCCCCGCCCGTCGACGACGCAGTCGTAGCGGTTGGGTCGGTCGAATCAGTCGTCTCGCCAGCGGAGGGCGCGGCAGTACAAGCGGCCACTACCAGTGAGATGACCCCCAGAAAAAGTGCCAGACGGTGATTCGCCCACTTCACGTGAGATCAGAGTACCGAGCGGAGTGGTTTATGGTGCCACAACTGTCAGGGCAGGGGTTTCTTGCCTCTAGCCTTCCGGCTTGCGATGGGCCCGGCTGCGGCCTCGCGACGAACAAAGTCCAGTCGCTCTGGCACGACTAGTTGGAAGATAACGACTTTCATCATCGCGGCTACCGGCAACGCGAGGAGAGCACCAACCAATCCGGCGAGCGACCCGCCGACCATCAGAGAAACGATGACGGTGGCGGGATTCAAATCTACCGCCCTCTTCATCACCCGCGGATTGAGCCAGTAGTTCTCGACCATCTGATAAACGAATAGGAGCACCATCGCCCAGATCAAGCGATCGCCCCCCTGCAAGACCACAACACCAGCCACCCCGGCCGCGCCGATTGTTGCCCCCACAGCAGGAACCAGGTCGGTGAAGGCGACCCACGCTGCCAAAGCCAGAGCAAAGCGGATATCAAGCAGGCGAAAGCCGGTAAATGCCACGACACCCGCTACCAGGCTTACAACCAGATTCCCCACGATGTAGTTTGCGATTAGGTCGGTCGACTCGCGGAGCACCTTCACAAAGTCTTCGCGATGACGGGGGCGGAGCAACCTGACGCCCCAATTCCTCAATGCTGGGAACTCTAAAGCGAAATAGGGGGTGACGACGAGAACTGTGAGAAGACTGAACACCGTTCCGCCTAGGTCCGTCAGCACTTTCGCCGGATCGATAGCTGCTTCGCCATTCCCGGATGTCCCACCCACCGGCGTATCGCCGCCGAGCAAACTGTCAATTCCGGTGAATTCGATGAGCCGCACGACGAAACTCGGCCCCTCCTCTTCGAGTTGTTGCAAATATTCGGGGAGACCGTCGATGAGTTCGGCGATCTGCCCGACTATGAAGGGGACAAGGACAACAGCGAGACCGCCGAAAACCACTAGACCGGACGCCAGTACTGCGGCCAACCCCCATCCCCGCTTGATGCCGCGACGTTCGAACCACCTAATCGCTGGCTGCAGCCCAATCGCAAGGACCAGCGAAGCGGTGAGGATGAGCAAAATTCCCCGCAACGTCCAAAGGATCGATACAAAACCAGCCAGCGCGATCAAGGTGAGGCCGACCTTTGCCCAGTAGGAGTATGGGGGCCAGGTGTTCCGCCACGATGCTTCGCCATCGGGCACGGCGTCGACTTTCGGTGGGTCCTGGCTCAAGATTTGTCACATTACCCATCGCAGAAGTGGCGAAACAACAGGTTGCGGTCGCAATTCGCGGGAATCCCTACATGCTCCGTCGATATTGGCCGCCGACGTCGTAGAGGGCATGGCT
>JBBKXI010000121.1:0-4984 GCA_037969415.1 Acidimicrobiia bacterium | reverse complement strand
GGCAGTTCCATCTGCCGACCTAAAGACGCACCGACCTGATGGTAAATCAGGATTCGGGGGCCTGGGCGCCGGCGAAACGGAAAATCGGCTAGGACGATAAGCGACTTGGCAGCCTTGTGCAGCATCCGATTCATGGGCGGGGGGTTAGCCAACCAATTTCATCACCCACAAGTTCAGCCAGGGCCTGATTGGAGTGGGCAAAACGTCGCTCCAAGAAATCAGATACAGATTCAGGAACAACGCGGTGCCCCGCCGACTCCTGGTCGGTATAGCTGTGATTCCGAAAATCTGGGGGCTGCCAATAGTCGGCTCCGACGAACTCCAGGATTTGTTTCAAGACCAAATCAGGCTCCCGAAAGAACTCTTCGCTCTCGAGGATGAGTATCTGTTCTCTTGGGTAGACAGCGAGCCACCTTTCCAACTGCTCGGCATATTGACCCCGGGTCACATATGAGAATCGGCGAAATGCTGTCACCGGGGAGAGCGAATCGGACTTCAACTCGACCAGATCTTCGGCGAGCCGCTGATCCTCGAGTTCGAGGGCGCGGTCTAGCGACTCGTTTTCCAGTCCGAGCTTGATGTTGTGGTAGTAGTGAGAGACGGCCCTCTCGCCCGGTTCACGGAGAAGCAGAACAATGCGCGCTCGGGGCAAGATTTCTGCGCAGCGGCGGGCCGCTCGCGGATCTACCAAGTAATCCGGGGTGGCCTCAAACGTGATCAGCTTCTTTCCCAGGAACCCGGCGAACCGCCTCCGCAGGGTGTGAGGGAAGTTCGCTTTATACCAAAGCTCGCCCAGGCCAAACCTCGCCGAGAAGAATTCTGTCTCCTTCCGCAGTGATGGCGCGATTTGGGGATGCTGGCCCAGATACCTGTACAACGAGCTGGTGCCACCGCGCTGACAACCAATGATCAGGAAGTCGGGGAGCACCCGCGACGTGGCGCTCAACGATCTCCAGCGATGTCTGGCCTGGACGAGTTTCCTCCTGACAGGCAACGGTACGATCTCTTTGAGACGGTCTCGGCCCCGTTGAATCAGGGGAATGGAGCTCATATCATCTATCGGTCAACAGGGATGGTGCTAGACCTTGTCTGTGGGCGCTTCAGAAGCCTGAAGGAGTGCACTCTCTTCGACGGAGTAAGCCTCCAACGAACGGATGCGTTCCAACGTCGTTTCGGCGACTTCGGGATCTGAACTGACCAGTCGGCGAAACGCTGACGACACCTTGTCGCGTCCCCGTTCTCTACCGTAAACGGAGTACTCCGACTCTTCTTCGAGAAGGTCTGACATCGCATCAGGGGGTTCGATCGTGTCGCCCACCGACCCACGGTTACCGCTGACCTCTGGGTTGAGTATCACGACAGCGACCATCTGAACCATGCCGCCTCTCCCTTGGATCGATTGGGCGGCAATCTCAGAAACCCTCGTTTTACCTCTGGTGCACACGATGATCTGTTGTTGCAAATATGCATCGATGCCGGCACCCGCAGTGACTGTGGCGACAGGCTGAATAACCACCACGACGTCGTACTGACGCCGACTCTGCTCGAGAAGGGCGCTAATGGGGCGCCCCGCAAGAATGTCGGCCGGATCGATGACGTCGCTGTTGGCGACGAGAACATCGAAACCGGGACCTCGATTCTGAGCTGAGGCGATTGTTGTCTCGGCCCGCTCGCGTATCGTCGCTTCGTCCTCGGTGGCCGATCGGAACAACTCGCGCAGGCCACTTTCATCACCCGATTCAAACCCTGGCCGGGCCAGGTCGCTAAAGCCGAGGTCGACAACCAGGACACTCCGCCCCACAGCCCCAAGGCTTTTGGCGACGTCGTAGGCCAAAACTTCACGTGCGTGTGGCCTTGTACTGGGTGGTGCGGCGAACCCAACGATCGTTCCGCGGCCAGCGCCGCCGGAGGCAATGATGGATGACCGAATGGCCTGAACACTCCGCTTTCGACGCTGGCGCTCGAGATCGGTCAGGTATCGAGAGTCCAACGGGGCCGCAGGCATCTCAGCCAGCACATCGACATTCTTGACGTCGTCGGCCTGCCACACCATGCCCCTCGCTCGGTCGAACGCGAGCAGCACAGCTGACCAGAGGATTGCTCCGGCGAGGAAACCAACAACGACTCCGAGCCATGCGGGGAGCAAGCTCGGGGTCTCATCCACCACTTCGGCGGCGGCGAGGACGGGTCCGGAACCAGTTTCACTGGCGATTATCAGAGGCGCGCTCTCTACTTGAAGAGTTGCCAGGCGTTCCTCTAAAGCCTGAATTGTCCACTGGTCCGCCACCGGCAGGTCCGGATACTCTGTGCCACCCGGATCGACAGGATCGAGCGCCTGGGATGCCTCAGTCTCGGCTAGGTCTGCCGCTGCTTTCTCCAATGGCAGGAGAACGATCAACAGCTCCGTTAGAAGACCCTGATATTTGTCGAGTTCTGTATCCAGACTGGCGATCTCTGCAGCATCGGTCGACTCGACCTTGGTATCAGTTATTCCCGTGATCTTCGATTCGATGGCACCGCGCTGGGCTCGGAGGCGATTCAGTTGGGCTTCAGCCGCGGCCGCCTCCTCGGCGGTTTGAGGAACAACCGCAACGGCCAATGGGACCAGCTCGTCAAGGCGTTCCTCAATCAACGATGCCTCGGTGAGCTTGGCCGCCAGCTCAGCATCGATGTCAAATACCGGGTCAGCGTTGACGTATGCGATACGCATCGAGGTGGCAGATGCCAGTGCTAGCTCCTCCGTGGCGTCGGTGGCTGTAAACACCAACGAGTTCGCGGAAGTATCCATGGACACTGATCGATCCCCGGCACGCAGCTCGGCCTCATTGGTTGCCAGGGCCAGATCGAGCGCGTCGGTAAGCTCGGCGGAAGAGGAGGCCGACGAGGGGCGTCCATCCGCAGTTTCGGTTCCTGGCAAGGCGACGACGGCGTTGGCCGTGTACACAGGTTCAACCGAATTGTTTTGTTGATCAACAAGAATGAATGCGCCAACGGCGCCGATCATCCCCGCCAACAGGAGAGTCATCCACCTCGGAGCAAGTCTGCCCACTATTCGTTTCAATTCCATGATCTTCCTCGTAGTACTGCTGCGAAAAACTCATCGAAGCCATCGATTTGCCTGGCACGATCTGTTGGCCAGCTGATTCCCCACATCACTTTCGCCCACACCGACACGGTGCTCATGATAAGACCCCCACCAACTAATGGATTCATCATAGCCCGGCGGCGATAAACGTCCAGAGTGTTCGAGAAAACACTGTGTGTGAACTGGCGATACCGTGGTAAATTGACACAGATCGACCGGGTGAAATCGCATCGTCGGCAAATGGGGGCCCCATTTGATGTTCGTCGTGTGATGGCTCGGGGATTTAGCAAAGACTCGGGGTTGTAAGAGTGGTTGGACTGGAAGGCCGAATCCAAAAGGCGGAGTATCCGGCGAACTGGATGTTTTTCGTCGCCCTCGTTTCGGTCGTGATCCTCCTTTTTGGGTTGTTCACCGGAACCCTCTTGTCGTACCTCGACGCAGTCGTCATCGCAATCATCGGTACCGTCGTGATGTCCTGGGTCGGGGTTTCGATGTCTAGACCTGTCGATTATTCCTGGCTGCCCGCCATGGTGACCGCGGGCTATCTGGCCAAGATGGTCGCTTCGCTGGCTCGATATCTGGTGATGATCGAATTCTATGGCGGCGGTGGTGATGCGATCGGATACCACGGCGCGGGTGTCAGGTTCGCCCCGATCTGGCGGAGTTTTCAGGTGCCCCCTGGTATGGATGAGGTCGGGACCAGCTTCGTTGATGGCATCACAGGCCTTATCTACGTTCCCTACACACCAACAATGCCCGGTGGTTTCTTCCTGTTTGCGACAATCGCCTTCGTCGGCCAGCTGCTCATGTACGCCGCGTTTAGGAGATCAGTCCAGCCCCGACGATTGAAGTGGTATGCGGCCGCCCTCTTTTTTGTTCCAGCAATCACCTACTGGCCGGCGAGCATCGGCAAAGAGTCTCTTATGTTCCTGGCGATTGGCCTCTCTGTCTATGGCGCTTCCCTTTTTCTGAGTCGGGGGGGAATCAAGGCCGTCGTGATCATCGGCTCGGGCCTCGCGTTAGCCGGGGCGATCCGACCCCATGTCGCAGCCCTCGTCATCGGGTCGATTGCCGTCACTCTGGTCTTCGTCAAGGGTGGCGGCTCTCTAGGCCTGTCGCCATGGCTGCGATGGGGAGCGGTCCTTGCGGTCGGCGCTGCCTCGGTCTTCCTGGTCACATTTGCCCTGCAGGAGTTCAACATCGATCTCAACGGGAATATCACGGCAGAGATCGACGAATTCGTCGCCTCCGTCGAGGACAACACTTCCAAGGGAGGATCTGAGGTGGATGGGGGGGCGGTTCAGGGTATTCAGGACATTCCGGGGGCCGCACTTCGCGTGCTTTTCCGGCCGCTGCCGTACGAGGCACACAATCCCGCGGCAATGGCAAGTGCCCTGGAAAGCTCGGTCATTCTTCTCCTCTTGCTGTGGCGTAGTCCCAAAATCGTGAAGAATCTTAGATTTGTTCGCCGAGATCCCTATATTTTGATGTGTCTCGTGATGACACTTGGATTCATTGTCATGTTCTCCCCGTTCCTCAATCTCGGCCTCCTGGCTCGAGAAAGGTCCCAGGTTCTGCCTTTCCTCGCAGCGATAATCATCCAACTGGGATGGAACTTCCCGGAAGCGGAAGCTCCCCAGGTCGAACCGACCGGCCGATTTGTCGAGCCAGTTTCGTACGTTTCGTGAGACTGTTTGGAGGGGTAGGCCGGTTTTGGAAATCGGAATCACCGCAGGCCGGCACCAGTGGTGTTCGCTGTCAATAGGACTTTTGACTCAAGGTGTCAGCAGATTCGCCGATTCTCTCAATGAAAGGTCTAAGCGGCGCGCAGTTTCGGTAAGCGACAAAGCCGCCTAGGATCGTCTAACTAGGAGTACCCCAACATATGCAGCGCCTAGC
>JBBKXI010000120.1:0-8392 GCA_037969415.1 Acidimicrobiia bacterium | reverse complement strand
CCCTAACGCCCACACAGATTTCATTTTCGCGATCATCGGTGAGGAGACAGGTCTGATCGGTTCGCTCACGGTGGTCGCTCTCTTTGCTGTCCTGGCATTTGCTGGATGGATTGTTGCCCTGCGCGCCCCGGATAATTTCGGGAGAATGGTTGCTGCCGGAATCACCGTGTGGCTCTCCTTCCAAGCCCTGGTGAACATCGGCGGAGTCCTCGGCATGTTGCCCATTACAGGTATCGCATTGCCCTTCGTCTCATTCGGAAGCGCTGCACTGATTGTCTCCATGGCTGCACTCGGAATCCTGGTGAACATCGCGCAACAAGGTGTAGCCGGAAAGAAATGAGCTTCCTGATCGCAGCGGCCGGAACGGGAGGCCATGTCTTTCCCGGTCTGGCGGTTGCAGAGGCATTGATCGACCTCGGGGTAACCCACGATCGGATCGCTTTTGTTGGTGGGGATCGTCTCGAGTCCGTTGTTTACCCTGAACAAGGTTTTGATTTTGTCGAGTTGGAGCTTCGGGGTCTCAAACGCAGCCTCTCTCCTTCGAACCTTTCGTTACCCAGAGTGGTTTTTCGCGCCCGCGATCGGATCTCAGCCGAAATAGAGGACAGAAAGGTTCAGGCCGTACTCGGAATGGGCGGCTACGTAACCATTCCGGCAGCGCTAGCGGCCCGACGCACTCGGACCCCGCTCCTCATAGCGGAGCAGAATGCGGGTGCCGGACTGGCAAATAGGATCGCATCGCGTTGGTCATCCCGAGTTTTCGTCTCATTCCCCGAAACTGAAGGTTTACCGGGCGGTGAATTGGTGGGAAACCCGGTGCGGCGTCAGATTTCGACCTTCGATCGCAAACTTCTTCGGACAGAGGCCATGGAACGGTACGGCTTGGATTCAGATGTGCCGATTGTTGGAGTGTTCGGCGGATCACTTGGCGCGGCTGTGATCAACGAGTCTGTCTCAGAAATGGTCACCGCATGGATGGGCCCACCAATCCAGGTGGTGCATCTTGTCGGTTCCACCCACGACACCAAGTTTGACGACATCGAGGTCGGGGAACGGGTCCGATGGGTACGACTTGGCTTTGAACGCAGGATGGACTTGTTTTTTGCTTCTGTAGATCTAGTTATTTCTCGGGCCGGGGGAGCGGTTGCCGAGATCACTGCCACCGGCACTCCGTCGATACTGATACCCGGTGACTTTGGATCTTCGGGCCATCAGTCTTCAAATGCCGCCTATCTCCTTAGAGAACGTGCGGCGATCGTGATAGGCCAGGAGCACCTGTCAGCGCTTGCTGACACCGTGGCGGCGATTTTGGGAGATTCATCGAAGCTGGACGAGATGGCCGCCGCGGCGCTGCGAATCGCACGGCCCGATGCCGCAAAAGTCATCGCCCAAGCCATGATTGATTCCTCACAATGAGACTTGACTACGACCGCATCCATATCGTCGGCGCCGGCGGAGCGGGTATGAGCGCAATCGCCAAAGTGCTGGTGGGGTTGGGTCACCAGGTGTCCGGTTCCGATCTACGAAGCGACGCAACTTTGCACCGACTCACCGACTTCGGGATCGAGGCGTACGCCGGATCCAACCCGGAGATCGCCCGGATGGCTGATCTGGTCATTGCTTCCTCAGCGGTGCCGGAGCGAGATGCGGAACTACTGGCGGCAGCAGCAGCGGGGCGCCCCGTTTGGAGACGTCCCCGGCTTCTCGGTGCAATTACTTCGGCGGTCGATACGATCGGCGCCACCGGGACGCATGGAAAGACGACAACTACAGCTCTCTTGATCAATGCAGTGCGTGCCCTAGGCAGAGATCCATCGTTCATTGTCGGTGGAGACATCGCCAATCTGAGTACCAATGGTCATTTCGGAGCCGATCCTCTACTCATCGTTGAAGCAGATGAGGCGTTCCGCACGTTTGAGCATTTGTCGCTGAAGGGTTTGGTGGTGACCAATGTCGAGCCGGAACATCTCGAACACTTCGGGTCAGAAGAAGAGATGCGCAGGTCATTTGTCACGGTTGCTGCGGCCGTGGACGGTCCGGTGGTCGCATGTGCCGACGATCCGGGTTCGAGTCACCTGGCGCGACAGACTAGTTCCGTCACCTATGGACTCTCATCCGATGCGGACTGGAGAATCTCTGGTCTCGAAACCAGACCTGAAGGCTCCAGATTTCTCCTCTCCGGCCCTTCGACTCGCACTGAGGTTCATTTGCGTCGGCCCGGCGCCCATGTGGCACTCAATGCGGCAGGTGCCCTGGCCCTCGTGGGAGAGTTGGGATGGGATCCGGATCGGGCGGCTGCCGGTCTGGCAGATTTTGCAGGCGTGAGTCGACGATGGGAGCTTCGGGGCATTGTCGATGGAGTAACCCTGATCGACGACTACGCCCACCATCCCACAGAGGTTTCAGTCAACCTGGACGCCGCCCGACTTTCACATGATGGGACGATCTGGGCGGTGTTTCAACCTCATCTCTACTCGCGCACTGCCATGTTTTCTGATGATTTTGGAGAAGCATTGGCCAAGGCCGACCGGATCGTGGTCACCGATATCTATGGATCGAGGGAAACCCCGATTCCGGGAATTAACGGGGAATTGGTCGCGGAAGCGGCGAAACGAAACGGCGCAAGAGTTGATTACATCCCTCATCGTGTTGAACTAGCTGCATTCCTCGCCGAGCACGTCGGCAGTGGAGACCTGGTCATCACATTGGGCGCTGGTGACATCACATTGGTACCGACGGAGTTGGCGCTGCTGCTGTCGGAGCGGTCATGAGTGAGTCGGCATCGCCAATCTCCCCCGGTATTGTGGTGGAACATGTAGCGCTGGGTCCACTCACCACTTACAAATCGGGTGGCCCGGCTCGCTTCTTCGCCGAGCCGTCTACTCAGGATCAGTTGACTGAGATTGCGGATTTCGTCGCCCGAACCGGGGTCGAGATCCTTGTCATCGGGCGCGGGTCGAATCTTCTCGTTTCGGATAGGGGTTTCGACGGGCTGGTGGTTCATATCGCCCGAGGGTTCAATCAGATTTCATACGACGGAACGGAAGTCGATGCTGGTGCTGGCGCCCCGCTGCCGCTGCTCGCTCGCGGTAGCGTCGCTGCAGGAATTGCGGGGCTGGAGTTTTTTGTCGGTGTGCCGGGTTCGGTTGGGGGAGCTGTCCGGCAAAACGCAGGATGTTTCGGGACGGAGACAATGGATCGTCTGGTGACGGCGCATCTCTTTGATCTCACGACAGGAAAATTCTTCGACGCTTCACCCGCATCCCTGGAAATGTCATACCGGCATAGTTGTGTCAAGCCCCATTGGATTGTTGTCTCAGCGGTATTTCGCGGGACCGGCCACGACGTCTCGGGTAGCCAGGACCTGTTGAGAGAGATCACGAGATGGCGAAAAGACAATCAGCCGGGTGGCACCCTCAACGCAGGAAGCGTGTTCAAGAATCCAGAAGGAACTTCGGCTGGCTTTCTCATCGAGAGGGCAGGGTTGAAGGGCCATGCTATTGGTGACGTCGCAGTTTCTTCCAAGCACGCCAATTTCTTCGTTGCTGGACAAGGAGCAGGGAGTTCTGACATCCGACGTCTTATCTTTGAAGTTCGTGATCTGGTCCAAGCCCGAGAAGGCGTGCTATTGGAACCCGAGATCCAGATGGTCGGCTTTTGATGACTGCTATCGATCCTCGTCTTGCCGATCGCCGCAAGGAGGTGGCCGAAGACAGGGCGAGAAGAAATATCAAGCGCCTGCTGAGGTTGATTGTTTTCCTGGGGATTCTCGGTGCTGTCGTCTGGCTCTTTCTTTCACCGGCGCTGAGTGTCAATTTTGTCGATCTAACCGGGGTCAGTTCGAGCCGGGCAAGCGAAATCCTCGATGAAGAACAAGTGGTCGCCGGGAGGCCCCTGATCCTGATTCGTGCAAGGTCAGTTGAAGGCCGATTGTTATCCGACCCCTGGATCAAAACCGCTGACGTCGATGTCCACTGGCCCAACAGGGTGGAGGTTGTGATCGACGAACGAGTTCCGGTTGCCTGGGTGGAGACGGCTGATGGATGGGCTAGTAGGGCGGTAGATGGCGTAGCGCTTCCGGGTCGTGACACTCCCGACGAAACGATGGCACACATCGTGTTGCCGCAAGTGGCCGATGCCAACGTTTACGAGTCCTTCGAGGTGATTGGTTCGTTGGAGTTTGTCGCAGCCCTTCCGGTCTCGCTCAGCACGAGTGCGATCATCGAACTCCGGAATGGCGAACTGTGGGCCATCGTGGCTGGCTTTGACATTCGTCTGGGAAGGCCGATCGAAATGGAGGCGAAGGCACTGACCCTCGCGACCCTTCTTCAGGAAAATCTTGCCGAAGGCTCGGAAATCAATCTCATCGCCCCGACCAATCCGGCGGTAAGCCCGCCAAATCGGGGAGCGACGCCAATCGATCAAGACGAAGAGGAAGGCGATGATGGGTCTGGGGATAACTCGACTCAACCCTAAGCCTCTAGTTAATGCTTAAGGATAAGAGGTTTACTAATGACGGCAACAAGTGTAAACCTCTTGTTCAAGGTTCTAAATATCAAAGAAACTGACGACGGAGGTTTTAGCGAATGAGTACTTCAAGTGGCGGCTATCTCGCCGTAATCAAGGTAGTTGGCATCGGAGGAGGCGGAGTAAACGCCGTCAATCGTATGGTCGAAGCCGGGGTTAGGGGCGTCGAATTCATCGCACTCAACACCGATGCGCAGGCGCTTCTAATGAGCGACGCCGACGTGAAACTGGACATCGGCCGGGAGGTCACTCGTGGTCTCGGAGCGGGAGCCAACCCCGAAATCGGTCGTGCCGCAGCCGACGAACATCGCGCCGAGCTCGAAGAAGTCCTCAAAGGCTCGGATATGGTCTTCATAACTGCTGGCGAAGGTGGAGGCACCGGCACCGGTGGTGCCCCCGTAGTTGCCGAGGTCGCTAGATCGGTCGGTGCACTGACCGTTGGGGTCGTCACTCGACCATTCGGTTTTGAGGGAAGGCGTCGTGCCGTACATGCCGAACAGGGCATCGATTCTCTTCGTGAAGCGGTTGATACGCTCATCGTGATTCCCAACGATCGTTTGCTCGATGTGGGTGACCCAACGGCACCGATGTCTGATACGTTCCGTCTTGCCGACGAGGTGCTGATGAGCGGAGTTACCGGCATCACCGATGTCATTACCACGCCCGGTTTGATCAACGTCGACTTTGCCGATGTCCGCACCATCATGGCCGATGCCGGGGCCGCGGTCATGGGAATCGGGCGGGCTACGGGAGAGAACCGTGCCAGTCAGGCGGCCGATCGCGCGATTTCGTCACCGATGCTGGAAAGTTCAATGGAAGGTGCCAAAGGCGTATTGCTCTCGGTTGCCGGCCCCACCTCAATGACGTTGCACGAAGCAACTGAGGCCGCGCGAATTGTGTCCGACCACGCCGATCCCGAGGCAGAATTCATCTTTGGGGCGATCGTCGATGACGACCTCGGCGAGGAGATGAAAGTGACAGTGATCGCTGCAGGCTTTGATAAGCGTCGACCCAGCCGCCCTGCCTCAGGATCGCCCACCCCGTCTAGCCCGTCGACTTCCCGCTCCTATTCGGACAGGGATGACGACTTAGACATTCCGAATTTCGTACAGGGATGATTACTCCGCCCGGATGGGGCGGGGTCGCGTTCAGCGAGGGAAGCGATGGCGATGTCCGGAGCGATCAGAGAGCTCGTGCCGGCTTCGTTGAGAGTGCAGGTATCAACTCGGCCTGGGCGACGGTCAACCAGGTCCACGGAGATAAGGTCGTCGAGGCCACATACAGTGGTCTCCTCGGAGATGCCGATGCAATCTGGACCAGGTGTCCCGGGTTGCCGATCGTAATTTTCACCGCCGACTGCTTCGGCGTAGTGGCGCTGGCACCGGGAGCGGTGGGGGTAGCCCATGCCGGCTGGCGCGGAGCGGCGGCTGGTGTGGTTGGTCGTCTGATCGGTGAAATGTCCGAGGCCGGTCACCCACCATTCAAACTGGCGATCGGCCCCGGAATCGGGGCATGCTGCTTCGAGGTTGGCCCGGAAGTGGTCGTCCAGTTTTCTGACCACCATTCGCGAACTTCATGGGACACCGATTCGATCGATCTTGTTAGCCACATCGCTTCAGCTTTGCCTGCCGATATAGAAGTCTGGAGCCTGGGCCGGTGCACCATGCATGAATCGGGATGGTTCAGTCATCGAGAGACTGGGACCCACGAGCGAATGGCAGCGGTGGGATGGATCTAGGTCACTTTCGAGAAGTAAGTGAGCGGGTAGCGGCGGAAGCAGCGCGATCGAATAGAACACCAGAAGAGGTGACTCTCGTGGCCGTGTCCAAGGGTCAGAGTGTGGATGCGATCACTGCCCTCTACCGGTCGGGTCACCGCGATTTTGGAGAAAATCGAGCCCAGGAAATGGCCGAGAAGGCTGCGGATTTACCCGGAGATATTCGCTGGCACTTTGTGGGGACCTTGCAATCGAACAAGGTAAGGATCGTACGGAACATCACATGGCTGCTCCACTCCGTCGACCGGGCATCGCTGGCTAAGGCATGGGTCAAGGGAATTGGCGCGCCGCCACCGATCTTGATCCAGGTCGATGTGGGTGATGAAGAGCAAAAGGGCGGCGTTAACCCCGAAGGTTTGCAACAGCTTTGGGAGAGGTGTGCCGAAATCAAACTCGACGTCCAGGGGTTGATGGCCATCCCGCCGCAGAGTGACCATCCGGAAGGGAGCCGTCCGTACTTTGCCGCGCTGCGTGCCGCCGGGGAAAACCTCGCTGCGAAAACCGACTCCGACTTGGTGCTATCGATGGGTATGACCGACGACTTTGAAATAGCAATTGAGGAAGGTGCATCTATGATACGAGTCGGAAGGGCTATCTTTGGTCCACGCCTTCTACAGGATTAATCAATGTCATCACTATTTTCCAAAGCACTTGTCTATCTCGGCCTGGTCGATGAAGACCAGGGGAGTACGGGCGATCTCAACGGGGAAAAATCGGGCAACGGCGATTCTGTCGAACCCGCCCGCCGGGTCGAGCCTGTCGAAGTAGAGAGACGGGTTGAGCCACCACCAACCGCTCGGGCCGCAACGGTTCCGCAAAGTCGGGGCCGGGCACTCAACGTACCTGCTCCTTCTGCTGCCACCGCCATGGTGCGCCCGGTGGAAATCCAGTCCGACATTCTCTTCGTTGAGGAGTTCGCTGACGCCCGCGCTCTGGCCGACCGGGTTCGGGACCGGACGCCCGTAGTCCTCGACATGAGGAATATCGATGGCGACATGGTTCGCCGTATCGTCGACTTTTCATCTGGCTTGATCTATGCACTGGATGGATCGATGAGAAAAGTGGGCGACGGGCTTGTATTGGTGCTTCCTCCAAGGGTCACCCTGAGTCGTGACGAGAAACGGCGTCTGGCAGGTTTGGGTGCGTACGAACTCGACGATGTAGACGACTGAATTGGCTGGCATCGTCGTATGGGTTTTGACGATCTATTTGTTCGTCGTCATCGCCTGGATCATCCTCTCCTGGATCAGGGTTTCCCCCGACCATCCGGTTGCGAAGTTATCCCTTCTCCTCGATCGACTGGTCTACCCCGTAATCCTCCCGCTTCGGCGGGTGATTCCACCCTTACGGATGGGTGGCGCCCTTCTTGATCTTTCGCCGATTGTTCTCATTATCGGGATCCAAATCCTTATCAACATCATTAATTAGAAGTTCACGAAAACGCCCCTCAAATCCCATCATTAGCGGTGTGCGCACGTAATCTGGCGCCACATCCAAGGAGTAGAAACCGATGACTCTCACCCCGTCAGACATTGAACAGAAAACTTTCTCCACAGCATTGCGTGGTTATAACCTCGACGAGGTTGACGATTTCCTCGACGAAATCGTACGCACGATGCGAAAACTTCACGAGGAGTTGGACGAAGCTCGCTCCGGAGAAGGAGTTACCCCCGCAGCGGTCATCCCCGCACCGGCACCGGCGCCGGTACCCCTGGTTGAGCAAGCAGCGCCCGAAGTCAAGATCGACGAGTCGGCCGTCGGCAAAGCGATGGTGGTCGCTCAAGAAACCGCCGAGCGGATCTTGAAGGATGCCCGTGGCGAAGCAGAACAGATCGTCCTATCCGCCCAGGCTGAGGCTGACGGCTACGACGAAGAGCGCGAGAAACGTAAGGAAGAGGCAAATCGCGACCTTTCCCGAATCGACGGATTGGTTACCAAGGTCAAGACCGACCTCTCCGAGCTAGCCGCATCAGTCGGTGTCGACCTCGATTCGATGGCGACTGCGCTCGATGAAGCCGCCGAAGGTCTCGATGCTATTCCCGAAGCCGGAAGCGGCGATGAGCCAGTGGAGGCTGATGGGGAGGAATC
>JBBKXI010000119.1:0-15647 GCA_037969415.1 Acidimicrobiia bacterium | reverse complement strand
GGTTCTGGAACCGGCCATGGCCGGGACCGGAGAGAAGGGTGGGCTAATGGGTGCTGTCCGATCGGCGTTCGTACGCAATCGTGATGTCCACGATCATGACTATGTAGCCGCGCCCGGCGGGATTGGAATCGTTAGAAACATATGTACGCATTGCGGTCATATTTCAATTGGGGTCTCTGAATAATTAGCTAGCCGCGGCCTACTCGTTACCGTGGCACCGTGAGCGTCATTCGACCTGTTGTTATGTCCGGTGGTCTCGGGAGCAGGCTGTGGCCACTCTCCCACGCGGGGACGCCCAAACAGTTCCTTTCATTATTCGGCGAGAAGTCGTTGTTCCGATCGACGATTGATCGTGCCTCCCTCCTTTCCGACGTGCCCCCAATGATTCTCACCGGTACCCGACATGATGATCTGGTCACCGAGGAGGCACCTCCCGACGCCGTCATCGTTTTCGAGCCAGCGCCGAGAAATACCGCTCCAGCAATTATCGCGGCCGCACTTGTTTCCCACCCCGAAGACATTTTGGTGATTCTTCCCGCCGACCATCTCATCAGCGACACCGATTCATTTGTCGAGTCGATGCATCTGGCGGTCAGGATCGCGGAGAAAGGGGGGATAGTTACCTTGGGCGTGGTTCCGACGCGTGCAGAGACCGGGTACGGATGGATCAAAATGGGGACGGCCGGTGAAGACGGTGGTTTCACAATCGACACCTTTGTTGAAAAACCTTCGGAGGATGTGGCCACGGCGATGCTGGACGACGGTGACTATCTCTGGAACTCAGGGGTTTTCATCGCCCGTGCCAGCCAGGTGATCGCCGCTGCCGAGGAGTTCTCTCCCGAAACCCTCATCTCGGTGCAGGCGTCAGTGCCGGCCAATCCGTCGGCCCGGGTGTTCCTTGGAGACCAGTTTCTGCAGGCGCCCGCCAACTCGTTCGATCGCGCCGTGATGGAGCGTGTGGCCAACGGATTTGTGGTGCCGTTGGACGCCGGATGGAGCGACGTGGGGTCGTGGTTGTCCGTTTGGGAGAATCTCAACCGGGACTCTTCTGGAAATGCCACCCGAGGCACGGTCGTCACCGTGGATTCCGCCAATTCGCTGGTTTGGTCTTCGGGCCGCCCGATTGCTGTTGTAGGCGTCGAAGGAATCGTTGTAGTGGAGACCGAAGAAGGAATCCTGGTCGCTGCGATGGAGAGTGGACAGCAGATTCGATCGGTGGTCGAACAACTGGACAAAATCTCCGGGGAAGGAGAGTGAGACGGGCGCTAGGCCTTCTGATTCTCGTCACAGTCCTCACGACCTCTTGTGTCGGCCGACCGCCCGAGGACGCCACGGGTGATGAGATCTATTTGCAGCTGTGTTCGAATTGTCATGGCGCTGATCTTGAAGGGGGAGTTGGCCCGGCTCTCGGCCCGGGGTCTAACGCCGCCCAGCAGTCGGATGAATTCTTGTGGATCACGATTCACGACGGGCGAGGCCGTATGCCGTCGTTTAGCTCGTCGTTAGACGACACCCAGCTCACGCGTTTGATCGAGTACTTGCGGCTCGAGCAGTCGAGATGAGCGAGCTTCTCGAAGCTCTAGAACTTTATCCAGTCAGGATTCCGATGCGCCATCGTTTCCGGAGGGTCGATGATCGGGAGGCAGTGCTGATTAAGGGGCCGGAAGGATGGGGCGAGTTCTCTCCTTTTGCGGACTACCCGCCCCAGGTAACTGCCAGGTGGTTGGCATCCGCCCTCGAATCGGCCTGCTCACCGTTACCTGCCCCGATCCGCATGCGAATTCCGGTCAACGTAACTATCCCTGTGGTTCCACCCGAAACCGCCGCAGCCCTCGTGAAGGAATCGGGGGCCTCAACCGCCAAGGTCAAAGTGGGTGATCCGGGTAGCACCCTTGACGAGGATGAAGCAAGGCTCGACGCAGTTGTCGATGCATTGGGGCCGGGCGGTCGGGTTCGCATCGATGTGAACGGAACCTGGTCGCTCGAAGAGGCGACAGCAGCCCTGGGCCATCTTTCCAGGTTTGATTTCGAGTATGTGGAACAACCCGTGGCGACCATTGCCGAAATGGTTGAACTTCGTCGTCGAGTCGAAGTTCGGCTTGCCGCCGACGAGCTCATACGCCTCAGTCCCAATCCGGTGGAGGTGATCGAACAAGGTGTCTGTGATGTCGTCATTGTGAAGGTCCAACCCATGGGTGGGGTGGCGAGAGCATTGAATTTGGCAAGCCGAATCGGCCTGCCAGTTGTCGTATCGTCGGCCCTGGAGACCTCGGTAGGGATCTATGGCGGATTGTTGGTTGCTTCCCTTCTCAATGACCTTCCGTATGCATGTGGCCTGGCGACAGTCTCGTTGCTCCAGGGAGATCCGACCCCATCCCCTCTGGTCCCCGTTGACGGGTTCTTGGATGTGCGACGGGTCGAGCCCGAGCAGGTTCAGCTGGCGCGATGGGCCCCGGACCGCGACCGTGCCACAGAGATGATGCGAAGGCTCCGCTCGGCCGCTGAGCTTCTGACATGACGCACCCAAATCCAGCAACAGCCATTGCCGCTGTTCTTGTTGATGAGATGATCAGAGGCGGCGTCCGCAAGGTTGTGGCATCGCCGGGATCGCGCTCCACTGCGTTGTTACTCGCATTTGCGAGCCGACCCGAGATTCATCTGGCAATGCATATCGATGAGAGGTCGGCGGCTTTCCGGGCTCTCGGTCTTTCCCTCGCCGCCGGCGAGCCCGTAGCTGTGCTCACCACATCGGGTAGTGCGGTTGCAAACCTCCTCCCCGCGGTGGTGGAAGCGGAGCGCTCCTTGGTCCCATTGCTCTCGATAACAGCGGACCGGCCAGCCGAATTAGTGCGGAGGCGAGCGAATCAAACCATGGACCATCTGGCAGTTCTTGCAGGCTTTGTGCGTTCCCAGGTGAGTTTGGCGGCGCCTGCCATAGATATTGATGGAAATGCTATGTGGCGCGATTCTGTCGCCCAAACCATCTCTGCTGCGCTGGGCGGTGAGCACCCGCCGGGGCCGGTTCACATAAACGTTGCATTCGAAGAGCCAACTCTTCCGGTTCAGGACGACGGGCGAACCCGGTCGGACCCGTACCCGTTTGAAACTTCCGGAGCCGAAGCCGGCATGCCATGGTCGAGGCCGCAGACCCGCCTCCCATCACCGGCGCCAGAATTGCCGGACCTGGGAGACCGGGTCCTTGTGGCTATCGGGCACGGCGATTTTGATCCTGACCTTGTCTGCTCGGCCGCAGTCAGGAAAGGTGTGGCCATCGTCGCGACGTCCCGGTCCGGCCTAGGGGGGAGCGATGTGGTGCGTGGTTATCACCATGTTCTGGTGGATGGGTTTCCGCCTGACCTCGAGCCCACCGGCGTCGTCGTGATTGGTGACCTGAATCCGTCCGATCGAATTTTCGCGTCAATCTCGATCGGCACCCCCGTAGTTCATGTCGATCGATGGGGAATATTCAGCGACCCATTTGGCTCAATGACGGTTGGAGTCAAAGTAACTCCCGATTCGATTCTCGCCCGTCTGGGATCACAACGCGAGGGATGGTCGCAATCGTGGCTCGATGCCAATTCCACGATACGAATGGCGACCAGCACTTATCTCGCTTCCATCTCCGGATTTAGCGGCGCTTCATTGGCTTCTACCTTGAATTCCGTCGACTGGGAAACACTCGTCGTGGCGTCTTCGCTCGCCGCTCGCGATATCGACGCCCACCTCGACCGGCCCGGTCCTGTCTTCTCCAATAGAGGAGTCTCGGGCATTGACGGTTTTGTCTCCACCGCGATAGGGGTGGGTTCGATTTACCCCCGTACCGTCGCGTATACCGGGGATCTCTCCTTCATCTACGACACCAACGGGTTCCTCGGGGAAAAGTTACCTGGAACCGTTTTTCTCGTTATGGACAACAACGGTGGGGGACTGTTTGATCTATTGCCGCAGGCACTCCTGTCACCCGATTTCGAGAGACTTTTTGTTACCCCACCCAACCGCCAACTCTCATTACTCGCCGCTTATCACGGACTTGCCTTTGTCGAGGCGGAGACACCGACAGAAGTAATAGCTGCAATCGAGTCAAGCTTCTTGAAGACCGGACCGACGGTGATTCGGGCGGCAGTGGATCGTGATCACGATGTCAGAGTTCGTGGAGAACTCGACCGGTTAGCCCGTCAGACTCGACCCAGCATCTAAACCCAGGGCGTCGATCATCGGCTGAAGCTTCCATCTGGTTTCTTCCAATTCCGCACCAGGTTCGGATCCTGCAACGATGCCGGCGCCAGAGTGCAGTGTCACCCGGCGTCCATCGACCAGGCCGCAGCGGAGAGCAAGGGCGAACTCACAATTTCCTTCAGTGTCGAACCAGCCGACTGGACCGGAGTAGCGCCCCCTGGTATTTCCCTCGAGGCGGCGGATCAGATCCATCGCAGAAGGTCGGGGCGTTCCGGCAACCGCAGCCGTGGGGTGCATCTGGGGAAGGAGGTCGGCGAAAGACGTCCCCGGTTCCACTTTGCCGGTGAATCGTGTCGCGAGGTGTTTGATTGTCCCGACGTTGAGCACCTCACTCGGTTCCCGTTCGAAGGTAACGCCGGACAGGATCAAGGCGTCTGCAACGGAGTCAGCTGCAATCAGATGTTCCTCTGTCATTTTCGCGGTAGATAGCTCGGCGTCATTGTGCATCGACGATCCGGCGAGGGGCGTTGATCGGAGAATTCCGGTGTCGAGGCTCAGCAGGAGTTCGGGACTCGCTCCGACCAAGCCATCGACCACAAAGATGTGACACCCGCCCTGTTGCTCCAGGAGTGATGCCGCTATCGCATACGGATCGGGGGCGGTATTGAGCCGTGCATTCAAATGTCGCGCCAGAACCACTTTTGACACCACACCCGACTCGATCGCCTCAAGCCCGCAATCGACCATTGCCCTCCAACCCTCATCTTCAGGGCCTTCGAGATGTCCGCCAGGGCTGAATGGAGCAAATTCGAAGTGGTTGCTGGTCGTTTCTGGGATCACCACTACAGAACCGGCCTGTGCGGGGTCGAAAGTGAACGATGCGAAGGCCACGGTCCGACCGCTTTCCTCCAAGGCGCGCTGGGCCCGTTGATAACGATGGGGGCCGAAACCCGGATCGACCCGGAGTGCCCCGCCGATGCCGGCAATGGTGAGGCCAGGTCGGCTCCATAAGGCGCTGTATGTGCTCATCGGCTCACAAGGGTAGAACTCCGCCGGAGAATGAGATTCCTGCGAGATCGTATGCCATGATTCTGAACTCGTCGATGTCGCCACTGACCGTGGCGTCGAGCGGCCCGGTTTCTGGCGCAGTGTGAATCGCTAATCCTCGACGAGCGACGGCCTCGGCCGGGTCGATGATGGTGACCGTCTCTCCAACCACCTTTTTGATGGTCGGCAGAAGGAACGGAAAATGGGTGCACCCCAGGACTACAACGTCTGCTCCGGAATCGAGCAAGGGCTCGAGGTGAGCGCGAACAATGATCTCGGCTCGGACCCCGTCTATCACCCCTGCCTCCACGGCTTCAACCCACTCGGGGGCAGCCCTGGTCAGAACGCGGACGTCGCCCGCATACTCATCGATGAGGCTGGCAAACAGCTGGCCCTGGAACGTGGCTCGGGTTGCCAGAACCGCAATGGTACCGGTTTTTGTCGCTGCCACGGCGGGCTTTATCGCTGGCTCCATTCCGACAAAAGGCGTACCTGGGAATTCTTCCCGCAAACTGGTCAAAGCAGCCGCTGACGCAGTGTTACAGGCAATTACGATTGTCGTGGCTCCGTCATCGATCAGACGGCCGGCGTGGCCGAGCGTCAGGGCCTGTACCTCGTCCATGCTTCGGACGCCATAGGGAGCATTCCCTCGATCCGCAACGAACCGTATCCGGGTGTCGGGAAGCAGTGGGAGCATCTCTCTCAATACTCCGAGTCCGCCCAACCCCGAATCAAACACACCGATCATGTGGGGATATCTCAGCACGAACCGGGGATTAGCGCTGGTACCGTCCCCACCCATCTTCCAAGGAGTTGTCTGAATGCAAGTCGACGGAGCAGTTGTACTGATCACGGGCGGGGCATCGGGCCTCGGTTTTGGCGCAGCATCGCGCGTTGTGGCCAGCGGGGGGTCGGTAGCACTGCTCGACCTCAACGAAGAACGTGGAGCACTTGCTGCTGAACAACTCGCCCGGGCAAGTTTCTTCTCCTGCGATGTTTCCAATCCTGAAGACGTCGAAGCTTCTGTTCTTGCTGTCAAAGAGATGTTCGGCAGAGTCGATATCCTGGTCAATGCAGCAGGGATTGCACCCGCTTCCCGCTTGATAGCCCGCGACGGCACTCTGCACGACCTGGGCATTTTCGCCAAAACCATTGAAATCAATTTGATCGGGATGTTCGATGTCATAAGGAATGTCGCCGGTGTGATGGCTGAAAACGCACCCAATGATGAGGGGGAGAGGGGCGTCATCGTCAATGTTGCTTCGATTGCTGCGTTCGACGGTCAAATCGGCCAGGCCGCATATTCCGCGTCAAAGGGCGGAATCGTCGGTATGACACTGCCGCTGGCCCGGGACCTCGCCAGTATCGGGGTGAGATGCATGACGGTCGCCCCCGGGATAATGGATACCCCTCTCCTCGCTTCAGCCCCACAGGAATTGAAGGACTCGTTGGCCCAACTGGCGGCCTTCCCGAAACGTCTCGGAACACCCGAAGACTTTGCCCGGTTGGTCATTGCCATTGTGGAGAATCCAATGCTCAACGGGGAAGTGATCCGTCTCGACGCCGCCGCCCGAATGCCCGCCAAGTGAGCCCGGCGAAGCCGGGCGAACCCCTCGCCCCCAGAGACGAAGTCGAATGGGGGAGATGTCGGACCTTTGGTCCGACAGAGGGGGAGAGAGAGGATCGCGGGAAGACCTTGAGTTGGTGCTTTGGCGTCCCCCTCCGTCTCCACCGCAGGCGGCGGATCCACCTCCCCTATCGATTGCGGTCTGGAGGAGGAGTTAGTTCCCTTGGGCTCCGGGGGAAGAGTCAGATCGCCTACGCTCTGGATGACGGGCTAAACCCGGGAGAGTCTTGAGAATTGCGTTGATTTGTTTTGATGGGATGGAAGAGCTCGACCTGGTAGGGCCTTGGGAGGTTCTTCGGATGTGGCAGCTGACCTGGCCCGACGATGGAGTCGACGTGTTCACAGCTAGCCTCGACGGCCCGACTGTGACCTGCGCCAAGGGAATGCAGATCGTGACCGATGTCCCTCACTCGATGATGGGAGTGGTCGACGTCCTGTTGTTTCCCGGAGGAATGGGTACACGTCGCTTCATTGGTGACGACGACATTGGCGACTGGCTCCGTGAGTCGAGAGCAGCCCAGACCTTGATGACCTCAGTGTGCACCGGGTCACTTGTTTTCGCCGACGCCGGCCTCTTAAAGGATCGGCCGGCCACCACTTATTGGTCCCAACTCGATTATCTCAAGGAACTCGATCCCAGCATCGAATTGCGCCGTGATGAGCGTTTTGTCGATTCGGGCGAGATCGTTACAGCAGCTGGCGTATCGGCCGGGATTGATATGGCCCTCCACCTGGTGAAGAGACTCCACTCCGAGGAGCGAGCACGTGCGGTCAAGAAGGCAATCCAATACGACCCCGAATCGCCGGTGTGAGCTCCTCGGGAGGTTTGCGCTCTAACTCCCGGCAGGCTGAAAGATTTCGACCGCATTCCCGGATGGGTCTTCGCACAGAATTTGGCTTCCGCCAGGTCCGGTAAATACTTCATTGCGGAACGTCACACCGGCTGCCCGAAGCTTCTCCACGGTCGTATGGATATCGTCGACGGTTATCACCAGCCGGTTCCATCCCCCGGGCGTTGGCATCGATCCATCGGGCATGGGCTGCGAAGCCGAAGCCGGCGGGCCCGCAAGCCAAAGTTCGATCCCGTGACCTTTCAGGATTGCCATGGCAGGCCCGAACTGTTGCTCCAGTTCGAACTCGAGCTGAGATACGAAGAACTCGACTGCCAGGTCGACATCCTTGACGATGTAACGAATAGTGCCCATTAGTTGATTCTGTCTCCTCCATTTTTGCCGACGCTACGTAGCCCGTCCAAGCTCTCCGGATTCTCGAGACTGGTCAAATCGCCGGGATCCTGTCCGAGTGCGATCGCCTTCACCACACGCCGCATGATTTTAGCGGAGCGGGTCTTGGGCAAGTCGGGCACCCAATTGATCGATTTAGGTCGGAATGACTTGCCCAAAGTTTCAGCCAACAACGCCGAGATTCGTCCGGTTAGAGCTTCGTCCGGTGAAACTCCTGGTGCGGCGACCAGATAGAGCCCAACGCCTTCGCCCTTGATCGCGTCTGGCAATCCAATTGCTGCCGCCATCATCACGGATGGGTCGGCAACGGCGACCGACTCGATCTCGGCGGGGCCGATTCTCTTCCCGGCGATGTTGAGCGTGTCATCGGAACGACCGTGCAAGAACCAGAATCCGTCGCCATCGATCTCGGCCCAGTCTCCATGGACCCAGGTGTCGTCGAATCTCGACCAGTAAGTGTCGAGATAACGATCGGGTTCTTTCCAAAACCCTCGGGTCATGCCGGGCCACGACCCCCTGATGACCAATTCTCCTACCTCACCACGAACTGGATTCCCCTCCGCGTCGTAGACGTCGGCATCGACCCCCAACGATGGCCCACCAAGCGACGTGGGCTTCAAGCCTTGCAACAAGTTGCACGACAGGATGCATGCTCCGATCTCGGTGCCACCCGAGATGTTCATGATTGGCCTTGTCCCTTCCCCAACTTCGTCAAACAGCCACCACCAGGGGTCGGGGTTCCAAGGCTCGCCGGTGGAACCAAAGATCCTGAGTTTTGACAAGTCGTGTTTTCTGGCCTCAGCGGCACCGTGAGGTTGGAGTGCCCGTACCAGGGTGGGGGAGAGACCAAGGACGGTTATGCCAAGCCGTTCCACCACGGACCAAATCCGATCCGGCCCCGGGTAGTTTGGAGCACCGTCGAATGTGGCGATCGTCGCGCCGTTTGCCAGGCCCGCGATCACCATCCACGGTCCCATAATCCAACCCATATCGGTGGCCCACATCAGCGTGTCACTCCGCTGGACGTCGAGTTGGAAGGCACCTTCCTGGGCGATTTTGATCGTGAGTCCCGCCTGGACATGGACCGCTCCCTTGGGGGTGCCGGTGGTGCCCGATGTATATGCCAGTAGAACCGGGTCTTCGGCGTACGTCCTCGTGGCGGCGTTGCGTTCAGCTCCGTCGACGACGTCGTGCCACCAGTCGTCGCGATCGGGGTTCATCGGAGTGTCCGGGCGGTTCGAATAGGCGACCACCATCACCTTGTCGACTCCGCCGGACCGGGTGACCGCCGCATCGGCAATCTCCTTCATTCTGACTATCGAGCCGCGGCGTTCAAATCCGTCAGCACAAATCAGAACCTTTGGTTTGGGGTCTTCGAGTCTGTTGGCAACTGCCTCCTCGCCATAACCGGAGAAGACCGGGATGAACATCGCTCCCAACCGCGCCACGGCGAGCAGCGAAACGACGGCTTCTTCGCCCATTGGCAGGAATACCGCGACAGCATCTCCGCGTCGTACACCTAATTTCTGAAGTGCCCCCGCCACCCGCTCGGTCGATTCGAGCAATTGGCCGTAGGTCATTTGTCGGACTTCGCCGGACTCCTTCTCAGACCTAATGGCGACCCGGGCGGGATCGTCCTGCCAACGATCGACGCATGCCACGCTGAGGTTGAAGCCCCCGTCGGGGAACCAGGTTGCCCAGGGGTGCCCTCGGGACGTGTCTCGAACCACCCGGTAGGGAGGGTCGAAAGGGAGACCGAGAAACCGGACCACCTCATCCCAGAACCAATCGGAGTCTTCCACCGATTTTTCGACAAGTTCGCCGTAGCTCCCGATGGAATGAGCCTCCATGAACCGATACGTGTTGGATTGTCTCGCCTGTTTTTGTGAAGCCTTCCACACGATGTCGAAATTCAATTCTCGGTTCCTTCGTTGTTGTTCCCAATCTAGAACGTAGCGTTCTGCGGTTGCGCGGTTGTAACGTGGCCACGCGATGGGTGCCAGAAACCGAATTTACGACGACGATGCACTGAAGGAGCTCGATGACTCCGCGCAACGGAGGCTGAAACGCACGATCCTGACCATCGTTGCGGTCCTGCTTCTCACCGCCGCTGCGGTCTGGCTCGCCTTCACCATCAGCAATCTTCTCTTCATGGTTTTCGTCTCGATTTTTGTCGCTGTGGCCATGGAGCCGCCGGTCCACTTTCTTGCGAAGCGCGGGTGGAAACGGGGGGTGGCCACCGGTGTGGTGTTCCTCGCCGCAATCTCACTGATCACAATCTTTGTCATTTCGATGGTGCCGCTCCTGATCGACCAGATCGGGCAATTAATCGAAGACGTTCCGAGATATGTCGAATCGGTGGCGAAACTGGTCGAGGGATGGTTCGGTTTCGCATTTACCGAAGATCAGCTGGCCGACCAGGCCACGACCGCGCAGGAATGGCTTACCAGCCATGCGGGAGATGTTCTGGGAGGGGTCGTCGGGCTCGGGACGTCGATATTCGGGTTCATATTCTTCGCCGTCACCGTGGGTTTGTTTTCCTTTTACATGGTGGCCGAACTACCCCAGCTGAAACAAACGGTTCTTTCCACGATGCCCCAAGCGCGTCAGCGGGAAGCAGTCGGGATCTGGGATACCGCCGTTGAAAAAATGGGCGGGTATATCTATTCGCGTCTCATCCTCGCAGTGATCGGGGGAACGTTCGCTACTTTGTTTCTGACATTCCTCAAGGTGCCATTCAGCGTCCCTCTTGGAATCTTCGTCGGGTTCCTCAGCCAGTTCGTTCCAGTCGTCGGTACCTATATAGCGGCCATCGTTCCAACGATCGTCGCCCTGTCGGTGAGCGGGACCACCGCGATCTGGGTAATCATCTTCTTCGTCCTTTACCAACAGGTCGAGAATTTCTTGATTTCTCCTCGCATCACCAAGCGGACAATGTCGATCCACCCGGCGATCTCGATTGCCGCGATAATCATCGGGGGCGCTGTGATGGGTGCTATCGGGATAATTCTTGCTTTGCCGATGACGGCGATCGTCCAGGCAGTCATTTCTACCAGTATCCAGCGGCACGAAGTGGTGGTCGCCACCGAGCCGGAAGTCGCGTCAGACTGACAGAATCCCGACGACAGCGTTTGGCTTTGTGCCGCGATCGCTTTACCTTTACGTGTACCGGGTATATATTCCCGGCGGCCCTCTTTTAACTAAGTTGGGAGAGGTCTGAGGTGAGAGGCCCGGCCCCGATCCTTGAAGTAAGCCAAAAGGGAGGAAGAAAATAGTGCGATCCCTGCGCACAAAGCGCGCCGTCCGATGGATGTCGCTCCTCGCCGTATTCGCCCTCGTAGCTGCTGCCTGTGGCACCAGCACACCCGAGGACACGACTACGACAGTAGGAGGAGATACCACAACGACGGCAGCTGACGACACCACCACTACATCGGCTCCGCCGGTGGAGGGTGATTGCCCCGATGCCTTCTGTGTGAAGTACAACATTCACCCGGATGCAACGTGGGCCGATGGCGAGCCCGTAACTGCCGATGACTTCGGCTTTACGTACGACACCATCATGAATGACCAGCTGGACATCACCAGCCGTGAGGGTTACATCCAGATGAGTGGGTACGAGGTCGTTGATGACAAGACCTTCGTTGCCCAGTTCTCAGTGCTGTACGCCCCATGGCAAACCATGTTCAGTGCAATCCTTCCCAAGCACGAGATGGAAGGCAAACCCTTCAACTCGTACTGGGACGACATGATCACGCTTGGCTCCGGTCCGTTCAAAATGACGGAGCGGGTACCAACTGAGCGTATCGTTCTGGAACGGAACGAGAACTACTGGGCATCCGAAGAGCGCGCCTCTGGCGCACCTCTCGGTGACGTACAGACCATCAACATTGTCTTCCTGGAAGACTCACAAACTCAAGTCCAAGCCCTCAAGGGTAAGGAAATCGACATGTTCTACCCGCAACCTCAGGTTTCGCTGGTGCAAGAAGTCGATGGTATTGAGGGTGTTGAGTGGGAAGCCGGCCTTGGCCCGGTATGGGAACACATCGACTTCAACCACACGGACCCACTTCTCGCACAGAAGTTCGTTCGTCAGGCCATCGTTCAAGGTATTGACCGCGACGCGATTGTCGAAGCCGTTATCCGCCCCATCGCTGCTGATGCTGTACCTCTGAACAACTCGGTCTGGCTCAACACCAGCTCGAACTACGAAGACCACATGACGCAGTACCCGTTCGACCCGGCTGCCGCTGAGGCCTACCTCACCGACAACGGATGCACCCAGGGTTCCGATGGAATCTATGAGTGTGACGGTCAGCGTCTTTCCTTCAACTGGGCCACCACGGCCGGTAACGAAGGTCGTGAACTTCAGTTCGCTCTGGCACAGGCCAACCTTGCCGACATCGGTATTGAGGTAAACGCTGCCTTCGGTCCCGCCTCTGAGGTGTTCGCCGACGAGCACTTCTATGGAGACTCGACTGTCTGGCAGATCTTCAACTTCGCATGGGTTGGGTCACCAGACCCCGCCGGCGGTAACACGCTGTACTACTGCGAAGGCGATGCGCCCACCGGATTTGGTGGAAGCAACAACCTGCAGTACTGCAATGAGTCTGTTGATGCACAGATCAAGGCGACTGACACCGAGGTCGATCCGGCCGCACGTGCCGCCCTGTACAACGCCGCAGACGCCGAATGGCTAGAAGAAGTACCCCTTCTTCCGCTGTATCAGAAGCCCACTTTCTTCGCATGGAATGCTGAGATTGTTGGTCCGAAGGACAACGCGACCCAGATCGGGCCGTTCTGGAACATCGGCGCATGGACGGGTAAGGACGTCGTCACCTATGGTGCCGACCAGGAGCCCGACTCGATGAACATCTTTGAGCCGGATGGCAACCTGTTTGCCGCCGGTCTCATCGCAACGTCGGTTCTGGAGGGTGCTTTCACCATTACTCCTGACTTCCAGTACGTGGAACAGTTGATTACAAGCGCTGAGCCAATCGTCCCCACGGGCGGTTGATCAACTGAGCGTTGATTGATGAAGAGGGGGCTCGCCACCAGGCGGACCCCCTCTTCAATCTCCAGGACCGAGGCACGACAGATTCGGTCCCGGGTGGGTAGAGTGATGACAGAAGCTTCCCAGTAGGACGAGAGGCAGACGATGGGTACATTTATAGCGAGGCGATTGCTATACAGCATTCCGGTGCTGCTTGCAGCAACGATGTTGGTATTCTTCGGGATGTCGGCGGTAACCGACCCCATATCCCAATTACGTCTAGTCCCGAACATGAGTCAGGACACCATCCAAAACATCATCGACCGGAAACACCTCGAGGACCCACTCATCGTCCAATACGGTTTCTGGCTCAAAGATGTCTTCTTCAACCAGTTCGGAACCACCGCTGTCGGTGATGCTCCAATCTGGCCGGACCTCAGCCGTTCGATCGGAAACACGCTTCAGCTGGTATTCGTCTCTGAAGCTATCGCCGTGGTCCTTGCTGTCATTCTCGGCGTCTTTTCTGCCAAGAAGCAGTACAGCTTTTTTGATTACGCCACCACCACCGTTAGCTTCTTCGGCTTTTCGGTGCCGATCTTCTGGTTCGCTTTGATTCTGCAGGCAGTCGTTACAGCCGTTTTTCTCAAGACTGGTGTCCGTGTCTTTTACACCTTCGGGCAAAGCTCATTTAACCCGGCCAACCCGTTCATCGATCGGATCCAACACATGGTGCTCCCGATAGTCGCTCTGTCATATGTTTCCATCGCCACCTACTCGCGTTTCCAACGGGCCTCGATGCTCGATGTTCTTCATTCGGACTACATCCGGACCGCTCGAGCCAAGGGCGTGAAGGAGCGGGTAATAACGCTCAAACACGGGCTAAGGAATGCTTTGATACCGGTGGTGACTATTGCCGCTCTGAGCTTCGGCGCCGTGCTCGGCGGAGCAGTGATAACCGAGACCATCTTTGCTTGGCCGGGGATGGGAAAATTCTTCATCGACGCTTTGACCCGTGGTGAGGTCTACACGCTCATGGCTTGGTTGATGGTTACTGCTGTCGCCGTGATCCTCGCCAATCTCGTGGCTGACATCATTTATGGCTGGCTCGATCCGAGGATTCGATATGACTGATCAGAAGGACCGCAGCGAAGAAGCATTGGAAGCGGCGCAGACCGACGCTGCGTTGGACAATATCCACCGGCAGGCGGACGCCGACCTGGAATCTGTCCACCTCGAGGGTCTCGAAGTGGTGTCACTTACCCAGTGGCAACTGGCCCGGCGTAAATTCTTTCAGCACAAGTTGGCGATGACCTCATTGGTGATACTTCTCCTTGTGTTCGCCGCCGCGTTGCTGGCCGACTTCATCGCACCGTACGACTTTGCCCAGCCCGATGTACCGAATCGTTCTCAACCTCCGACTTTTGAAAACAGCCACTACTTCGGAACCGACAAGATAGGCCGTGACTACTTCAGCCGTACCCTCTTTGGAACCCGGACCTCGGTTTACGTCGCTTTTATTGTGGCCACGCTCTCGACGGTGATAGGCGTCGTCATCGGTGGTGTCGCCGGTTATTACGGTGGAAAGGTCGACAACCTCTTGATGCGGATGACCGACCTGTTCTTGACGGTTCCCTTTCTGGCAATCCTTCTGGTCCTCTCTGCGTTCTTGGGGGCGGGGAGTCCGGTGCGAGTGGCGTTCATCCTCGGGTTCTTATTCTGGACTGGCCTGGCCCGGATCGTTCGCGGCGAGTTTCTCAGTCTTCGTGAGAAAGAATTCGTCGAGGCTGCCAAGGTCCTGGGTGCTTCGGACAACCGAATAATTTTCCGACATATTCTGCCCAATACGATGGGACCGATCATCGTCAACGCAACGCTCACTATCGCTTCGGCGATCCTCGTGGAAGCGGCACTCAGCTTTCTCGGCTTTGGCGTGCAACCTCCGTTTCCGGCCCTCGGGGTTCTGATTAGCGACGGTCAAGACTCACTTACAACTCTGTGGTGGCTGGCTACGTTTCCAGGTCTGACAATTGTCCTCATCGCGCTCTGTATCAACTTTGTTGGTGACGGTATGCGTGACGCATTCGATCCGAAACAACGAATCAAGTGACGGAACCGGTCCTTTCAATTCGCGACCTGGTCGTGGAGTTCGACACGCCCGACGGTGTGGTCCACGCCGTCGATGGGGTGAGCTACGACGTCTATCCGGGGGAGACCCTCGGCGTGGTCGGGGAGTCCGGGTCTGGGAAGAGTGTCACGGTGATGGCCTCGCTCGGCCTAATTCAGATGCCCCCGGGACCAATCGTCCGCGGCGAGGTGTTCTACAAGGGCCGGGACATCATCGGCCTTCCGGTCGAAGAACTTCGAAAGATCCGTAATAAGGAGATCGCGATGATCTTCCAGGATCCGATGACCTCACTCAACCCGGTGTTCAAGGTTGGCGATCAGATCGCCGAAGCCCTGTTAGTCCACAACGACTCGATGACCAACGATGAGGCCCGGAATGAAACCGTTGGCCTGCTGGAACTCGTCGGCGTCCCCAATCCTGACCGGCGTTTTGACC
>JBBKXI010000118.1:0-3687 GCA_037969415.1 Acidimicrobiia bacterium | reverse complement strand
CTTCTCCTCGCTATTGTGATCCTCCCATCTGAACTCGGCCGAGATGACTCGGCCTTCGAGAGCGGACAAGACCGGCGTGTACTCTGAGGCCTCCCGCGCTCCGTCGTAAGATGTAAAGTCTATCGAGAACGCGCTAGAACCAACGTGAGTTGGCCACTGGTTGTAGTAGAGCCCCCTGGGACCGTAGCCACACCGGGACATCAGGTTACGAATTCGACTGGCCGGAAACGGGGGGTTCGTAAATGAATTCCAGATTGTTGGCCCGGCAGGTATCAACCAACTCCACCAGGGTGCCTCAGTTACGTGCACTGAAAAGGGATCGTGATTCCGATCGCCTTGGCCGCCGGCCAAGAAGCTTTTTCGGTTCTCAACGTTTTCCTTGTCCCATGGAGCCAAAATGGGGAAGGGCAGCGGAGAATTTGTTTCCGCCTCCGGTTGTCCTAGGGATTTGACATAGTCGCGTTGAGGTCCATGAAGTGCGATCTCGTCCAGAAACCAGCTTTCGCCTCGTCGTCTCACGCAGAAACGAATCCCGTCGCCGAACCATTGTCCCGACCAACCGGAGGTAAAGATTCTGAGTTCATTCTCGTAGGACTGATCGAATAGAACTTCGACAGACGAAGATTTGAGATCCTCCCCCAACATATCCATGATTCTCTGACTGTCTGTGTATTGGGAATGGCATCCGTAGCCAGTCGCGAATTGCGTGCTGATAGGTACCTTGTTTAGAGCACTGGAATCCTTCCGGCTGAAGGCCGAGGTGAGCATCTTCAGTACTTCCGGCCGAGAGCGACCAACAATGCCGTTCTCGATTCGTAGATGCTCACGTAGCGCTTTCTGGGCGCCGGTCATGGCGCCTTGGTGTATTTGCTTGTCCATGCGGTTGCGAAGAACTTCCAGGGCAGTTTGGATCTCGCCCTGCCTTTCCAGACCGATTGCGATCGCATGGAGCGTCTCGTGGGCAGCGTTCTTTAGGTTCCAGTGAGACTGGAGCCACCTATAGGCGTTCTCTGGACCTGCCTGCTGCAGAACCAGACCTGCGCCACTCTGGGACGCAGCGCCACCGGGTGTTCGATGAGAACAAATGGAACCTTCGTCGCCGCCTAGGGTCAATGCCGTCTCGAATATAGAAAGAGATTGCTTGGGATCAGTCGCTCTTAAGTGCTCTCCCAACCAATACGCGTATGTTTCCCGAAACGGTCCGTTAGAGCTATTCGTGTATGCATCCACCAAGGAATGGGTGACGTTTCCCGACTTGCCGAGGTTGAGCGCGACTGAGTTGTCCTGAGATAGGCGCTTCCATCGTTCAATCTGCTCGTGAGGGGCGTCCACATCCACAGGTGATTCAATGTCCGCTCTTTCGTATTCGCTCATTGTGGCCTCTCCAGCCTTTATTGCTCCACGGGAAGTTTTTCCCAGGAACAACGAAGTTGCTTTATGTTCGGTGACCTCGCATCATCGCTCAACTTCAACCTGTCGGGCGCGCGGTTCAGACGTTGTTGCGGTTGTTGGTAAGGGTCCCGCGGACCTCCGCCCAGTCACCTCCCCCAGCCCCGCTGTTGTCTAGACGAAGAAGCACTGCTGCGGATTCTCCCGCTGCGACCAAGGCGGTTGTGTTCTGAGTGTCCTCGAGATCGTCCGAATTCTCTGTGTCTCCCTCGTACAGCCTGCCCACTAGATCCATCCGCACTGCGTTGTCTGCCAAGAGACTGAACGAGAAGTCGTACTCCGTGCGACATTCCCCGCCCCAGGGAAATGATCGGTGCTCGGTGTTGTTGCGACGGTCGGGCCCGAGCTCGGACCTCACGTCGACGCCATGATCCACGCGGCGCTCGTCTGAGGAGGGCCAGCGCTCGTGATCCGTCCCTTGAAAGTCGAAGACGAAGGTCGCCAAGCGAAACGACTCCGCCGGAGCTTGAAGCACCAGGTTCTGTGTCGAAGTTTCGGCATCGTGGTCGATCGCTGAGCCCCCAGTGAGATTGACCCCATCCTCGATTGCGGTGGCCGAGAGCCGATAGCGACCATGAGGCACATCGAGCAATTCGAAGTCGCCGGAGGCGTTCGTCGTTGCCCAATACCTGCTGTTCACACTCACGCGCGCTCTGCTCAGGGCGCGACCTGCGTAGGTAACCCGCCCGCGAATCGTGCCATTGCGCGGGCGACGCACGAGCTCGCGCCACCGGCTTAGCTGCATCGTCTCCGTCCTGGGCTCTCGGTATAGCAACGGTTCTGCATACCCCCAAAGCCCGTTCCGGTCTGGGCCGTCCCAACGCAGAAGGTCCTCCGGGCTCACTGTCACTCCGTCACCGGGCTCTTTCCAATCGCGCGTCCGGCGCGCCCGGTTGGTGATGGTGTCATTTGCGAAGGCGTTGCAAATGGCGTTCGCGTACCGCCGGGGAGATCCCAAGATCCGGCTAAATCCACTCTCGCCAATCACCCGCTGCCGCATCTCGGAGTGCAACCAACGACCTCCCCGAAGACGCTCCTCCTCGGTATAGCGATATAGCCCATCCACTACGCGGTCATCGACCTCCGCTCCGCTGCGGATGTCGTCGTCTTCTAGCGCGGAACGCAGTGTGGCATCTCGGTCAGGGGATTCCAGTTGGGCGCCTGCCAGCCGCGCCGAGCGCCAGATGAAGGAGGAACACATCGAAGGGAACGTACCGCTGGCCCAGCCATGGCCATCGCCGCCGGTGTCTGTCTCACTAATGCGAGCATCGCTATAGCAATAAAGGCGATAGTGGCCCTTGTAGTCCTCTCCTCGGCCAGTAGCGTTGTCCCGGGCCGCTGCGGCGACGCGCTGGAGACCGATCCGAACCTCGGCGGTCTCCAGGAGCGGGTCAGGCTTCACAACAAGCGGCGGGGTCACGCGCATCGTCGAGCTTCCTCGTGGATGCACCCGGAATGCGGAGACGTCATAGCTCTGCCCCCCAGGACTAACCCAGTCCTCTCCGTTCACCGCGTTCTCCACCGTTTGGATGATGGGCCCCGGCCACATGTGCTGCAGCGATTCTGTATCGAAGCCGACTCCGTCGATGAGCCCGATCGCTTCATCTTTCAGCCACGACTCTGAAGCCGTGGAGTGTGTCAACTCTGTGAAGTTGCTCGTCATGATCCCGCAATGGCTGAAGTGCTGAGGTGGGTCGACTTGCGTGAGCAATCCGCCGACTATCCCTTCGTCACTTGGCGAGAGGACAATATCCCCCTCCCGCGCATTAACGAACCTGCCTGGAGTGATTCCCGTGACCGTCTCGTCCGTGAGCTGGCAGACCAAATCGTCGCGGTCGGCCCGCGCAGCATCCTCCGGACTTAGATTGTCAGGGTCGCAAACATCACCCGCGACCACATCTCCGGCCTCTACGTCCCCGATGATGATGCTGAGCAGGCGCATACCACTCTGGTCATCTCGCCCAGGGCCATCGACCAGAACAACCGACTCACGCTGCAGCCTGACCGGAATCTCGAGAACCGTGCCTGCCCGCACCGGCACGCCACTCTTGCTAACTCCCGCAAGGTGCACCTCAAAAGCCGTAGCACCTCGGGGGACCTTGTCTAGCGCAAGTTCCAGGTTGTGCTCGTACTCACCCTCCGCTTCCACCGTCACAGTTGTTGGCCCGTGAGCAAGGTGGGTGGGATCGTGGGCACGGATCGGCAGGCGGATAGCGTCAAACAACGTGTCAGGTCCCA
>JBBKXI010000117.1:0-14309 GCA_037969415.1 Acidimicrobiia bacterium | reverse complement strand
TCACGGTTTCGCTGGTGGCGGCGGCAACATATTTCCGACTGCTGGTGACATCCACTTTTGGGTCGTTCATCGTTACGGGACTGCTCGCCTGGGTCATTGGTGGCGTCACCTCCTGGCTGATCCTGGCCTTTGCGACATGGGGGGTGGCCAAGTATTTCTTCGAGACGATGGCCCGGCCGCAAATCATGGTCGGAGTCCAGGGTCTGGCGGTGTTGCCCCTGGTCCTCGATGTCTTCGACAACTCGGCAATTGGGGCACTCGGCTTGGTTTGGTATATCGCTTTGCTCGTCATTGGAACCCGGGAGGTGACCGATCTCGACGTCAAGAAATCTGGGGTTTCGGTACTGATAGGTTTCGCAGCAGCTGTTCTGATTCGAGCCCTACTTAACGTCCCCTTCGCAGCCTTTTCCTCGATTTTCTAAATGGTTGTTGTGAGGCTCGACCTGTCCTACGACGGGACCGGTTTTCGAGGGTATGCCAAGCAACCAGGACAGAGGACGATCCAGGGGGAACTCGACTCAGCGTTGAGCCGGGTTTTCGATGCCGCCGTCGATACCGCGGTGGCCGGGAGAACCGATGCCGGGGTACACGCACGGCACCAGGTGGTGTCGTTCCGGGCTGAGAATGTCAATACCACCCGGCTCCAGCGATCCCTAAACGCAATGTTGGGCGACGAGATTGTGGTCAATCAATGCGCGTTGGCCGATGACGGGTTCAACGCCCGTTTCTCAGCAAGGCGTCGGACCTACCGATACGCCGCCAGCATCGCCACTTATCCCGATCCCATGCTCAGGAACCAGATTTGGTTTCTACGCGATGAGATCGAGGTCGACCTCCTGAACAGGGCGGCGGAGCAGTTCGTCGGCGAAATCGACTTCACTTCGTTTTGTCGCTCGGTGCAGGGCAGGAGCAATATTCGCCGTGTGGAGCGTTCCATTTGGGAAATCGGTCCCGATGGCGACCTCTGGTACTCGGTCGAGGCCAATGCCTTCTGTCATCAAATGGTCCGTTCCCTCGTGGGGGCTTGCTACGACGTGGCCCGGGGGTATTTTGGACTGGATGACCTGTCGACGATCATCGCTGGCGCCGATCGGTCGACTACCGGAACAGTTGCTCCTCCCCACGGTCTGTCTCTATGGGAAGTCAGCTATGACTAATGAGTTAATGTCCGATTCCGATTTCCCTTTGAGCGTGGTCCCGCTTACCATATGGTCGCTCCTCAGCGGAGCCGTTTCCCCAAACGCACCCCGCTAATTCACTGTGCGAGGCAGAACTTTTCATGACTAACAACAAGACCTATTCGCCCAAATCTGGCGAGATCGAACGATCCTGGTGGGTTGTCGACGCCACCGACCTTCCGTTGGGGCGGCTGGCTTCCGAGATAGCCCAGATTCTCCGGGGCAAGAACAAGCCAATCTTCGCTCCGCATGTCGATTGTGGCGACTTCGTGGTGGTTATCAACGCCGAAAAGGTGGCAGTTACCTCAGACAAGAGCCAGGGCAAGATCTACTACCGACACTCGGGATATCCGGGTGGGATCAGGGCGGAGACCTTCGAGAGCCTCCTTCAGCGTCGACCCGAAGCGGTCATCGAACGGGCCGTCACCGGGATGCTCCCCAAGAACAAGTTGGGCCGCCAGATGGCGAGGAAGCTCAAGGTATACGCCGGGTCTGAACACGAACACGCTGCACAGCAGCCACAACCCCTCGAATTCAAGATCCGAAAGGTCGAAGTCTGATGGTTAAACCACTTGTCCAGTCCACTGGTCGGCGTAAGGAAGCCGTCGCCAGGGTCCGTTTCTACGATGGTTCCGGCCAGGTGAGTCTCAATAATCGGCCCCTTGAGAACTATTTCCCGACCATGGCGATGCGGATGCGGGTCATGGAACCGTTACAGCTGACCGACACTCAAGGGCGGTATGACATTTCCGCCACTCTTGAAGGCGGGGGCACAACAGGGCAAGTCGATGCGCTTCGTCTCGGTATTGCTCGAGCGTTGATCGTACTCGACCCCGGACTTCGTCCCATTCTCAAGAAGGCTGGTCTTCTCACCAGGGATGCAAGAGTGGTTGAGAGCAAGAAGTACGGGCTCCGCAAGGCCCGACGCGCGCCGCAATACACCAAGCGGTAGTGATGAAGAACCTCCGTCGTCTTGTAGGCGATGGATTGCCCATCTTCGGAACCGATGGGGTCAGGGGAGTTGTCGGAATTGAGCTTGACGCCGAACTCGCCCTCGCAATCGGACAGTCGGCCGGCTCCTACCTTCGCGGCGGCCCAGTTCTCGTGGGCACCGACACACGTCGTTCCGGCCCGATGCTGTCATTGGCTCTCCAGTCGGGTTTTCACTCTGTGGGAATCGACACTATTGATGTCGGGGTCCTTCCCAGCGGAGCCATCAGCTATCTCACGTCCACCTCTGCGGCGACTATGGGCGCTGTCGTCTCTGCCTCCCACAACCCGGCAGAAGACAATGGGATCAAGCTTCTTTCTTCGAAGGGGTCAAAACTCCCCGACGAGGTAGAGAGGGAGGTCGAGGAACGTCTCCGTGCATCCGGATCAAAGACTTCGGTTGGACCCGATATTGGAACCCGATTTCCCGACTCCGACGCCAGGTTCCGCTATCTCGACCATCTCGTCGATGCTTCGCGATACAGTCTGAGCGGCCTCAAGATCGCCATCGATTGTGCCCACGGTGCGGCGTTCGAAGCGGCGCCGGAGCTTTTTCATCGTCTCAAGGCCGACGTAGCTGTTTATGCGAACGCACCTGACGGCTCGAACATCAATCTCGGTTGCGGGGCGACCCACCCCGAGTATCTCGCCAACATGAAGAACGGGCGCATCGGTCTCTGTTTCGATGGTGACGCCGATCGCCTGATTGTCGTTGATGAGGATGGCAAGGTTGCCAACGGAGATGTGATCATGGCAATCGTCGCCCGTCATCTCAAGAGTCAAGATCGCCTCAGGAACAACCTCCTGGTGGCGACGGTGATGTCCAATTTGGGTCTTCACAAGTCCATGGCAGAGAGTGGAATCGACCTGATAACAACCAGAGTCGGGGATCGGTATGTGATGGAGGAGCTGCAGGCCAGGAAGGGACTCCTCGGCGGTGAACAGTCTGGCCACATCATCTTCACCGACACCGGGAGCACGGGAGATGGGTTGATGACCGCGGTCCGACTCCTCAATGTCGTGGCAGGATCGGGTAGAGAATTGCGCGATCTACGAGCCGAGGCAATCACTGAGTTTCCTCAGGTTCTGGTGAATGTCGCCATAGCCCGAGACGCTGACCTCGATAGCGCGGTCGAGCTATGGGACGAAGTCTCTGATGTCGAGTCGATTCTCGGTGACGACGGGAGGGTATTGGTCAGACCTTCAGGCACCGAACCGCTGATTCGCATAATGGTGGAAGCTGCTACAGAAAAGCAGGCGAGGAGCTACGCTGATCGTATCGCCGAGACCGCAACTTCGGCCCTGGGAAAGGAGGAAAGCCACACCAATCAATCATGAACGTCAAAAACTAATAGCGCCAGACCTCGCCCCGACGGGCGAGGTGACGAGGAGGAAGGTTATCGAAAATTCGGCGGATGCCTTCCCGGCCGATCCAGGTCGTCAGCAATGTGATTGAAACCCTGGGAGCAATCCCAGCAACAGAGGTCCATCGCACGGATGTGCCAGCCAATGGCACCGACATTCATGGTCCAGCCATTTGTTGTTCGCGACCCACCCTGTGGGCACCGCCTCATCTCTAAGGAAACTTTGTTATGTGTGGAATAGTTGGATATGTCGGCCCGAGACCGGTTCTCGATGTCTTGATTCCCGGGCTTTCCCGTTTGGAATACCGGGGATACGACTCAGCCGGAATCGCGATTAACCGTCGTGATGGGGTGACCATCACGAAAAGCGCCGGTCGCATCGCCGACCTGGAGCGACTGCTTGCAACGGAGAATCCCGCTGACGGGGTGTCGGGGATCGGACACACACGGTGGGCCACCCACGGGGCTCCGAACACGGTAAATGCCCATCCCCATGTTGATTGCTCGGGGGAAATCGTTGTTGTCCACAATGGAATAATTGAAAATTGGGTCGAGCTCAAGAAAGCCCTGGTCGACCAGGGCCATGGGTTTATGAGCGACACCGATACCGAGCTGGTCGCGCATCTCATCGAGTCGATGGGCGACATTCCTCTGGCCGATGCGGTGAGACGGGTTATGAATCAGGCCGAAGGCGCGTTGGCGCTGGCCGTCATCCGTAGCGATGACCCCGAATTGTTGGTAGGAGCGCGAAGGGGTTCGCCACTAGTTGTTGGCCTGGGCGATGGCGAAAACTTCCTGGCATCCGATATACCGGCGTTCCTGGAACACACCAAAAACATGGTGATCATCGATGACGACCGCGTGGTGGAAGTTACGGACCACTCGGTGGTTGTCACCGACCTCGCCGGCAACGTTGTGACGCCCGACGAGCGTGTGGTCGCGTGGGACCTGGAAGCAGCCGAGAAAGGCGGGTACTCCACGTTCATGCTCAAGGAGATCCACGAACAACCGCACGCTATTGCTGACACTTTGGCTGGTCGTATCGTCGCCGGTCGGGTTGTTCTCAACGAGTTGGATATCGACCCCGCGATCCTGCGCTCGGCGGACAAGGTAATTGTGGTCGCCTGCGGCACCTCGTATCACGCCGCGATGATGGCGAAATACGCCATCGAGAGATGGACCAGGATGCCGGTTGAAATCGACATCGCATCAGAATTTCGATACCGGGATCCGGTTCTCAACGAAAGATCGCTCGTAATCGGGATCAGCCAATCGGGGGAGACGATCGACACGCTGGCGGCTGTTCGCTACGCCCGCGCCCAGGGTTCGACTGTGATCGGCGTCTCCAACGTTGTCGATTCGGCATTGGCCCGGGAGGCTGATGCCGTCTTGTACACCCGCGCCGGTCTCGAGATCGGCGTTGCAGCTACGAAGACGTTCACTACTCAATTGGTGGCGATGCAGCTGCTCGGCCTCTATTTGGCCCAGATACGGGGAACCCAGGACCAAGGAGCAATTGAGTTGCTGGTCGCAGAGTTGGACCGGCTTCCCGATCTTGTGAGAAAGGTGCTCGAACAATCGGATGAGATAGAAGCGGTGACCCGGGATTGGGCTGATGTTCGCGATTTCTTCTTTCTGGGCCGTTCGGGTGACTTTCCGGTGGCGATGGAGGGCGCTCTGAAGCTCAAAGAAATCGCTTACGTGCGGGCCGAGGGATACGCGGCTGGTGAGATGAAACACGGGCCTATTGCTTTGATCGAACCCGGTGTAGTCGTGGTCGGGGTAGCTACTGACAGTCATGTCACCACCAAAACCCTTTCCAATATGGAGGAGATGAAGGCTCGAGGTGGAACCATTGTGCTCGTGGCGGAAGAAGGTGACGACGTGGGTTCGGTGGCCGAACACGTTTTCCGGGTTCCTGCTGGCCCGGACCTTCTTTGTACGGTGACGGCGGTTATCCCACTGCAGTTGTTGGCCTATCACGTCGCAACAGCCAAAGGTCTCGACGTTGACAAACCCCGCAATCTCGCCAAGACGGTGACCGTTGAGTAGGGGCGGTAACCTGAAACAGTGGACATTCTCGGACTCGGAGTAGACCTCGCTGACATCGACCGCATTGAACGAGTTTTGAAAAAGTATCCTCGTTTTGCACAGCGGTGCTTCACCGAGCACGAACAGGAATATGCATTCAGATTCGCCAAACCCTCGCGCCGCCTCGCGGCACGTTTCGCGGGCAAGGAAGCAGTGATGAAGTCTCTGGGAACCGGTTGGCGCCGGCTCAATTGGAAAGAGATTGAGATAACCGGCGGCGGTAAGCCGACGGTTCGCATGAATGGCAGGGCCGCGAAGCGCGCTGAGATGCTCGGAGTTACCGAGGTCCTGGTCACCATCACGCACACCGACACGTCCGCTCTTGTGATGGCTATCGCCGTAGGCGACCACAGCTGACGTCGGTATCCTCGACACGGTGAAACCAGTCCAAACTGCCGACGAGTATCGCCGGGTCGACGCGACCTATTCCGGCGACCTCGATGAGGCGATGGACCGTGCCGGATTTGCTGTCGCCCTTGCTGCTGTCCGGATCGGGGCCGGATACGGCACCCGGGTATCAGTGTTGGCGGGTACAGGTAACAACGGAGGGGATGGTTATGTAGCCGCCAGGTATCTCCAGGGGCGCGGGGCCGCGGTCACGGTACATACCCTCGGACTTCCGAAAACGAAACTGGCGGAACGGGCCCGCGCAGCGGCGGCCGATGTTGGAGTCCGAATTGCCGCGATGGGGGACCCGGATGACGGAGAGATTGTGGTTGATGCCGTGTTCGGCGGTGGCGTGCGTGATGGCATTCCGTCTCAGGTCGTTCCGTGGATGGATGCTTCCATGCCTGTTGTTTCCGTCGACTTTCCCACCGGGCTGGACCCGAACTCCGGATCGGTGTCCGGACCGGTCTTCAAAGCCACAGAGACGGTCACGTTTTCCACCCTCAAGACGGGCCATGTCCTCGGGTCCGGGCCTGATGTTTGTGGTCGGATAACAGTTGTCGATATCGGGATCAATGGGGGAGAACCCTGCATGTTTATTGCCGAGGAGTTGGACACGGCACGCCCCCGTCGAGCGCGTAAGTCGCATAAGTGGTCAGCGGGGTCGGTCCTGGTTGTTGGTGGCTCTGCCGGCCTCCAGGGAGCCGCAGTCATCGCAGCGGAGGCCGCCCTTTCCTATGGAGCTGGAGCGGTTGCGATCGCCACCCCTGACCAATCTGGTGTGGTGTCGAACACCATTGAGTTTCCAACCTTCAGTTTCGAAGAAGTGGTTGGCCACCTCAATCGTTTCGACGTTGTCATAATCGGCCCCGGGTTAGATAGAGAAGATTTAGCCGCAGGGATCACGACTATTTCGTCCGCAGCTCGACTGGTAGTCGATGCTGGAGGTCTTCAACCGGAGGTCATCGAACTTCTGAAGGTCCTGAATGGCGAGTTCATCCTCACACCTCATACTGGCGAATTTCAGCGAATCGCAGGAAGTAGTGGAGGTACATTTGCCATTCGGGCACTGGCGAGAAAACTTGGCGGAGTGGTCCTGTTGAAGGGGAACCCAACCCGCATCTCGGATGGTGGCCTCCCGGTGTTGGTGGATACGGGAGGGCCGGAGTTGGCCACCATCGGAACAGGGGACGTTCTTTCCGGGATGATCGCCGCCGCCTGGGCTCGCGGATTGCCTCCCGTTCAATCTGCCGTGACCGGCGCCTATTATCACGGCATCGCCGCCCGCCACCTCGCTGAACGAACAACTCTCACCGCCCGCGACCTGGCACGAGAGATCGGACGATACGCATGGTGAGGCCTACCTACGCCGTGATCGACCTCACAGCGATAAGGCACAACGTCGAAGCATTGCGGGACATAATCGCTCCAGCCGAGTTCTGCGCCGTGGTTAAGGCAGATGGATACGGCCATGGAGATGTTCCGGTGGCCACGGCGGCTTTGGGGGCCGGGGCCACCCGTCTTGCCGTAGCTCTAGTCGAGGAGGGCGTTCGACTCCGCGAGGCGGGGGTCTCTGCACCGATTCTGGTGCTTTCCGAACCACCACCCGCCGCTGCATCTGAATTCTGGAAATGGGATCTGACACCATCGGTCTATACCGAAGAGTTCGCTACCGCACTCGGCACCAACGGCAAGGGTCGTCGGATTCATATCAAGGTGGACACCGGAATGCATCGGGTTGGCGTTGCCCCAGAGAATCTCCGCTCGTTGCTGAGCGTGGTGGCCGTCGGTGGTTTAGAAGTCGAAGGGATCTTCACCCATTTTCCAGTCGCGGATACCGATCGGCCCTTCACCATGGGCCAGATCGAGTCCTTTCAGACAATCGTGGCCACCATCGATGTGCCCCTAGTACACATGGCCAACACACCGGGGGCAGTTCTGTTTCCTGAGGCGAGGGCCGATTTCGCCCGGATCGGCTTAGGGACCTATGGGCTTCACCCCTGTACCGCCACTCGCGCCATCGTGGACTTGCAGCCAGCGATGAGGGTGGTGTCTGCGGTGAGTTTCGTGCAACGGCTACCTGCAGGTACCCGCGTCTCCTATGGGCGGGCACGCGAATTGGAAAAAGATGCGACGGTGGTGACGGTCCCGATCGGGTATGCCGACGGTTTCTGGCGTTTGCTCTCCAACTCCGGGCGGGCACTGGTCGGTGGAAAGGTCTGCCCACTTGCGGGTACCGTGACGATGGACCAAACGATGTTTGTGGTCGGCGATGCCGATGTGACGGTTGGTGACGAGGTGGTTCTTATCGGTGCCCAGGGAGAATCGTCGATCCTGGCTGACGATTGGGCCGATGACATCGGGACCATCTCCTACGAAATAGTGTGTTCGGTTGGTCCCCGGGTACCCCGAAAGTTCCTGGCATGAATCAAACAATCACAGCCATACAGGGCATCGAAGTCGGGCACTGGACCGAATCCGCAGCGGGAACCGGGTGCACCGTGATATCCCTACCTGAACCAAACGTTGTCGCGGTAGAAGTCCGGGGAGCAGCGCCGGGGTCGCGGGAGACCGCGCTGCTCGCGCCAGGAATGCGGGTGGAGCAGTGTCAGGCGATCCTGCTCACCGGGGGTAGTGCTTTCGGCCTTTCGGCCGCCGACGGAGTGGTCGCTGCTTTGGCTGCCGACGGACGGGGCCACGAAACCGGGGTTGCACGTGTGCCCATAGTCCCCGCTGCGGTCATCTTCGATCTGTATCCAGGAGATCCCGATCGCCGACCCGGGCCGGAAGAGGGTGCCAGTGCTTATCGGAATCGCAGCGCCGATCCAGTCGTCAACGGACTGATCGGGGCCGGTACCGGTGCAACAGTGGCGAAGTGGCGAGGATTTCAGCACATGGTCCCAGGCGGGCTGGGAAGTGCCAGGCGGGCGGCGGGGGATGCAACCGTGGCCGCTCTCGTTGTGGTCAACGCCGTGGGCGATGTGTTCTCAATTGCTGGCGAGCCGCTCACCGGCGGCCCACACGAACCGGGGCCCCCGATGTTGGTCCCTCCATCCTTCACCAACACCACTCTGGTCGTGGTGGCGACGGACGCCGCCATCAGCCGGGTCGAACTCGGTCGAATGTGCATACGTGCCCATGATGCGCTGGCAACATGTGTCAGGCCCGCCCATACCCGATTTGACGGCGATATTGCATTTGGCGTGTCTTGTGGGGCGCGCCTCGGTGATGTTGAGGCGCTAGCGGAGGCGGCTTACGGGGCCACCGCCGCCGCAATCGAAAACGCAGTGACTTCGTCCCGTTCGTGACATCATGAGTTGCATCGTATGTTTGAAATAGTTTGTCCCACTCCCAGCGATACCCGTGCCTTCGCCAGCAAACTTGCTTCGCTGGTCTCTCCGGGTGATGTTCTGGTCCTCGCCGGGCCGCTCGGTGCAGGGAAGACACTATTTGCCGGCGGTCTCGGGGCGGGCCTCGGCCTTGACGAACCGGTTTTGAGTCCGTCTTTCGTATTGGTCCGTACCTATCGGTCCGGCTTCATTCCGCTGGTCCACGCAGACGTGTACCGGCTGGGCACATTCAACGAATTCGATGACCTCGGTTTGTTTGAGGAGGCGGCCGACGGCGTTTTGGTTATTGAGTGGGGAGATGCCATTGAGTCGAGCCTTCCGGCTGATCATCTCAGAATCGATTTCTCGGTGGATGAGGACGGATCTCGCACTATTTCTTTACTACCGCTCGGATCCTGGGAAGATCGGGATTGGGAGGCCATTTCGTGAAGTTCCTGGCAATTGAAACCGCTACGCCGGGGGCATCGGTGGCCGTCGTTGAGGACGCAACAACACTTGCGGCTGCGTCGCGGATCGATCGGGTAGGCCATGCCACATTCTTGGTCCCGGCCATCGATTTCTGTTTCGACCAGGTGGGCTGGTCACCATCCGATCTCGATGCAGTGATTGTTGACATTGGGCCTGGTCTCTACACCGGGATCCGGGTTGGAGTTGCCACGGCCCAGGGCATCGCAGCAGCGTTCGGTATCCCACTCGTTCCTGCAATTTCTCTGGACGCCATCGCGCTCGAAGCTCGAACCGGCCATCGTCAGATTTGGGCTCTTGTCGATGTAAGGAGGGGCGAGCTGGCCGTGGCGAGGTATCGCCCGGTGCCCGGCGGCGTCGTCAAGGAGAGCAGTGTCGAGTTGGTCACCCCGGAAGTTCTTCGAGCCCAATTGGTGGCCAACGATGAACAGTCTTTGATAGTCGGAGATGTGGGTTCTCTTCCCGAAGGGTTTATCGCGGGTATTCACCGGGCGAAAATCGGACGACCCAGATATCCGTACGCGGTGGCGCTTGCCGAGGTCGGTAGGGGTAGATTTGACAAGGGGTCTTTCCCCTCGCCGGATGAGATTCGCCCGATGTACCTCCGCGACGCCGACGTAACAATCAACTGGGAGAAGGTACGTCAGGAGGGCCCGTGGGGACCACAGTGAGCGATACACAGATCCGGCGGCTCTCATCGAGCGATATCGATCGCTTGGTGGAGCTGGAAGCCGCCAATCAACCGAATCCCTGGACGTCGGGTGTTTTTAGCGACGAGATTATTGCGGAGAACCGTGTCTATCTGGCGATTCTGGATGGGGATAGTTTGTTTGGATTTGGCGGACTGATGGTCGTGGATGAGGAAGCCCACATTCTGAATCTTCTCGTAGCACCTGATCAGCGTCGGAACGGTTTGGGACGGAGGCTGGTGATCGCACTGATCCGGGAGGCGATTCGTCTCGATGCAAAACATCTGACGCTCGAAGTTCGATCCCGGAATCTGCCAGCAATCGATCTGTACCGGAAATGCGGTTTGGCGCCGGTCGGGATCAGACCCGGATATTACGGCGATGACGACGCCGTGATTATGTGGGCTCACGACATCGACGAACCTCAATTCTCCAAGAACCTCGAGGCGCTCTGATGAACCCTCTCGTGCTGGCATTTGAAACTAGTTGCGACGAGACAGCCGTCGCAGTAGTTCGTGGATCCGAGGCCCTGTCCAACGTGATTTCCTCACAGATCGACCTTCATGCACGCTTCGGCGGTGTGGTGCCGGAGGTGGCCGCACGAGCCCACGTCGAGTCGATACGATCGTTGACCCACCTGGCGTTGAACGAGGCCGGAGTTCACCCCGATGACCTGGATGGGATTGCCGCCACGGCGGGTCCTGGTCTTGTTGGAGCATTGCTGGTTGGTCACAGTTTCGCCAAGGCGACGGCGTGGGCCCGTCAACTTCCATTCGTCGGAATAGACCATATGGAGGGGCATCTCATGGCCCCGCGTCTTGAGTTTGACGACTTCGCTCCACCCGCCGTAGTGCTGCTCGCTTCGGGAGGCCATTCTCAGATCGTCCACGTATCTGGTTGGGGTGAGTATGAAACCTTAGGATCGACCATTGACGACGCGGCCGGGGAGGCATTTGACAAGCTGGCGCGGGTAATGGGTCTCGGTTTTCCGGGTGGTCCCGCTATCGACGCCATTGCCGGAACAGGCAATCCAAAAGCCGTGGCCTTTCCTCGAGCACTCCAAGATCGTCCGTACCACTTTTCATTTTCGGGGCTCAAAACCTCGGTTATGACATATCTCGAGAAAACGTCCGCTACTGGAGACTTACCTCCGATCGAAGATGTGGCAGCTTCGGTTCAGGAGGCAATTGTCGATGTGTTGGTCGACAAGACGTTCAAAGCGGTCGACGATACCGGTGCACGAACCGTCGGGGGCGGAGGGGGAGTATTGGCTAATTCAAGGCTGCGTGCACGTTTTGCCGAGGAGGCCGATAAACGAGGAGTACGTCTTTGTCTGCCCTCGCCTCTGCTGTGCACCGACAACGCTGCCATGATCGGAGTTGCCGGTGGGTTCTGGCTTTCCCAAGGCCGTATCACCGACTGGGCAGAGAATGTCGACCCCGGAATGATCCTGGGGAGCAAGGTTGTCTAAGAATCCGATGGCTCGTTGGTAGTTGATGAACCGTCGAATCGCCTATGTGACCGGTCGCTTTCCGCCGATGCGCACCTCAGGAACATATCGGGTTGAGGCTGTGATGAGGTACCTCGTTTCTTATGGATTCGACCCAGAGGTTGTGACTTTGCCAAATGATTGGATGAGTTTTCAGGCTCGACGAGACCATGACGGAGACGAAGTCCCTGCGATCCAGCCTGAGGCGAGGTCGGACAATTTGGTTCGCTACTTGTCTACGGTCCGATATGTCAATTGGGCACAGAGAGAGATCATGGTTCCCGACCTCTTGGCCTTCTGGGCCCGATCGGCGGCCGGCGTTGCCGCGGTCGAGCTACCCGAGGTAGAACTGGTCTATGGCACGGCGCCCCCTTTTGGTGCCATGGTGGCTTCGCACGGTTTGGCCAAGAGGTTAGAGGTGCCCTTGGTTCAGGAGATCCGCGATCCTCCGAGCTTTGATCGTGCGCTCCGGTCGCGCTCGGCGGTATTCAGAAAGCGAATGATCGGTTTCGAACGAAAGTATCTCACCGGTGCAGACCATGTGATAACGGTCACACCCCGGACTCGCCAGCGACTTCTCAACCTACATAGAGATTTGGATCCTGGGCGGGTTCATGTTGTGACAAATGGTTATCCAGACATAAAAGTGGATCCGTCACTGAGTGATCGTGACCCCGAGAAGTTCACGATCACATATGTCGGCACGTTTCAGGGAAGTGTCAAGGCGAGAGAATCCAGCCTTTTCACCCCGGCGACTTTGCTTCCGGCGATTGCCAGACTGCCCGAGGGCAAGGTGGAGCTCCGGATCGTTGGCCGTGCCACCACACGACAGAGAAATGCCATTCACGAACTCGATAGCAACCACACACTCAACTTCACCGGAGTGGTGCCAAGGGAGCAAGCCCTCGCGGAGATAGCCGCTGCTGATATCGCGGTGATCCTGGCCGATGATGACGATTGGTGGATTGGCAGAAAGGCCTTCGAGTATCTCCGTTATGCGCACACCATCCTTGCGATCGTTCCGCCGGGTGATACGACCGACTTGCTCGCAGCGCACTCACGGGTTGATCTTGTTCCTCTCGATGGTTTGTTGGAACTTCCCGGGATTCTTCGAAACCGCTATGACCAATGGGCATCGGGGGACTGGCAACGCGGTCCTGTCCCGCTGGACATCCAGACCGATGAGTCATGTGTCTCCGGAATCGCTAGAGTTCTCAAGATAGCCCTTGGTTCGGCCTCAACCTGAGTGTCATTTCCCCGTTAGTTCCTCGGATTTTCCATCCGAAAACCTGAGTCGCATACACTCAACCTCAATTAGCACTCATCTCTGTCGAGTGCTAACGTTCGATTGGCACTCACCTGAGGAGAGTGCCAATTCTCAATATCAGCAAGGCTCAAGGAGGAGCAAGGAATGAAGCTTCAGCCGCTTGGTGATCGAGTGGTAGTCACTTCCGACGATGATGCGGAAACCCGCACACCGTCTGGATTGGTTATCCCCGACACCGCAAAAGAGAAGCCCCAGACCGGAGAGGTAGTCGCCGTAGGCCCCGGTGCCCGCGACGAAGACGGCGACCGGATTCCGATGGAAGTCTCTGTCGGAGACAAGGTTCTCTATTCAAAGTTCGCAGGTACAGAGGTCAAGCTAGATGGGACGGAGTATCTCGTTCTTTCTGAGCGCGACCTGCTTGCCATTGTCAAGTGAGGAGCTGAAACATGGCAGCCAAAGAACTTCGCTTTAACGAAGAAGCCCGCAAGGGATTGCAGGCGGGTGTTGACAAGCTCGCCGACGTAGTAAAAGTCACTCTTGGCCCAAAGGGTCGCAACGTTGTATTGGAGAAGAAGTGGGGCTCACCCACCATCACCAATGACGGTGTCACCATCGCCAAGGAAATCGAGCTTGAAGACGCCTGGGAAAATATGGGCGCCAAGCTTGCATATGAAGTAGCCAACAAGACTGACAACGTTGCTGGTGACGGAACAACCACCGCCACTGTCCTCGCCCAAGCCATGGTGAAGGAAGGTCTTCGTCAGGTCGCCGCGGGTGCGAATCCGATGGAGCTGAAGCGGGGAATCGAACAGGCCGTTGAGGCCGTTGTCAAGGCGATCGGTGAGATGGCCCGGGACATCGAGACCACTGAAGAGATTGCCCACGTTGCTTCCATATCGGCTAACAACGACAACTCCATTGGCAAGGTCATCGCCGACGCAATGGACAAGGTCGGTAAGGACGGAGTCATTACCGTTGAAGAGGGTCAGACCTTCGGACTCGAACTCGAGTTCACCGAGGGAATGCAATTCGACAAGGG
>JBBKXI010000116.1:0-4253 GCA_037969415.1 Acidimicrobiia bacterium | reverse complement strand
CTCTTCGCCGCACCCTGCTGTCCCGGATACCCGGCGCCGCCATAACCACGATTCAAATCGAGGGTGTGGAGCACGAGTTTTCGACACGATAGGAAACCTTGCGCACCGGTGAGAAAATCGAGTCAACCGGGATTACACCAATCGCTGAAGATCCACCCTTGTTATTGTCTGCCGATCGGTATCCCACTCCGGGAGCGACGGTCATCTCCATCTCCAGACGACCGCTGGCGCTGAGGGTGGCGATGTGGGCATCAGGGTTGACGACTTCGACTCCTGCGGGGAGTTTGAGGTCTCCAGCAGTAACTGCTCCGGTGCCTTTCGCCGACAGGTAGAGAGTCTCAGTATCGAGGCCCTCCATGCGGATTACGATCCTCTTGATGTTGAGGATGATGTCAACAACATCTTCGACGACACCGGTAACCGTCGAGAACTCGTGCTCCACACCCTCGATTTGAATCGTGGTTATGGCGGCGCCGGGTATCCGGGACAGCAGGGTGCGGCGAAGAGTGTTACCGAGTGTGTATCCGAACCCTGGCTCGAGCGGTTCGACGATAATCTTCGACCGGAGGTCGGAGATTATCTCTTCTTCAATATGGGGACGCTGAACGATTAACAAAGTGTTACCTCACTTAGAGTAGAGCTCGACGATCAACTGTTCGTTGATAGCCGTGTCAATTTGGTCCCTACGGGGATGGTCGTTGACAACCACCTTCCGATCGCCGGGTTCAACCCCAATCCAGTCGGGAACGACTCGATCTTGGGTATCGACTGCATGTTGGATAATGAGCAGATCCTTGCTCTTCTCCTTGACTGTGATGACATCTCCCGGTCGCACCTGGTACGAAGGGATATCGACCTTCTTCCCGTTGACGAGGAAATGGCCATGGTTAACGAGCTGACGTGCCTGCTGGCGGGTCGCCGTCAATCCCGAGCGCCAAACGACGTTGTCGAGGCGCTGTTCCAGAAGTTGGAGCAAAGCGTCACCGGTGATTCCATCGCGACGCGCAGACTCTTCGTAGTACAGGCGGAATTGCTTCTCGAGTACGCCGTACATTGTGCGCAGTTTCTGCTTTTCTCGAAGCTGGATCAGATAGTCGCTCTCCCGAATTCGACCACGGCCATGCTGGCCAGGCGGATAGGGGCGACGATCAACCGGACATTTCTTCGACTGGCAGAGCGGGGTGCGGGCACGACGGCATGCCTTATGACGGGGGCCGGTATATCTAGCCATCAGCCGCGCCTTCGCTTCTTGGGACGACAGCCGTTGTGGGGAAGTGGTGTCACGTCCTTGACGTAAGTGACTTCCATACCCATATTCTGCAAGGTGCGAACCGCCGTGTCGCGACCGGATCCAGTGCCACTGACGATTACATCGATCTTGCGAATTCCGTGCTCACCGGCGCGGCGGGCGGCTTCTTCAGCAGCAACTTGTGCTGCATAAGGGGTTGATTTACGAGAACCCTTAAACCCGACCGAACCACCTGAGGTCCAGGCGACGGTGCCGCCATTCTGATCGGTGATGTTGATAATCGTGTTGTTGAAACTTGCCTTGATGTGGGCCTGGCCGTGAGAGATGTTCTTTCTCTCGCGGCGGCGGACCCGCTTGGTTCCTGGTTGCGTTGCCACCTACAAAACTCCTACTTCGTGACCTTTTTCTTACCGGCAATGGCCACCCGACGACCCTTACGGGTACGTGCGTTGGTATGGGTGCGCTGGCCACGAACGGGAAGACCACGACGGTGGCGGATCCCCTGGTAGCTGCCGATTTCAATTTTGCGCTTGATGTTCTGCTGAACATCCCGTCTCAGGTCACCTTCGACCTCGTATGTGGCATCGATGTGCCGACGAATCCGGGTGACCTCGTCATCGGTGAGAGCCCGAATCTTGGTGTCGGGATCGATGTCGGTTGCGGCGCAGATCTCCTGAGCCCGGGTCAACCCGATTCCGTAGATATAGGTGAGCCCGATTTCGAGCCTCTTGTCGCGTGGGAGGTCAACTCCCGAAATACGTGCCATTTATTTAGCTTTTCCTCAACCTTGACGCTGTTTATGACGGGGGTTTTCACAGATCACCCAGACGCGGCCACGGCGCCGAATGATCCGACATTTCTCACACATTTTCTTTGTGGAAGGTCTTACCTTCATAATGAGTTCTCCAAAAAATTCAGTTCCTGTGGGGAAAATCGGCAGATTCCCCGAACACGCGAGTGTTGCCAGGCCACACCTCAAGCCACTTTGGTGAGAGAAATGTGTCCCGGACCGGATAAAAATGCCCACGACAAAAAGTCTTGGACCCCCAAATCTTAGCCAAGACTGGGTATTTGCTCAAATTCCACCGGTATCGGCTGTTCGCCAGCGGTAAAAACCATCGGGCCGTCCGGGGTTATCGCCACCGTGTGCTCCCAATGGGCGGACAGACTCCCATCGGCAGTGCGAACAGTCCAACCGTCATCGTCGACCTTGGTGTGACGGCCTCCGATGTTGAACATCGGCTCGATACAGAGGGCCATCCCCTTACGGAGTTTCATTCCGGTCCCGGGCTCCCCGTAGTTGGGGACCTGTGGCTCCTCGTGCATTTGGCGGCCAATCCCGTGGCCCACATACTCCTCGACCACTCCGTATCCATAGGCAGCGCCGATCCCGGCTATCGCAGCGCCGATATCACCTAGTCGATTGCCGGCTTTGACCTCACGTATGCCGGCCCACATTGCTTCTTCGGTGGCACCGATCAATTGTTTGGCTTCCGAAGAGACGTCACCAATGGCAATGGTGAAAGCGGCATCCCCGTGAAACCCCTGATAAATAGCGCCAGCATCGACCGCGAGAATGTCTCCCTCCTCGAGCCGATAATCCGTCGGGATTCCGTGGACGATTACATCGTTGGGTGAAAGACAGAGAGTCGCCGGATAAGTCCCCAGATAATTGAGGAATGATGAGATGCAGTCATGTTCTTCGAGGATCCTCGCCGAAGCATCCTCGAGATCGAGGAGCGAGACTCCAGGGGAAGCCATCTCCCGAACCAGGGCATGGATTGCGGCGACTGCTGCACCGGCCTTCTCCATCTTGGCGAACTCACGACGACTCTTAATCGAAATCATTGTTGTGATTGTGGCGGAATGTTGGTGGTTGTAATTTGATATTGGGCGCCGGGCAGGGCAGTCATAATCCGATCGGTCACGGCGTCCATGTCGCCAACGCCATTAATCGAGATCACCAGGTCACGCTGATTGTAAATGTCAAGCAGGGGTGCGGTTTGGTCTTGATACATCCCAAAACGGGCCCTGATGGTTTCTTCGTTGTCGTCGGCGCGGCCTCGCGCCATGAGACGCTCAACCAGTGCGTCGCCATCGACTTCAAACACGACAACCGCATCGAGTGCATCCTCACCGATCAGTTCGTCGAGGGCTTCCACTTGAGCAGCCGTTCGAGGGAATCCGTCAAGGATGAAGCCAGTTCGGGCATCCTCAAACTCGAGGCGTTCTCGCAGCATCCCCACCGTGATCTCGTCGGGCACGTACTCGCCCAATGTCATTATCTCGTCAACCCGGCGTCCAAATTCGGTATCGGTGGAAACGTGGTGTCGGAACATCTCGCCGGTCGAAATGTGAGGGATTCCAAGCTTTTCAGCGACTCTTTCCGCCTGGGTGCCTTTGCCAGCGCCGGGAGGACCCACAAAAAAAAGCCGCATTAGCTCAATATGCCTTCGTAGTTCCTCATCGTCAACTGGGACTCGATTTGTTTCATCGTCTCCAATGCGACACCAACCACGATCAGGATCGAGACTCCAGAGAATGCGATCGAAATGTTCCACACCGCCCCGGCGATCGCCGGGAGAATGGAGATGACGCCAAGGAAGATCGAACCAGGAAGGGTGATCCGGTTGAGTATGAACCCGAGGTGTTTGGCAGTCTGACGACCCGGGCGTACGCCGGGGACGAAGCCACCCTGGCGCTGAATCATCTCGGCCTGCTTCTCAGGATCGAACTGAATAGCGGTGTAGAAGTAGGTGAAGAAAATGACCAGAGCGAAGAGTATCAATATGTACCACCAGCTGACACCTTGACCACCACCGCCGAGATTCTCGTCGATCCAGCGGTACACCGACTGCAGCCACGCAGCATCCGATGGAATCGCCGTAATGATCAATGACGGAATCAAAAGAACCGAAGTGGCGAAAATGACCGGGATAACGCCGGCGGTGTTTACCTTGAGCGGAATGTAGGTCGACTGCCCACCCATGACCCGACGGCCCCT
>JBBKXI010000115.1:0-7018 GCA_037969415.1 Acidimicrobiia bacterium | reverse complement strand
CCAACGCGTCGAAGACCTAGACCGGTGGCTCCACGAATACAATCATCACCGATACCACACCGCCATCGACGGCCCACCCATAAGCCGCGTCAACAACCTCAGGGATCAATACACCTAGGCGTGCTCTTCGTCTCTTCCTTCCCCCGAGGGTCGCCATATGTGGCCCTTGTTCCTGAGGAACGCGGCCCCTGTCACGTAACGTAGGTGGATGCCCGGCGACACCATTCAAATGATGCCGACATGTCTGGTCGATCGGATGGCGCCCGAAGTGGGAAAGGCAACGGTCCGGGTGTTGGAACAAGCCGGTTTCAATATCGAGGTACCGGAAGGTCTCACCTGTTGCGGGCAACCCGCATACAACGTGGGCCTCAATTCGGACGCCAGAAAAATGGCAATCCACACCCTGGGCATTCTCGACGCCACCGAGGGCCCGATTGTTCTCCCCTCCGGTTCATGCGCGGCGATGATGGTGGCCAACTATCCCGAGCTTCTCAAGGGCACGCCAGACTATGACGCCGCGATTCGAGTGGCTGAGCGGACACGGGAACTGTCCCGGTTTCTGGTTGACGAGGTGGCCGACGGTCAGCTCGAGAAAGACTGTGAAGAGTGCACAGTGACGGTCCATCGCTCCTGTCATGGGCTGAGGACGCTCGGCCTTGGAGACACTGTCGAGAATCTGCTCTCAAACCTGACCGGGGCCAATTTGGTTCCCCTCGACGGAGCCGAAGAATGCTGCGGATTTGGGGGCCTTTTCTCGATCGAGATGCCGGAAGTTTCCGCTGCGATCATGGATACCAAGCTCGATCGGGTCGAAGCCTCAGGAGCAGACGTGTTGGTTGGAGGTGATGTTTCCTGTCTCATGCACCTCGAAGGCGGATTACGTCGTCGAAATTCACCTATCACCGTTCGACATTTTGTCGAACTGTTAGGAGCAGAGAATGAAACTTAGAGGACTACGTACCGCCCAATTCCGGCCAGCTGACATCGGCCCATCCCGTGACTGGTATACCCGACTCTTCGAGATCGAGCCCTATTTCGACGAGCCGTTCTATGTCGGATTTGAGATCTCGGGATACGAATTCGGGTTGTTCCCGGACGATTCGGGACGTGAAGATCCGTTGTTTCTGTGGGCGAGCGATGATCCCGCTGCCGACCTGGCCCGTGCCGTCGCCCTGGGAGCAACCACCGGAATGGACCCGGTCGACACCGGTGATGGGATTGTTGTCGCTTCTTTCGTCGACCCATTCGGCAACGAGTTCGGGTTGATCCGTAACCCTCATTTCGCCCCGCAACTAGTCGAGGCCAGCGCCGACGATCTCTCGGGTCGCGCCATCACGATGACCGGTGACGTCCCGGTGTCCACCCAAGAGGCATATGCGCTCTGGGCCACCTCCGATGGGTTGGCGAAATGGTGGACCGAGAACAATGAGGTTGATCTTCGTCCTGGCGGGAAGTACGAAATCCATTTCATGCCCGAAGCCGCTCCGGGTGACCGGGGCGGCGACTGGTGCCGTGTGCTCTCCTTTCTCCCCGACAAGATGCTCTCGTTCACCTGGAATGCGCCACCGGAGCTCAAGACCAGGCCACTTCACACATGGGTCGTGCTGCTCTTCACCGAGAGCGAGAACGGGGCGAGAGTTGAACTGAACGACCTGGGATGGCCGCAATCGGGTTTGGCCGACCCCGACTCCGATTGGCCTCAGACGTTCGAATATTTCGAAAACGCCTGGTCTCAGGTGATGGGATTGTTTGTAGCCCAATTCGGGGCCCAATGACCTCCACTCCGGTCACGTTCCTCGGCCGAGCACGAGACCTTGTAGGTACAGCAGAAGCCGATGCCGTCGAACGGGGCATGAGGTCGATGACAACTGCGCGGGAAGACGCGATGTCGGAGTTCGAAATCTCCGAGGAACTCCGAGATCGAGTCCGCGCCATTCGTCTTCACGCCTTGCGCAACCTGGACCGTCTCATCTCGTCGTTCGCCGATCAGGTAGAACTCAACGGTGGGGTGGTCCACTTTGCGGCCGACGCTGAGGAAGCCAACGAGATCGTGGCCAGGATTCTCCAAAGAACTGGGTGTCGGAATGTCGTGAAGTCGAAGTCGATGGTGTCGGAAGAAATTGAACTCAATCCGTTTCTGGAGGGCCGTGGCTTCCGCGTTACCGAAACCGATCTGGGTGAGTTCATTGTTCAACTGGCGGGCGATACCCCGAGCCACATAATCGCCCCCGTACTTCACATGACTCGCCACGATGTCGGGCGACTCTTTGCTGAGAAACTGGGGACGGAGGAGTCTTCAGACCCAAAGGTCTTGAATCAGGTAGCCCGGGAGCATCTCCGGGAGATCTTCCTCAGGGCCGACGCCGGTATTAGCGGTGTCAACCTTGGGGTGGCGGAAACGGGTTCGATTGTGACGGTGACCAACGAGGGCAATGGCCGTCTCTGCACGACGTTACCCCGGGTCCATATTGCGCTGATGGGGATGGAGCGAATCGTGCCCCGATGGGAAGATGCCGCCGCCACACTGGAGGTGCTGGCGCGGTCGGCCACCGGCCAACGACTTTCGGTGTACACCAATGTTGTTTCCGGCCCAAGGCGACCCGGCGATCACGACGGGCCAGAACAACTCCACGTGGTGATAATCGACAACGGTCGCTCTGACATCTTGGGCGGTGACACCGCCGAAATCCTGGCTTGCATCAGATGCGGCGCCTGTCTGAACGTTTGTCCGGTTTTTCGCGAGGTTGGTGGACACGCTTATGGAACGGTCTATTCAGGACCGGTTGGCTCCGTCGTGACCCCGGGATTGCATGGTATGAACCCTTGGTGGGACCTTCCTTACGCGTCGACTCTCTGCGGTGCCTGTGAAGAGGTGTGCCCGGTTCGCATCCAGATTCCTTCGATGCTCCTCAAATTGCGCGAGCGCGCGGCTTCGGAAGGTCGACTACCGGGCTGGCTCGAGAAAGGCATGGGCCGATATACGTCGGCGGCCACAGCTCCCGAAAAGTGGTCGCGGTGGGGGAGACTGGCTAGATCGCTTTCCGCTCCATTCTCATCACTCGGTTGGATTCGGAGGATCCCTGGCCCGGCTCGTGGATGGACTCAATTCCGTGATCTCCGCCGGCCGCCTCCCGAAAGCTTCACCGAGTGGTTTCGGAGCCGCGATGAAACGTGATGCCTTTCTCGCCAAAGTGTCCGCAGGAATCCTGAAGAACGAGTTGCCGTCCAGCCCTGCGGTGGCTTCCGACCTTCCCGGTACACCGCCATCCGACTTATTGGGACTATTTCGATCGCGTGCTCAGGATGTAAATACGGTTATCCATGGCCCGGTCAGCCGACACAGCGTTCCCCGTACCGTCGCCGCGGTCGCGGCAGGCCATTCGGTGAGCTCTTACGTCGCCTGGGCCGACCTTCCGGCACCGGGAATCAATTCGAGCCTGGCCGCCGAGGGGTACCAATTGGTTGGACAGGACAACGAGTCGACCGATCCGTCCCTTATCGCTACCGCCGACATGGGGATTACTGGCTCACTCTTTGCTCTTGCTGAGTCGGGTTCTGTTGTGCTCTCTCATGGGCCCGGGCGGGGTCGGCTGGTCAGCTTGCTCCCACCGGTGCACGTCGCTTTGGTCCGAGTTGAAACACTGCGTTGGACCCTCGCTCATTGGGCGCGCGACCACCCTGAAGCCGTCGAAGATACGGCCAATCTGGTTATCGTCACGGGACCAAGCCGAACTGGCGATATTGAACTTCAGCTCAACCTGGGCGTCCACGGACCGAAACATGTACACGTGGTACTAATCAAATGAGTGGATTACGACCGCCGCCCAAAGAAGACACGCCGAGCCGGGCCGTTGGACGCATTGTTTTTCTGGTGTTCCTTTTGGCTCTGCTTGGTGCTGTGATCTGGGCGGCAGTAGTTCAGCAGCGGATTTCGCTGGTTGAAACCCAGTCCCTCGCACAAGTTGAAGACCGTGATGTGGAAACCGTCGACGAACTAGACCTGAACATCGTCGAGCAAGGTTCCGGCACGACGACCGTGGTCTTGCTCCACGACGCCGAAATTACCGGTTCGCCGATTTTCACCGACCTTGTCACGGCGCTTGGCCCTGAGGTAACAACGCTCGGTGTCGACTTGCCAGGATTCGGTCTCTCCACCCGTCTTCCCGGGGCGGATCCGAGACACACGGTTGCCGACATGGCTCAAAAGATGGCGTCCGTCATCGAAACCAGTTCCGGAACACCAGTGATTCTGGTTGGGGTCGGGCTCGGGGGCGAGGTTGCCGCTGAGGTCGCCGTCACCCACCCGGATCTGGTAGCCGGTCTGGTCATGGTGGATGTCGACTTCTACGAAGGGTCGACATGGGTTCAGCGGTTGGAACGGATTCCGTGGTTCGGAACGTCGGTGACTCACGCCGTCGAGGCTTCCGGGTCATTCAGCGCCTCAAACTTCGCTCCCTACTGCGAAGTCGGCGGATGGTGTCCGGATGCTGCGATCCTCACCCACCGAGCATTGACAACCTCCATCCTGGAAACAACGGACTCGCTCAATGGATTCATAGTGACCGACCCCGCTTCGGACGTACCGTCGAGGCTTGGTGCCATCACCGCTCCGACTGTTTTTGTCTGGTCGCAAAAGGGCGCTGTGCCGGAAGACTCGGTGGACCGTGTGATTTCGGCTTTACCGGCAATCACGCTGGAACGGATTGACGCCTATCAGGCCCACCTCGATGAACCAGGCACTGTTGCCGGGCTAATTCAGGCCATGATTCCCTAGCGCCCCGTCCACAAACGTTTGCCGCGTTCAGGACGTCCAGATGACACCGCTGGCTGCGTCCCTGACTCGCCCTGAACATCGACGACGATCATGGACAGGGCACTAGCCAACCTCGAACTCGACGGAGTGGACACCGTTGTTGGCATAGCCGTTGCGATTCCACCGGGAGACCAGTGGCTGAGAGTTGCCGTCGCTGTCGTGGGCTCGTGCGACCACCGTATGCCGCCCGCCAGACAGATCAAGGGTCACGGCCCAGGGTGTGGCCGCGTACTTGCCTCTACTTGGCGCGATATCCGCCTCGACCCACGGCTGGTCGTCAACCGAAACTTCGACCCGGGAGATTGGCGCCGCACCCGACCATGCGGAGCCCAGAATTTCGAAACGCCCAACAGGGACTGCCTCTCCAGTTTGTGGCCGGGATATGAGCGACCGGACCGCAATCGCCCCGACGCCGGTCCCTTCCGGTTCGACGGTGTCTCCAAAGTATCGGTATTTGTTGACAAAGTGTCCGGCGAAGGGCGTGGTCGTCGTGGCGATTCGGGTCAGCCACTTCACCGATTTCATGGCGTACTCACCGGGGACTATCAACCGCACCGGCCCCCCGTGACTGACACTCAGCGACTCGCCGTTGAGATGCGTTGCCAGGATTGCCCGGTCCCAGAGATCTCTCGGCAGTGAGAATTGATAATTGATCGTGCCCTCAGGTTCTACCAGCCCACTATCTGCGCCGGTAAACACCAATTCCGCAGCATCGGCGCCGATTGGACCGATCACATCGAGAAGTCGGGGCCCGGAGAAGATCACGGGAGAGGCTCCTCCATAATCCCATGGAATGCCCTCAGGGGTTGGGTCCATGAATATCCGTCCATTGCCAGCGCATTCCAAAACCATGTCATATTCGGTTTGCTCGGGTATGGCGAGGTCGGAAACCGCGACCGCCGCGATGGTGCCGCCGAGATCAACGTCAAAATGGTCCGGCGGGACCGCTAGCGGTTGGAAATTGTTTCGCACGTAGACGAATTCGACATCGAGCGGATTGCCATCGAGGTGCCGGAGCGGAGTTCCCGCATTGGGAGGACTCTCGGTTATCACGATGAGTTCGTCTGTAAGCATCTATCGCTCGACGGTCCATCCCCGGAGACGAAGCTCATCAGCCAGAACCGTGTCAGGTATTTGGGATAAGTCGAATTTGGGGTGCTCGACACCAAGAAGCCTTTCAACCGGGTCGCGCAGAGTGCGCGCCCATGCTTGCCCCTTGGATTCCCCATTTAGCGAAAGCGTCCCATCCGGGTTGATCAGATAAACCCTGGCCGCACTTTGGGGTTTGGCCCGCGAACCCCTCTCGCCGTACACCAATAACACCCCGCCTGCTGGCAGGTCCTGGATTCCTCCGGCGGCGACAAATGGGCCCTCGAAAGCCCAGCCGGACGCCTTGTCGGTGTCTACCGACTCGACGACCTTCGCCCAGTTCTTGTGTCGTTCATCCCCGACGAGGGGTACGTCAACGGCGACGAAAACGCGCTCTTCCATGACCCGAGGCTAGGCAATAAATGTCGAGAGGCACATATGAGACTTCCATTTCCTTTACGATTGAATCATGGCCAAGCTCAGACTGTTCGCCAACCTAAGGGAAATAGCGGGAACTTCTCGCGTTGAAATCGATTCCGACACGGTCGGTGGGGTAATCGATAATGCTATTGATCGCTACGGGACCGACTTCGCCCGTGGGGTTGAATCGGCCCGAGTTTGGATAAACGGTGAAACCGCGAGCCTGGATACAAAAGTCGGATCGAGTGACGAGCTGGTGTTGATTCCACCGGTATCCGGGGGTAGTCAACCAGTGGCGGCCTCTTTCGCTGTGTCTGATTTCGTCGGTTTCATCCCGGTGGGTGTCGCGTTGGTCGCGGTTCTCGCCAACCTTCAGGGCCAGGCCGTCTGGGGGGCTTTCCTGGTTGCGGTCGCGGCGATATGGGCCACCGATTTGGGTTCGGTGTTTGAACGACGAGGGAGAATCTTCGCCTCTCTTCCGGTCGTAGTTACTTCGGCCGGAGCAGTTTTGGCGGCCTACACCGTTGGGTCTTCCGGATATGGGTTGACGGTGGCGATAGCTGTGGCGGTTGCCCTCGGGTGGTCAGTGGCCTTCTCCGAATATCGCGAGGTGGACACTTTCAGCCCCACCCTCCTCGCAGCTCTGATCGGTGGGCTCGCTGCGGCTTCAATGGTGCTTTCCCGATCGGGTTTCTC
>JBBKXI010000114.1:0-3156 GCA_037969415.1 Acidimicrobiia bacterium | reverse complement strand
AGGGAGTACCCGGCGACGGAGGAGCCGGGGGAGGGTGGGCGTTGAGACACCAACTTTGTTCAGCGTTGATGTCACACGCTCCCTCCGACCTCCGGACCTTTCGGACCGGCAGGGACTGTCCTCCCGTGAACGGGAGGACAGTAAGAAGCTCCGGGGCGCCGACGATAAGTCACACGCCGGGTTCCAGAATCGGCGTGTGGCGACTAGCCATACGTCCTGAGGCCAGGTACCATTCCATTCACAATTCAATAGCAAAGAGTGGAAGCCGCTGCTTCCCCACCCGGCCCCCGGTTCCTGTTTGGATTCGAGGGAGCTGAGGTCCCACCCATCCAGAAGCGTTTCTGGACCGGTTTGAGCAGCAAGCTTTCGCTTGCTGCTTTTTTGATGAACCAGACAGCAACGTTTCCAACAGGAGGAAATAGCCATTACAACTGAGTTGCGCGTAAACGGCGCCATCCGGGCCAAGGAAGTCAGGGTTGTAGCACCCGACGGCTCCCAAATCGGAGTTAAGAAGATCAACGAGGCACTGTGGCTCGCGGACCAATTGGACCTCGACCTTGTAGAAGTGGCTCCAAATTCCAACCCACCCGTGTGTCGGTTGATGGACTACGGCAAATACAAGTACGAACAGTCCGTCAAAGAGCGTGAAGCTCGCAAGAACCAAACCAAGACAAGCGTCAAAGAACTTCGAATGAAGGTTCGTATTGGCGACCACGACTTCGATATCACCCGTCGCAAGACCCAGGATTTCCTGGAGTCGGGTGACAAAGTGAAATTGACGATACGTTTCAGAGGTCGTGAGCAGGAACGTCCCAATTTCGGGAAAGATCTCCTGGATCGGTTGGCCGATGAGGTTTCCGAGTACGCAATTATCGAGCAGACACCGAAGCTCGAGGGCCGTTCGATGTCAATGGTTCTGGCACCGTCGCGGAGACCGAAACAGTCGGGTTCGAAATCATCAGATAAAGCTGCAGCAAAAGCGGTAGAGAAAGTTCAAGTAGAACCAGTAGTTCAAGAAGTTCAAGAAGAAGAACCGGTTGCAGAACCAGTTGTTGAACAGCAAGACCAGTAGGAAGGAAATGCTGTGCCCAAGATGAAAACACATAGCGGAGCGAAGAAACGGGTCAAAGTGACCGGCTCCGGCAAGTTAATGCGCCGCCAGGCAGGTAGGGGCCATCTCAAGCTCGCCAAAGGGAAGAGCACATTCCGCCGCCGCAAAGGCTTAGTAGAGCTCGCTCCCGGGGATGCCAAGGTCCTCAAAAAGCAGCTCGGTCGCTGAGTCACAGGGAGGTATAGACAATGGCTCGTGCAAAACGCGCAGTTCACGCCAAAAAGTCACATAAGAAAGTGCTCAACCGGGCTAAGGGCTACAAGGGTGCCCGAAGCCGTCGCTACAGGACGGCCAATGAGCAGGTCATGCATGCCATGTCCGACTCCTATCGCGACCGTCGTGCCCGGAAACGGGATTTCCGCAAGTTGTGGATCGCCCGGATCAACGCTGCGGCCCGACAAAACGGGACCACCTACTCGCAGTTGATCGCCGGTCTCAAGGCCGCCGAAGTCCAGGTCGACCGGAAAATGCTCGCCGAAATGGCAGTCAACGACCCGGGCGCCTTTGCCCAGATGGTCGAAGTCTCGAAGATCAACTAAATCCCAGAGGACAACTCTGATATGGAGCCGGTCCGCAATTCCAAAAACCCGATTGTGGTGGAAGCGGCCCGGCTTCATCGCGCAAGGGAACGAAAACAGACCGGCACCACCCTCATCGAAGGGCCGCATCTCCTCGAGGAGGCAATCCAGGGGGGTAGCGATATCCGCCAACTCTTCGCGCTTGCCGCCGACACCGAGAGCCAGGAACTGGCGAGACATCTTGGAATCGACCCGATTCTGGTCGATGAGCCAGCCCTGAAACGACTAGCTGGGACCGAGACGCCCCGCGGTCCAATCGCGGTGGTGGCCATCCCTGAACCGGGTGAGTTGGCCGAGCAAAACCTTTTGGTCTCATGTGGTGTCAGCGACCCTGGGAATGTTGGGACGATGATCCGGATTGCCCGGGCTTTCGGGTGGGGATTCGGATTTACGGCAGGTACCGCCGACCCGTGGTCACCGAAGGTGCTCCGGTCGGGTGCGGGTAGTCAGTTTGCGACCGGAATCCACCCCGTCGCCGAGACCGCCGAGTTGTCAGAGAGCGGATTTGAGCTCGTCGCCTCCGTAATTCGAGGCGGTGAGGACCCGTCCGAGCTCGGCGATGGCCGGTATGCACTCCTCATTGGGGAAGAAGCATCCGGCCTGTCCGACGACGTGATCGCGATGTGTGATCGTTCGGTGACGATCCCGATGCCAGGAGGGGCGGAAAGCCTCAACGCCGCAGTCGCCGCCGGGATCCTTGTCTACTCAATTGCCAATAGGTGGCCGTCCAGCCGGGCCGTAAACTGATGGACGATGCGAAGCCCCGGACTCGGTATGCGAGTGACAGCGGTCGGTTTGTTCGTTCTGGTCGGTCTCTCAGCTTGTAGCCGCATCGACTATGAGAACTCGACCATCCTGAAGGTTGCAGGAATAGATGTTCCGATGTGCCCGGACGGTGGAATCGTCGTCGGGTCGGTTCCGCTTCTGCCATCTGAACCAAGCGGTGCCGCTCCTAGAAATGCCTTCAACCCATTTGCGGACGATCACAAGTTGCCTCCTGGAGTTGTTGAGTTGGACGGTGCAAACGAAGGAACACACGTTTTCGCCCTCAGTTCAGCGGACGGACGTACTACGAAGAGGTCTATGTGGTCCGCGATGGAGTCGTCACTGACGGGTTCGGATGTGGGACCGGAGCAGCAGCGTTTCAGCAATAGTCCCTTGCCACCCATATATATGGGTCTTATGGTATAGTTAGCAATATGAAAACCACCGTCGACCTATCGGATGATCTTCTAACACGAGCCAAGAGGCTGGCTGCGTCTCGCGGCACGACTCTCCGTGACCTTATCGAAACCGGTTTGCGTCGGGAGTTGGAAAATGCCAACCGGGGAAATTTTGTCTTGGTGGACGCATCGTTCGGTGGCTCTGGAACCCAGGCAGGAGTCGATGAAGGGGATTGGGAAACCATCCGCGACTTGATTTACGCGGGACGCGGCGGATGATCGCCGTAGACACAAACCTTTTGGT
>JBBKXI010000113.1:0-5158 GCA_037969415.1 Acidimicrobiia bacterium | reverse complement strand
GGCAACCACCAGCCCGAGGGCACCCAATCTGGTCCGCTCCAAAACGATAATTAGACCGATCGTGGTCAACCCGATAACGAGCGTCCTCAGGTCGACAGCGAACGGGTGGAAAAGCAAGTCGAGTGCGCGAAGAATCCGATTGTTTCCCTGTGCCTCATAACCGGTGAAATTGTCGAGCTGGCCCAGGACGATATTGGCGCCGACCGCTGAAATGAATCCGACCATGACCGAGTTGGACACGAATCGAAGCAACGATCCAAGCTTGAAGAACCCAGCAATCAGCATCAGCACGCCGGTCAGGATCGAGAGGGTGAATAACGCCCGGCCGGGGTCTTCGCCGGAATGGACCAGACCGATATCGGCCACAATGATCGCCATAGCTCCGGTGGCCTGCACCGCCATAAAGGACGACGACGTCGAAAGGGCCCCGGACACCGTTCCGGCCATATAGCCATATAGACCAAACACCGGATTCACACCCGCGAGCAGTCCCCCGGCTAGCCCATCCGGCACGCTTTCGACGCCGAGCACGAGGCCCGCCACTGCGTCTTCACGCAAGGTTTCCTTGCGAAAGAGGTTTCTAAGCGTTTCGCGGCGAACCAGCGTCGCCATCAGTCAACGATCTTGGCTTCGGTCGCCGACTTTCTCCACCTCATGGAAAGCGACGTTAACACCTGCCACTTCCCCGAGACAGCACCGGCTTTGAGGTCCGGGCGGCGCCGAAACGCTTAAGAAATCGCGGCCAGGGACCGACCCGCCCGACGGGCGAACAACGCCATCGTCATGTTTAGAACAGCGTGGACAGCGACGCCGGCCCAGATCGACCCGGTCTCGATACGTAACCAGACCAGACCTGCCCCAGCGACCGTGGTGGCCACAACGGTGACGATGGTATGGATCCAACCAGCCAGCGTTCCAGCTTCCGCCGATTCCGCCTGATCGAGCCCCGGACCGATATGCCAGATCCCAAAGAGACCTGCACCAATCCAAATCGCAGCCGACGGCGGGTAGAGCGCCATCAGGGCGCTGTGCAACACCCCGCGGAAGACTGCTTCTTCGATGAGGGCGGTCATCACCGGGATCCGGACGAAAATCTGGACGAATGATTCCCGCGACGACAGGGAAGCGAGGCGGGGGTCGGCGAGGGCCGATCGAAGCTGGGGCAATGCCAGCATGGTCAGCCCAATCACGGAGACAATCGCGCCGGTTATGACAGCCCAGAAAACTACGAGACCAGGGTCCACCGATCCCAAGCCAATGCTACCGAATCCGAAAATAGAACCTGCAAGAAACACCACTCCAGCTCCGACGCTGCCTGTCACCAATGGTGCCCAGAGGGTCCGGTGACGTCGCGGTAAGAGGACATAGACGATGGTTTGAAAGGCTGCTGCGTAGACCGCCAGGGGCCCGATTGTGGATACAAGAGTCATTGGATGAGGGAGTTTCCCCTAAAAGGGTCGGTATAAACGTCTCTGGTTGGACGCTCGCAAAGCGACTGGTGGTTCCCATTCAACCAGCGAATCTGCGCTATTGAACTCCGCCAACTACGTCCATGTTGTCCTCAGACACTCCTGTGGGTCCCTTGATCCGAGCGGAACGGTCGAGCTCTCTCGCAGTCAAAGTCTCATTGAGCGCCTTCATCTGATCATCGCTGACCGCGGGAAACTCGAAGGCCGCCTGTACGAACTCGGCGGTATCGGCCCGATAGTCGTGCCCGAATGACTTGAACTCACCCGGTACTACCACCATTGCATTCATGGCGTCGATCAAAACCTGGGTAAAAGTGATAAGCGGGGTCCACTTCATCTGCTCGGGAACGCCTCGTCCCCGCTCACCATTGAGCCACTCGGGCCGTTTGACGGCTGTACGAAGCGACATCTGGGCTATCGGGTCGTTGGCATGGTCGACGATTATCGCCCGCAACTTCGCTTGAGCGTCAGGATCGAGTTCCTCAAATTCTTCGAAACGATCAAACGCACGAACGGTTCCCGGTGGGATCAGGGGGTTCCTCCCCTCGACCATGCCGGTCTTTGACCACTTGGCCAACCCGGGAAGGCCGAACCATAAGGCTCGGTGGATCCCGTAGTGATCAAACCCTCCGATGCCCTGGTGCATGACCACATCGGAACTCGACCATGCCCCGAGACTTTCGCCAAAGACAAGCACTCTTGGCCGGGCAGACTCCGGCACGCCTGACAGACGCTGTTTGATTCCCCACAACAGCTGGCGGAATTGCGACCTTCCCAGAGCGACCGCCTGGAGTTCAACGAATGATGGGGCACGTCCGTACTGGATGCAGATTGTGGCGATGTCGCCTCTAGCGAGAATCTCGGCCGACTCGATCATTGTGTGGTCGACCCAGCCGGTCCCGGTTGGTGATACGAGGAGAAGGTACTTTCGATCGAAAGCGCCAAGCCGCTCCAGCTCCTGGAGAGCAAGCTCCGACCGCATCGTCGAATAGACGGGTTCGGAGTCGTAACCCACATAGGCGCGGATGGGGTGTGCAACCGCCTTTTCTCCAAGCGTTTTCTCGATTACCTCCGGATCGACGATTTCGCTCACATATCGCCTGCCCTGGAGTCCCAATTCGTTGAAGGGCGAGTTGCTATTGGGGCCACCCGAAACAAAATCACTCTCCGGAGGAGACGAGAAGGCGTCTTCGACCTTGCCGTTCAGGCTTGCCAGCTTGGATACCAGAGCGAGATATCCGGTAATGGCGCCGGAACCCCACATGACGACGTTGGTCCCGAAGCCGATGATTCGCAGGCCAGGGGTGGCACCCATGTAATTCATTAGAGATGTTTGTGAAGTTCGGAAGCCAGCCGCGGCGAGCCTCCCCAAACCTGCGACTGCAACACCAATGAGTATCGACTGGGGCAGATCTGCCGGTTTGTCCTCTTCGGTCCATCGGGCGATCACTGCATTACGAGTTTCCAGTTCCCGCGAAAAGCGGCTTGCCACGTATGCAAATCCGCCAAGCCCGGTAACAATCGGAACTATCGGCATTGAAGTCTTCGAAGAAATGTCTTTACCGACCTCATGTACGATGCCGCCAATCGCTCCCACCATGGCAAGACGACCGGCAGTGCGCAGCGAGGCGAGGCCGGTGGACTCGTCGGGTTCCTCGCCGATATTGGATACAGCTGAGCCGGCCGCAGCGATCATCCCCCTGACTGCCAACTTCCATGACAACGGTGACGATTCGGGGGCCAGGCTCCTGGCCGCAACGTCGACCGTTGAACCAACGCCCCGTGCGGCAAGGATCGCCAATCCGGCGGCGGCACCCTGGTGTGCCGACTTTCTTGGCATTAGGGATGGGCCAAACGAATCGACGGCAGCACCGGCGGCGAGCGGTCCGGCAGGCCCACTCGTTACCGGGTTGAGCCAGTCAGAGAAGGCGATCGCGGCATTTACTGTCCTGGTTGTCCATGTCATAGAAAATCTCCCGTTTCTCGAATATACCCGAGTCCGGTCGATTCCTCCGATTCAGAGCATCATCAAATCCGCTATCTTCTCAACGAGAAGGAGAACGAATGGGTCTTGGACCAATAGAACTTGTATTTATTAGATTTCCGGGTAGTCAGTTCAACGGTGGCATTTTGCCCGCCCTTGAAGACGTGGTCGACAGGAATATCGTGTCAATCATCGACTGCCTGTTAGTCACTAAAACCGCCGAAGGAGACATCGAATTACTCGAGATCGAGGATCTCGATGCCAACCCCGACGTACAGAGACTTCAGAAGTTCATCGCTGAGACGAACGGACTTATCAGCGACGAGGACATCGACGAATTTGCTTGGGCACTGGAGCCTGGCGATTCGGCTGCCGCCCTCGTGTTTGAACACACCTGGGTCAAGCCGTTCCGCGATGCACTTGTTGGCTCGGGCGGCGAACTGGTGGCCAATGTTCGGATACCAGGTATGGTCGCCGACGAAGTACTCGCAGCAATCGCAGAGGAGAATTAAGGATGAGAAGACGAAGAGGACGACCAGGATTGGTCGGAACAATGGCACGCACCGCGGTCGTGGCCGGTACTGCCACCGCCGTTGTTGGTGGAGTGAGCGGAAGACAACAAGCCAAAGCCCAGGCCGGCGCTCAGGAGCAGGCTGCACAGCAGGCAGCGTTCGAATCCCAGGCACAGGTGGCAGAACTTCAACAGCAGATGGCACAAATGCAGCAAGCCTCGGCAGCACCCGCCTCAGCACCAGCCGCAGGTGGCGATGACCTGACCGCCAAGCTTCAGAGTCTGGCCGATCTGCACGCCTCCGGTGTGCTCAGTGACGTCGAGTTCTCTGAGGCAAAAGCCAAACTTCTCGCATAGGCGACATCAGTTAGACCACTATCGTGAAGAAATCAACCTTGATTTTGGCGCTCATCGGTGCCCTCTTGCTGGCAGCGTGCTCGGAGTCACTCGGCGAGGCGTCGGCCGACTTCTGTGCGGCCGAGGCAGGTCTGGCTTCGGCGGTCGACGAACTGGGGACCCTCAACCCTCAATCAACCGCTTCGGAACTAGAACAGGTGAAGAAGGACATTTCGGATGCATGGGATGACTACGAAACGGCGGCGGAGGATACCAACGAGGCGGCCAAAACTGAGGCCCAACGTGCGTATACCGACTATTTGAATGCGGTCGAAGTGATTCCGGGAAGCGGGTCGCTCGGCGAACGAGTTCAAGCGCACATCGATGCCGCCAAGGTGCTGGTCGCTGATCTCAAGATCATCGCCGATGCGAGTAAATGCACTTAGAGAGGGACGGTTTCCTCAATTCGAATGACTTGACCGTCCGGACAGATTGATCGGATACTAAAGAGACGACAGGGCGTCTATCCGACCTGAAGACAACATAAGCGGGAAATACATCCCACAGGACCGCGGGGCGACGAGCAAAGTCGCCCCGTTCTCGTAGCGGAACCGCCGCCCCGTATCGTTTCCGAAACTTCTTAGGAACCATTCGCCACAGCAGCTACGTTTTATCCGGGTGAGAGAACATCATTCCTCACCTGCTTCAGCAGGTATCGCGTCCTCTTTGATTCCTGGTAGCGGCCAGTTGATGACCGGCGCAAACACGGCGGGAGCGATATTCCTCATCTCGACGTGTTTGCGCCGGTCATCAACTGGCCGCTACCAGGAATCAAAGAGGACGCGATACCTGCTGAAG
>JBBKXI010000112.1:0-22993 GCA_037969415.1 Acidimicrobiia bacterium | reverse complement strand
CTCCTGAAGGGTCGAGGGGTCGAGCAAAAACACCAGGACCCGGGCTCGTTCGACATGCCGAAGAAATTCATGCCCGAGACCCTTTCCACCTGCTGCCCCCTCTATCAGACCCGGAATGTCAGCTAGAACGAACTCCCGCTCATCGAAGCTGACGACCCCGAGGTTGGGCTGCAGGGTTGTAAAGGGGTAGTCGGCGATCTTTGGTTTCGCCGCAGAGACCTTTGATATGAAGGTCGATTTTCCAGCGTTTGGAAATCCAATCAACGCCGCGTCGGCAAGCAACCGCATTTCCATGACCAGCCACTCGTTCCGACCGTATTCACCCTGCTCAGCAATCGCAGGAGCGCGATTGGATGGATTGACGAACGCTGCATTGCCACGCCCTCCTCTTCCACCTGCGACTGCGACTACCTCTTCGCCCGCAGTCACGAGATCAGCGAGCATGGTGCCTTCGTCGTCGTAGACGACAGTTCCTAATGGCACAGAAAGTATCAAGTCGGACCCACCTGCACCCTGGCGAAGTTCACCTTCTCCGTGAGTTCCATTCCCTGCGGCGTAATGGGGGTTGCGGTGGTAACGGAGCAGAGTGGCCACCGAAGGGTCGGCGCGGAGAATGATCGAACCTCCCGGGCCCCCGTTTCCACCGATGGGCCTTCCTTTAGGTTTTCCCTTGGAGCGCACAAACGAAACAACCCCCGCACCACCGTTTCCGGCGCGGAGGTTGACCCGAACTCGGTCGACGAACACGACCGGTTTAACTTCTACTCAGGGAGGACGTTAACGAGACGTCGGTTGGCGCGGGCTCCGTACTTGACCGTTCCAGAATTGAGGGCAAAGAGGGTGTCATCGCTGCCTTTGCCGACATTCTCACCAGGATGAATCCTGGTGCCACGCTGTCTGACAAGGACAGCACCTGCGTTAACAAACTCGCCATCGAATACTTTTGGTCCGAGCCGTTTGGCTTTAGAATCGCGCCCGTTCTTGGTAGAGCCGCCGGCCTTGGTTTTAGACATTGACTATTCCTCCTCGGATGCAGCTTTGGCCTTTTTGGAGGCGGCGGCTTCCTTTTTCGGTGCCGCGGCTGTCTTAGTAGCCGCAGCCTTCTTAGGTGTCGCAGCCTTCTTTGGTGCCGCAGATTTCTTTTTCGAACCGCCCATGTCGATACCGGTGATCTCGATCCTCGTGTACTTCTGGCGATGGCCTTGGCGGCGCCGATAGCCGGTTTTGTTCTTGTACTTGAATATGTCGATCTTGGGACCGTGCGATTCGCCAAGAACCTTGGCGTTCACACTGGCCTTGGCCAGGGCAGCAAGATCTGAAACAGCGTTGCCTTCGTCGTCGACCACGAGCAAAGGTTCAAATCTCATTTCGGTGGCGTCACCTTTGACGCGCTCGATGTCGATGACGTCACCAGAGCGCACCTTGGCCTGCTTGCCGCCGGCGCGAATGATGGCATACATAGGAAAACCTCTTCTAAAAAGGGAGAATCGAGTGGTAATGGTACCGGTTCGTCACATCAAGACCAAAAGGAAAATGGAGCGTCAGTCGTACTCTTCAATAGCCGACTCAACGTGGGCGCCGGCATGATCATTGATAATGACGCCCCGGCCCTCACAGCGTTCGCATTTAGTGGAGAATTGCTCAAGCAGTCCGGCTGACACGTTCTTCCGGGTCATTTCGACCAATCCCAGGTGTGAGACATCAAAAACCTGAGTACGGGTCTTGTCCAGCGCAAGAGTCTCCTTGAGTCGTCTTATCACTGCCTGCTGATTGGCGATCGACTCCATATCGATGAAGTCGATAACGATGATGCCGCCGATGTCCCGGAGTCGGAGTTGTCGACCGATCTCTTCCGCAGCTTCCAGGTTGTTTTGTTTGACTGTTTCCTCAAGGGTGGACGAGCCGACAAATTTCCCGGTGTTGACATCGATCACCGTGAGAGCCTCGGTTCGATCAATGACGAGATGGCCTCCCGACGGGAGGTAGACCCTCCGATCCAAGGCTTTCTTGAGCTGATCATCGACGTGATATCGCTCGAAGAGAACCGTGTCGTCCTCGTAGAGCTGAACTTTGGAAACGAGATCGGGAGCGGTGGAACGAAGGTAATCGATCACCTTGTCATGGGCCGATCTGTTGTCAATGAGCAACTTACGAAAATCAGCGGTGAAATGTTCTCTGATTGTTTTGATGAGAAGTTCGGGTTCGCGATGAATCAACCGCGGGGCGCCACCCTCATTCGACTCGACCACGATCGCTTCCCATTGTTTAACCAATCTTGCAATGTCAGCGGCCAGTTCTTCTGCAGAGGCGTGAAGTGCAGCTGTTCGCACAATCACCCCAAATCCTTTAGGACGAACCCTGTTGATCACATCGCGGAGCCGGGTGCGATCTTCATCAGGGAGCCGACGACTTATTCCGACACTGTCCGAGTCCGGAACCAGGACGAGATAGCGACCAGGAAGCGACGGCATCCCGGTAAGTCGCGCACCCTTGGCCCCCATCGCATCCTTAGTCACCTGGACCAGGACTTCGTCCCCTTCTTTCAGGACTTGTTCGATACGCTTTCGGGCTTTGCCGTTGGAAACCCCGTCAACAGATACATCCGAGGCGTAGAGGACCCCGTTCTTGGCTACCCCGAAATCGAGAAAAGCCGCTTCCATCCCGGGGAGAACGTTGCGTGTCTTGCCTAGATAGATGTTCCCGGCCACCGAGTCAGAGCTGTCTCTGGCGACATAGTGCTCAACGAGAACCGGGCCTTCCAAGATCACGACCTGGGTTTGATCACCCCGGACCTTGACCAGCATCTGCTTTCGCGCCGTCTCTGCGGGAAGAATGATCTCGTCGTCTATCGGACGTCTCGATCGGGTGCGACTGGTGGTGACGCCGTTTCGATTGTTGTTGCGGTTTCGTGGTTCCTTGTTGCGCTTCTTTTTCTGCGCCCGGGAGGCGGTCGATGCGGTTTCTACCCGGCGGACCTCAACTTTTTGCCCTTTGACCGTTACGGTTTTCCGTTCTTCGATTATCCCCTGATCCGAGGATTTCCGAATGATCTCGGGGCTCTTTCGACGAAATAGAGCCATGAATCTCACTCCTCTGAGAGTTTGCATAAGAGATGACGCTGCGGTCCCGTTTTCTGAGGGGATTGGCGACACCTAAAGACGAAACCAGACCCCAACCAAGCGAGTCAGGATCTGACTCAGCGATGTTCAAATGTCGGGTGGCGATGGAAATCACCGGGGAACTCCCTGATTGGGATTTACCGAACTGGTTCACCCAGATTACCACGAAAGGACTGCATACCCCGCACCCACCCAAAATCGGTTCCGACGGAAGAAAGTGCAACTGTGGCACTATTCAGGGAAAGAAGGCGAAGATTGGCCACTCAGAGTGCTATTCGGCCGCCAATGAGAGTTGCTCGGCTTCCCCGGGGTCGTAGCAACGACGGCACCGGGCCTCATACGCTCCCTGAGCACCAAGCACCACGAGATCGTCAGAAGTCACAATCCGCTGTGTATACATTCCGGGACCACCGCATCGGTGACAAACAGCCAACACTTTGGTTACGTACTCGGCACGATCACATAACATCGGGATCGGTTCGAATGGTCGCCGGAGATAGTCGGTATCGAGACCGGCAATTATCACTTGCTTGCCAGCGCCGGCGAGCGCCTCGACCACATCCACAAGGCCGATATCAAAGAACTGACCCTCATCAATCCCAATCACTTCGGTCTTGTCTTCGACGGTCCGAAGCAATTGGTCGGAGTCTTCAACAGGTATGGCCGCAACGCTCAGCCTGGAATGACTGACCACTTCGGTGTCGGCGTAACGGTTGTCCAGTTGCGGTTTGAAGGTCTGGACCGGGATCCGGGCAATCTCCGACCGGGTGACCCGTCGGATCAGTTCTTCACTCTTTCCTGAGAACATCGGGCCACATATGACCTCGACCCACCCCTCATGACTCCTGCGATACATGTTCAGCGAGAGTAATGGATTCACCGAATTGATTCGATACTGCCAGAGAGGAGCGCGACCAGCGGGAGTGGGGACACCCCGCTTGACACAGAAACCGCACGCCTGATCGGCGCTGGTGTCTAAAGCCCCACCCTCCCTCCTCAAGGAGGGAGAGAAACCATCCACGATGACGTTCGGCATTCCCTCCTAAAGGAAGGAGAGAAACCGTGTCTACGTGAGTTGGTTTTCGCCGGGAACCGGGGTTCTTAGTAGCCAGATCGAATTGGCAATTCCCAGGGCGAGAGTCATCGCCATATAGAAGGATCCGCCCTGCGAGAGGAACGGGAGTGGCAACCCAGTGATGGGCATGATCCCGACAGTCATCCCAATGTTGACAAAAACGTGGAAGACGACCATTGCCGCTATTCCGACTGCGATCAGAGCTCCAAAACGATCGCGGGCATTGACTGCTATCACCAACAGACGCCAGACGATTATAGCGAAGGCGACCAGCGCGAGAAGTGCCCCGATAAAACCTAGCTGCTCGCCGACGGCGGTGAAGATGAAGTCGGTTTCCTGTTCAGGCACGTATTCGAACGAAGTCTGGGTGCCCTCGGCGAACAAGCCCCGTCCAAACAGCTGGCCAGACCCAATCGCCAGCTTCGATTGGATCAAGTTATACCCGTCACCGAGTGGATCCACATTGGGATCGAAGAGGATCAGCACACGGTTCTTCTGATAACTTTCGAGGAAATCAAATTGCCACATCGCCAGTGCCGCCAGCACTCCCCCGACTCCCAGAATCAGCATCTGGCGCCAGGTGCCTCCGGCTGCGAAGAGCATCACATAAAGAACAAAGCCGAATACCAACGCCGTGCCGAGATCAGGTTCCTTGAGGATCAGATATCCGGGGACTGCGACGATCAGAGTGGCCTGACCAATTTTTAGCCAGGTCAATTGCCGGCGTTCAATCTCTCCACGGACGGGTGGTGCGAGGAGGCTGGCAAGGGCAATAATGACAACAACCTTGGCGAACTCCGCTGGTTGGAGATTGAAAAAGCCAAGCGGAATCCAACGTTGCACATTCTCGATCGGGTCAAACGCGAATACCGCCACCAACAGCACCAGGATGATTCCGGACGCAATCGGGACCCAACCCCGATGCTCCCGATAGTCGATGTTCGACACGACAAAGAAGAGGATGATTCCCGCGGCGACAAAGATCATCTGCCGTTCCATGGAGAACGACCCGCTGTTCTTGGTCGCCGAGTAGATCATCAGCAATCCGAGCCCGCTGAGGACAACCATCGTCCCCATCAGAATCTTGTCCGATGAGTTCCCCCTCCGGACGACGGCGACCTCGCGGATGCGACTGAGAATCGCCATCAGTCGGCGTCCGCCCCGGCCACAATCGGTGTAGGGGTGTTACCCATCAAGTATTGAAGGATATGCCGGGCTACCGGTGCCGCAACGCGACTCCCGGCGCCACCCTCGTCGATGAGAACCACTACAACGTATTGGGGGTCATCGATCGGTGCCACCGCAACGAACCAGGCATGGTTGTCTTTGTTTCTCCCGGCCTGGCCGGTGCCCGTCTTTCCACCCACCAGATCGAGTCCGGGACCGAAATCGGCAAATGCGGTAGACGCCGTACCTGTGGTGACCACCCGATTGAGGTCTTGAAGGAGCGCGAGGCGAGTCGCTTCGGAGATCTCGACATGGCGAACCGCTCCGCCCTCGATCGGTTCGGGGACGCCCCCTGGAGCCTGAATTGCTTTGACCACGCGGGGTTCGATGATGGTCCCCCCGTTTGCCAGGGCAGCGTAGGACACAGCGACCTGGAGCGGTGTTGCCACGAAGGCACCCTGGCCGATCGCAAAGTCGAGAAGGTCACCCCCCAGCCATGGGCTGTCGAGCTCGAGACGGGTCGGCTCGAGACGTGGAGGAACGTCGGGGTTCTCCAGCTGGAATATCTTCCACTCTTCGAAGAGCTCCCGGGTGGGGACGATTCCTGCGGCCTCCCCGGTAAGATCGATTCCGGTCACCGATCCGTACCCCAATGACTTGGCCCAGTCCTGAATCACATTTTCCCGTGGCGTGTTTTGATAGGCACGCCACGTTCCCAGAGCTACGTTCCAGAAGAAGATATTGCAGGAATTCTCCAAGGCCCCGTGGATGTCCAGCCAACCCAAATCTCGGGGCGCATACCAGTCGGTCTTCTTGGGTCCCGTGCCCACATCGGCCTTCTGGTCGAGGAAAAGCGTCCCGTCACAATGGACCGTTTGGTTGGCCGGATCGACACCCTCGACGGCGTCAGGGTCGGGCAGAGGAAGGTCTTCTTCCTCCTTAACCGTGTAGGTGATGGCTTTAAATGTCGAGGCCGGCGGGTAGAGACCCGAAATGGCCAGGTTGTTGAATGCCTGAATGTCTTGAAGCTGAGCGAATGTATCGGTGGGAAGACCGGTGACGAAGAGTTGCGGGTCAAAATCGGGATACGAGGAAATTCCGAGAACCTCGAAAGTCTTTACGTCGAGTACTACGGCCGCACCCCGAACTGTTTCGTTAAAAACTTCATCACCGGCTGCGCGCTCGGCGTCTTTTACCTTGTTGGAGAGGGCAACACCCTCTTCGACGGCCATTTCCATTAGTTCCTGGAGTTCGAGATCAAGCGTCAAATAGAGCGAGCTGCCGGGAATCGGTTCGCTTCCAGGACGTTCATCGATGATTTTTCCCTCGCGAACCCGATATTCAACGCCTCCGGATGTCCCTTCGAGAATCTCGTCGTAGATTCGCTCGACGCCCAGCTTTCCGATTCTGACACTCGGGTCGAGTTCGGGACGGGCGTCGGTATCGGCGTGGTCGGGGAGACCGAGGTGACCGACGACGTGGGCCATCGTCGGTCCGACCAGATAGATCCGTTCCGGCACATCTACAACCTCGACCCCGGGGAGGATGTCGAGTCGTTCGTTGATCCGAGATGAGGTCTCGGGGGAGACGGTGGTCACCTGAAAACGCCCGTTGGTGCCCGCCTTTTCGTATAACGCGTCCAGCGCATTCGGATCCATTCCGATGATCGCTGACAGATTTTGGATCAGGTCTTCACGCTGTTCCGGTTGGACGAAGGTCCTGTCCACGACGACAGCGGGCACCAAACGACTGGTGACCAGTTGGTTGCCATCCCTATCAAAAATGTCGCCGCGCGGTGCGTACGACGATCTCGAAATCCAGGTGAGCTCTTGGGCCTGCTCGGCCAGCGCCGGGCCTTGGGCCACCTGGACAAACCACAATCGAAGACCCACGATGGCAAACATGGTCACGAAGACGATGCCAAGGCTGGTGAGGCGCAACGCGAACTTCATAGGTAACCCGTCACGAGTATCTCAATGCGGCCGGGTCTTGGTCCACGACCCGAACCAACGTCGGAGCAACGATGAAGGCGAGAAGCGCGTTGGCGAGCGGAACTGTGAGCAGCCTGGTGGCCACGTGTTCGCCGAGGATGCTCGATTGGCCGAAAAGGGTTGCGACGACAACAAGCAGAAGTACGGCCACAAGCGATATGAGCCCTGCCCAGATCGCAGTCGCAATCCGGCCGATATCGGCCCTTTCCCGGGTCCGGATCGCAATATAGGCGGCGGTCGTAAAGACGATTGCCCTCAAACCGAGCAACGATGACCCAAGGAGGTCGATCGTCAATCCGGACGTAAATGCGATCCCAAGCACAACTTCTGGTCGAATTCTGGTGAGAGCCAGGAGTATCGAAACCAACAAAACCAGGTCGGGCGTGATCACCCGCACTCGCCCAAAGAGAGTCGTCTGAATTACAACCGCAACCAGGACAACGAAGAAAACCACAGCAAAGGTTCGAGCTCTCAACTCAGCCCTCCCCCGTGGTTGTAGTGCCACCGCTATCAGTCGTCGTTGTATTCGGATCAACAGTGGTGGATGTCACTTCGGGCACAGGATCCTGTCCTAATCCCGAGACGGGATCGGCTGGCCAAGCGAGAACGATCACGATCTGGAGTGTGTCGAAATTGGTATACAGAAGGGCTGTGGTGTCGATTGAAGTTGCTTCAACGCCTGCGTCGGTGAGAACCTCACCGACGGGGAGGCCAGCCGGAAATGACACACTCGCTGCTGAGGTGACGATTCGGTCGCCTGCAAACACCGGCTCTCTTGCATCCCGGATGTCGAGACGCATCTCAGCAGAATTTATCTGCGAGGTGAGCGTTCCTATCTGCTGCCCGACAAGGACTCGAACACCTTCCCGCGAAGCGGTTATTGGGACGATGGTGGCACTGGATGCCGTGACACTCGCCACTGTCCCCACCACGTACCCGCTCGGGTCGATGACCGGCTGCCCAACCGCAATGCCATGTTTCGAGCCCCGATCGATTGTCATTCCGACGTCAAAAGGATCCGGGCGTCCAATTACGTTGGCCACCGTACGACCGATGTCAGTTCCGGCGGTGTTGAGACCATAAAGCTCTTCAAAGAGTTCGAGCCGGGCAAGTTGGCTTTGGACCGCGATGAGTTGGGCCTCTTTGTCCTCCAGCGCCGCGGCCAGCGCACGATTCTCTTCACGAAGTCCGGCGATGTTCCCCAAACTGTCAATGGCGTCTGCGATTGGATTGACCACATAGGACGCACCCCGCTGCAGCGGGGAGACAATGGTCTGGGCTCCATCCCGCATCACCCCGATGACTCCACCACCGTCGAGCCGGACGTGAAAAGTCATCAGAAGGATCCCCAAGACCACCAGGGTGATAAAGATGGGCATCGCCCGGTCGGTGCGTGGTGTGGTGTCTCGTGTCAGCATGGGGCGGCGTGGACAGGGAAAGTCATGGCCGGGACGACGACACCAGCACGCTCTGCAGCGTGTCGAACTCCTCCAGGCATTTCCCCGAACCAATCACCACCGACTGCAACGGTCTAGCTGCAGTCACAATCGGCATTCCAGTCTCGTGGGCGAGTCGGTGGTCGAGCCCCACGAGCAGAGCTCCTCCCCCGGTGAGCACAATCCCACGCTCGACGATGTCCGCGGCAAGCTCCGGCGGGGTCTTATCGAGGGTGTACTTCACTGCGTCAACGATCGCTTGAGTCGGCTCCTCAACCGCCTCACGAATCTCCGGACTGGAAAGCAAAATGGTCTTGGGGAGACCTGTGACCAGGTCACGACCCCGAACTTCGGCCGACGGCTCCTCGGTGTATGGCCATGCGGAACCCACTGCCATTTTTAGCTGTTCGGCGGTTCGTTCACCGACAAGGACGTTGTATTCCTTCTTGATCCAGTCGATGATGGCTGTGTCCAACTCGTCGCCGCCCACTCTGATACTCCGGGAGACGACAATGCCGCCAAGCGAGATGACTGCAACTTCTGTAGTCCCACCACCTATGTCCACGATCATTGACCCGGCTGGTTCTCCGATGGGAAGGCCGGCACCGATCGCAGCGGCCATGGGCTCCTCGATCGTATAAGCACGCCGCGCCCCGGCGTGGTATGCGGCTTCTTCAACAGCCCGACGTTCTACGGGAGTGATTCCAGACGGGACACAAATAACGATCCGGGGGCGGGCCCATTTACGACGGTGGACTTTCTGGATGAAGTATCGAAGCATTTTCTCGGTGATATCGAAGTCGGCAATCACTCCATCTCGAAGGGGTCGGATGGCTGTGATCGAGGCCGGGGTGCGGCCGATCATCCGCTTAGCTTCCATTCCGACGGCCAAAGCCTTGCCCGTTACGGAGTTAATCGCGACCACGGACGGCTCATTGAGCAGGATGCCACGGCCACGCACATAAACGAGTGTGTTGGCCGTTCCGAGGTCAATGGCCATGTCCTGGCCAGCAAAAGAAAGAAGGGATTCAGCCATAGCTGGAAAGCGCTCCTGTGCGGACTTGTGCAGTGTATCGCCACTGGCGACCTTCTGCCATGTCGCGTCCCGCCAAAGCGGGAGGATTGGAGTAGTCGGCTCGGCCGAAACTCTTCCTGTTCACAACAGGTTCCTCAACCGAAAAAGATCGACAGTTCCCGTTGGGCGCTCTCAACACTGTCCGAGCCGTGAACCAGGTTGTGGGTCACGGCCAGCCCTAAGTCGCCACGGAGAGTGCCCGGCAATGCTTCCTTGGGGTCGGTGGCCCCCATCATGGTGCGGGCGACTGACACCGCTGAGTCGCCTGACCACTCCATCGCCACGACCGTCCCCGAGGTGATGAATTCCAGCAGCTCGGGAAAGAACGGACGCTCGACATGTTCGGCGTAGTGGTCGCGTGCCAGGTCCTCGCTGATGGTGAGCTTCCTGATTTGTTCCAGTGTCAAACCTTTTCGCTCAAATCGGGAAATGATCTCGCCAACCAAACCGCGCGCAACTCCGTCAGGCTTGACCATGATGAATGTGTTCTCTTGAGACATATGGGGCGATGGTACCGGTTCGAGAATCCTCAGCCAGTGTCAGCCAAGAGATAGCTACGAACCTCGCCGGCGAGGTATAGAGAGCCGGTCACGAGTACGGAGCCGTCCGCGCCGGCCTCGGCGCGGGCCATATCAACGGCATCCTCAGAATTTGCTGCTACAAGGGTAGGTACGCCGGTATCCGCCACCAGTTTCCCCAGTTCATCTACGGGAGTGGCACGATCGGATCTTGGTGCCGTCACCACAAAACCGGCGGCCAGGCCCTTGAGGCCCTCGACCATGAGGTCTCGATTCTTGTCACCCATGACCCCGAAAACGACCTGCCACCTCGTTGTGGGGTACTCCTCTCTCAACGAGTCGACCAGGGTGGCAACGCCATCGGCGTTGTGGGCTCCGTCAAGCAGAACCAGTGGTCCGGTCGCAACTGGTTCCATCCGCCCGGGGAGGGTCAGGGTGGACAATGCCTCATTTACGGCTTCCTCATCGAGTCGCTTCCCAATAAGCGCTTCGGCGGCAGCGATCGAGACTGCCAGGTTGTGGACCTGATGACGACCGTGAACCGGTAAAAACAGGTCGTGATAGGTTGCCTCGGCGCCATCGATGGTGACGGTCCATCCGCGAATCCCCTGTGTTATTGAGTCGATTCCAAAGTCACGACCAAAGATTCGGTGTTGTATCCCGAGTTCACGTGTCTTTTCGTTCGCAGCCTCGGCCGCCTCCTCCGGAAGGTCCCCGGTGACCAGAATCGACATTGGCCCCACAATGCCCAATTTCTCACCCGCGATCGTCTTCAGGTCACTTCCCAAAAACTCGGTGTGCTCAATCCCAATTCCGGTAACGACACAAACATCAGCGTCGACCACATTTGTGGCATCGAGGCGGCCACCAAGGCCCACCTCCAGCACTGCAGCATTTACGGCCTTTTCAGAGAAGAATGCGAACGCTCCGGCCGTAGTCAGCTCGAAGTAGGTGCTCGGATCTTGACCATCTTTAACGAGAAGATCGGCAAATACAGCTGTATCCGTGATGGCGAGGGCGAACTCCCTGGTCGTGGCGTAACGGCCATTCACTGAGAACCGTTCCTCGATTCTCTCCAGGTGTGGCGAGGTGTAAGTACCTGTACCCAGTCCGTGCGCAACGAGCAGGGATGTCGTCATTCTCGATGTCGACGTTTTACCGTTAGTACCGGCGATGTGGACAATCGGATAACCCTGTTGCGGGTCGCCCATCGCCTCGAGCAGTTTACGAATGCGCTCCAAACCGGGGCGCACGCCCTGACCGATGTGTTGGTCCAGGTATTTGATTGATTCTTGATAGTTCATAAGAGAAGGCCTCGGGAGACTAGCTCCCGAGGCCTTCTATTCAGCGAGTTGGAGGGGTAACTCAGCCTTCTTCTCGTCTCAGAGGGACATTGAGCATCAGAGCGCCCGATGCCAGCAGGAACAAACCAGCAGCAACCAGCAGCTCGGTTTGGATTCCCGTGAACGGAAGCACCTCGATATCCAACACTTCGGTCCCAAGGACATCCACCGTCGCATCGTCGTCGTCACCGACAGGATTCTGGGAATCGTCTTCGCCGTTTACCGTCACAGTGTTGTGGTGTTCGTCCCCGTCTTCGCCACCGACAAATCCGACAAAGTCGAACGAGCAGGTACCGAGAGGCGCAAGAACGGTGCCAACGGCGCAGTCTTCGTCCCCGGCCAAGACGCCATAGACATCGTCATCCAGTGAGGTGATGGTTACCGAGGCTGTCTCGGATTCATTAGCGATCACGACAGTAAAGGTGACGTCTTCGCCTGGTGCTTCAACCGACTCGACCCCAGCGGTCTTGGTGACCACGATCGATGCGGAATCCACCTCAGGGGGAAGAGTCGTCGTGGTGGTCGCCTCGGTCGTAGTAGTCGTGGCCTCAGTCGTAGTAGTTGTGGCCTCGGTTGTGGTCGTCGCTTCAGTCGTGGTAGTCGTCGTTTCCGGTGTGCAATCAATAAGTATCGTGATTCCAGCGGAGAACTTGTTGTCTGGACCCATGATCAAAGTAACTGTCACCGAGTCACCCAGCAACAGCGTGCCGTCTGCCTCGACAATCCCACCCGGCGTGCTTTCTACATTTTCCAGCACCACGCTGGATCCATCTGACGCCACCACCAGGTCATTGTCAGGATGGACTGAGTCTTGGTTCTCCGATTCGGCCTTGACCGTGCACTCCAGACCTTCCTGGTCTCCGGTAGGCACGGACGCCAGAAGCGTCAGAGACCCCGGTCGCGCCCTCACCACGGTGTCAATCGGAATGGTGATGTCGATCGATGCCGAAGCTACCGGTGCATAAACGGCCATTAGCGAAGCGATTAACGCCAGCGCCAAGAAAACCGATGCCAGCCTGCGTTGAAATGACGAGCGGTTTCCCGTAGTCGTATTCATATTATTTTTTTCCCATCCCTTTTTATTTTTTAGGATGGGCCGGTCTCACCACTAGCTCCACCAGATCAAGGTGACCGAATTTAGATCTGGCTTCAGAGCCTCCCATTGCCCTCTACAGCTGACGACCACATACCGTGGTCGACAACCACATCTTTGTTGAGAAATCCTTCCCTGTCAATGAGGGACTTTCCCCATGCCATAGGCACTAGACATCACCATACATTGGCGAGACCTCGCTGGCGGAAGATACTGTGGGTCGTCCGACCCAATATTTCGCGATCTCCAGTTCAGGAAATCAGGCGCTACGTTCGGTGGGTTCCACAGCCGACGGCTGCTGCGCTGGAACCAATGTGGGGTTGACCTTATTGGCGACCACTTCACGATCGATCAACACCCGCTCTACATCATCACGCGACGGCAGGTCGTACATCGTGTTGAGCAAAACCTCTTCCAGGATGGCACGAAGGCCACGGGCGCCAGTGCCCCGCTTAATAGCTTGTTCAGCTATCGCTTCGAGTGAATCGGGAGTGAACACCAGCTCGACGTTGTCCATCTCGAACATTCGGGCGTACTGCTTGGTGAGGGCATTCTTAGGCTCGGTGAGTATCTGAATCAGTGCGTCCATGTCAAGGTCGTGAACAGTGGCGTTGATCGGGAGGCGACCGATAAACTCGGGTATGAGCCCGAACTTCATCAGGTCTTCCGGCATGACTTGGGCCATCATCTCGCCGGCACGTCCGTCATGGCGGGATCGCACCTGGGCGCCGAAACCAACACCGCTGTTGCCGATTCGGTTCTCAATGATGTCTTCAAGGCCCCCGAATGCCCCGGCGCAGATGAACAGGACGTTTGAAGTATCGAGTTGGATGAACTCCTGGTGAGGATGTTTTCGCCCGCCCTGTGGCGGAACGGAGGCAATGGTCCCTTCAAGAATCTTGAGCAGGGCTTGCTGGACACCTTCGCCAGAGACATCGCGAGTGATTGACGGGTTCTCGGCCTTTCGGGAAACCTTGTCGATCTCATCGATGTAGATGATCCCTTGCTGAGCCCGGTTGACGTCGTAGTCGGCAGCCTGCAGCAGTTTGAGCAAAATGTTCTCGACATCTTCGCCCACGTAGCCGGCTTCAGTCAGGCTCGTCGCATCAGCAATGGCGAAGGGGACGTTCAATTGGCGGGCCAGAGTTTGAGCGAGAAGCGTCTTACCACTACCGGTGGGGCCGATGAGCAAGATATTGGACTTTTGCAACTCGACATCGCGGGAAATATCACCGGATCGAATCCGCTTGTAGTGGTTGTAGACGGCCACAGAAAGCTTCTTCTTGGCATCTTCTTGTTTAACGACATAGTCGTCGAGGTACGACTTGATCTCAGCCGGCTTGGGCAATTCAGTGAATGTGACTTCTTCGGTCGCCGAGAATTCTTCGGCGATGATCTCATTGCACAGTTCGATACATTCGTCGCAGACGTAAACGCCTGGACCTGCAATTAGCTTCTTGACTTGCTTCTGAGATTTACCGCAGAAACTGCATTTGAGCAGTTCTCCGCCATCACCGAGTCGTGCCATCTACTTGGAGGCTACCGCAGAGAGCTCTCGTCGCGTGAGTAATCCGTCGACTACTCCGTATTCCTTGGCCTCTCCGGCCAGCATCCAGTAGTCACGCTCGGTGTCGATCTCGATCTTGGTCAAATCCTGGCCGGTATGTTCGGCAAGAATCTCGTTGAGCTGTTCCCGCATTTGGACAATGAGCCTGGCCTGTATCTCGATGTCACTGGCCTGGCCCTGGGCACCACCGTGGGGCTGATGCAACATGATCCGGGCGTGGGGAAGGGCGTATCGTTTCCCTTTGGCACCACCGGCAAGAATCACCGCGGCAGCCGATGCCGCCATGCCCATGCACACTGTGCTCACCTCGGGCTTGATGTACTGCATGGTGTCGTAGATCGCGAAAAGCGACGTTATCGAACCGCCCGGTGAGTTGATGTAGAGGAAAATGTCCTTGTCCGGATCTTCGGATTCGAGGTGGAGCAATTGGGCCATGATCAAGTTGGCGATCGTGTCGTCGATCGGAGTTCCCAGGAAAATGATCCGGTCTTTGAGAAGTCGACTGTAAATGTCGAAGTAGCGCTCACCGCGGCTCGTTTGCTCAAAAACCGTGGGGACGACGTAGTTTTGGGGGTAATTCTCGGGTGTCATTCTTCTTCCTCCGCGGTCGGCAATGTCACATCGGCAGGGTCTTCGGTGACGGCTTCGACGATTCCCTCTTCGAGAATCTCGCCTTCAACTACTTCCGCCTCAACAAACTCCGCTTCGACTTCATTCGCTTGCAATTTCAGATCGACGGGCGTTCCATTCTCATCCACCGGCTGAGCCGAAATGAGAATGGCGTCCATGGCTCTGTTCCGGAGAATATCACTGGCCAGTGCCAATTCCTGGCCGCTTTGTTGAAAAGCCCGAATATATGCCACCGGGTCACCCGACTGCGCTGCGAAGCTCTGGATCACCGAGGACATGTCCTCAGGAGTCACTTCGATGCCTTCGGCATCGGCCACAGCTTCAAGTACTAGCTGGTTTTTCAGTGATAGAAGTGCCTGCTCACGAAGGTCGGCGAGAAAGTCGGCCTGGTCGATGCCCGACGCCTGGAAGTAGTCGTCCAGATTTAACTCGTTCTCCTCGAGACGGTGGACGAATCGGTGCAAGTGGCTATCCATCTCGGTGCGGATCAACGCATCAGGAAGTTCGATCTCAATCTGATCGCGGAGGGTGCTCAGGGCGAGGTCGGCGTATTGCCGGGAAACAGCTTGGAGTTTGGCATCGGCCAATCGATCACGGAGTTCTCGGGTGAGCTGATCGACAGTGTCGAACTCAGTGTTCTCTTCAACCCACCCATCGTTGAGCTCCGGAAGGATCCGCTCTTTGACCTCTTGAACGGTCACAGTGAAAGAGACACTCTCTCCGGCCATTTCGAATCCAGCAGGAAGCGGTGCATCGAATTGGACTACATCACCAGCCGAGGCGCCAACGAGTTCCTCATCGATCCCCTCGACAAACATCGCTGATCCCAATTCGTATAAGAGATCGGCCGCTTTGGCTTCTTCGACGGTCTCCCCATCCTTCGAAGCCTCGATGTCAATACTGACAAAGTCACCGCTGACCGCCGGTCGTTCGACTTCCTCGACAGTTCCGAATTGCTCCAGCATTCGGGTCAACTGTGTCTCCATGTCCTCATCCGTAACCTCGGTCGACTCCACCTCGATGTTTCGGTTCTTATAGTTCGGTACTTCGATTTCCGGCCAGAGGGTGACCCGAACGGCGACATCGACTCCCCCATCGACTTCGTCGAGTTTCTCCATCTGTGGAGAAACCGCCGGGTTGATCTCTTCTTCTGTGAGGAATGCAGATAGGGCGGGGTTGATCAGGTCGTCAATGGTTTCTTGACGGAGACGGGCCGACCCGACGGCCGCCTCAACCACAGGCGCCGGTGCCCGACCCGGGCGAAATCCTTTCAACTTGAGATCGTTGGAGAGTCGACGGGCGGCGGCAGACTTACCGGCGGCGATCTCCTCTTCGGAGATATGAAGCTTGACCATCCGCTCGAATGGCCCGACCTCGGTGACAGTTGTGGGCATGTTTTCCTAGATATTGGCTTTGTATTGCGCGGTCGCCCGGAGTGAACCAGGCAACGACGGTGGGGTGACCGACGGGGTTCGAACCCGCGACATCCTGGACCACAACCAGGTGCTCTACCAGACTGAGCTACGGCCACCATGTTGGTGAATGGGTCACCATCCCTGGTGTTTCTCCACCAGCGCCCTCGGGAGGACTTGAACCCCCAACCTACGGATTAGAAGTCCGTTGCTCTATCCATTTGAGCTACGAGGGCTTGAGGTTGGACAATGCCACCCCGATGGGCGACCCATTCGAGCGGGTGAAGGGGATCGAACCCTCACCACCAGCTTGGAAGGCTGGAGCTCTACCATTGAGCTACACCCGCGCAATTCTAATTGTAAACGATTGGTCGGGCTGGTCGGACTTGAACCGACGACCTCGACGTCCCAAACGTCGCGCGCTACCAAGCTGCGCCACAGCCCGAAATCTAGGCCAAGGGTAATTGCTCCCCGTTCCTCGCGGAAGTCCTGTTTTCTGTCCCCGGCACCGTGTACTTTCGAAACCATGGAACTCGAGAAAGCCTCTTTCTCTCCCAGCAAAGGCGAAGCCGAATGGGGGGAGTACCCGAGCGAGGCTAGTGGGAGCGGGGACGGTGGACATCAACCCTGATCTGCAAAAGAGAATTAGAAGCTGGGACGACATATCCCGTTGGGAAAGATCAGAGTTAGGCCGGGATCTGCGCGGACAAGGATTGTCCTACGGCGAGATCATGGACCTAATCGACGTCAAGAAGTCGACTCTGGCCACCTGGTGCACTTCGGTCAGGCTTACCCAACGGCAAATCAGAGAAATCAAGGATCGCACCGCTCAGGTCGCAGGTTTACCACGCGACACCCAATGGAGGCGACGCGAGGAGATCGAAATGATCTGGTGGGAAGCACAGCAGAATGTCCAAACGCTCACAGGGCAACCGTTGTGGCTCGCAGGTGCTGTCCTGTATTGGGCCGAAGGTTCCAAGACTCGCAACAAACTCTCGATGGCCAACACCGATCCTCGAGCATTGCGTCTATTCATCGCATGGATACGAGAGTATTTGATCTCCGATGCCGAGTTCCGCTTACACCTTCACCTCCACGAGGGCAACGATGAGCGAGCGGCGCAGTCCTATTGGAGGGCGATCCTGAATCTGAGAGATGCAAAGTTTTACAAGACATTCATCAAGCCCCGTGGGACGGGACACCGCAAGAACACTCATTTGCATGGCGTCTGCACGGTGCGCGTGATGAAGTCCGCCGACGCGTTCCAGACGATCTCTGCGTGGCTGAAGGTCTTACCTGACCAGTTGGGCCTACCGACATCGGACAACTAATCTCTGTGGATACTGGGGCCGCTGGCGCAATTGGCAGCGCAGTTGACTCTTAATCAAAAGGTTCCGGGTTCAAGTCCCGGGCGGCCCACTGTATGGCTCAAACGACCATTTCGAAGGTTTCAGCTGGAGACACTCCTTTATTGGCTGAATTGAAAGAGGAGTCCGGCAACGAGGGCTATTCGTTTGTTGACCGGGCTATCGAAGAATGGCGCATCGGAGTTAATCGTTTTGATCGTCCCGGCGAAGGATTTTTTGTCGCTGACGCAGACGCCGGCACCGTCGGAATGTGTGGACTCTCCCACGACCCATACCTGAATGACTCAACTGTCGGACGACTCCGCCATCTCTACGTGGCTCCTGAAATGCGCCGCCATGGATTCGGGCGTTCATTGGTCCTCGCATGCCTCGAATTGGCGGGCAAGCATTTCGAACGGGTCCGACTCCGAACCCTCGAACTGGATGCCTCAGCCTTCTACGAGATCATGGGCTTCAAACTGGTTGACGAGCCGGATGCGACTCATTCAATCGATCTGTAAGGTCAAGTCATGGGATTCGACAAGGGCACCTTGCCACCGGACCGGGACCGCCCCGAGAGACCGCCATGGACTAGTTGGGTCATTCTCGGTGTAATCGTTCTGGTGATTGCTATCGGGCTCATCTACTTCAATTAGGCCCGACTGAGCAAAACCGGTCGCCGCTGGCACAATGCAGTATTTGCGGGCGTGGCGGAATTGGCAGACGCGCAGGGTTTAGGTCCCTGTGGGAGAAATCCCGTGGGAGTTCAAATCTCCCCACCCGCACTGGCTTTTTCGGGGATCGGCTGATCTGCGAAATCCCCGATTGCAACCATTTTGCAACCATTCCGATCGACTGGGTGTTCGACGCGACGCCAGATCAGGACTCACTATTGACTGGGACCGAGAGTCTTGGCCCAGTCACTCCTCTCCGAAGAGGAGGGGCGTCCAGATCGACTTCCTGGAGCATCGCTTCCAGGTCCTCAACCGTCGGTGTCGTCATGCAGTCGACAGACGGTGGCCGAGGCGTCACCCATGTTCTACCTCCAGATGTGTTCAATCTGTAGACAGTCGCCTGCCGCAGCACCTGCATCCGGTGACACCAGCGGTGGACTATCTGCCAGTGCCATGAATCGGGTCGACTATCGCGACGGTAGGTTCCCATCGTTGAAACAGAGCCGCATGCTCACGCGACAATCGAGGTCTAATCCTCTAAACCTACCGGTCTGTTGCCGCAGATCTCAGATGTCGGCCCGCCACCCGTGATATAGGGCGTCGAGCGCGGCGTGCATGAGCAGCGCTGGATCGCCTGGCACCGTTCGGGGGATCTTGTGGTGGATATCTAGTCGAGCGATCCCGTATACGAGTCCCCATGCGCTGGCGCACCGGTTATGTACTTCCCCCTCCGTGACGCCTGGCGGCTGGCAGGCGTGGACGACGCCGACGTGCAGCCGCCAGTAGTTGATTGCAGCCGCCTGTAGCCATGGATGGTCACCCATGGCTACGGTCGGGCCGTACGCGAGGTCGTGTAGATGAGGTTTTGAGCGGATGAAGTCGACGTAAGCGTCTGCTAGGGCGTGGAGCCGTTCCCGTGGATCAGCGCTTACTTGTTCGACGGCCTCTCTGGCGCGTTCGGCTGCGCTGGCGAGCCCGATGCCGGCTACCGCGGCGAGGAAGGTGCGGCGATCACCGAAGTGTACGTATGGCGCCTGATGGCTCACGCCGACCCGATCAGCGACCCGACGCACGCTCAGCTTCTCCGCAGGCGTGGTGGCGAGTTCCTCGAGAGCTAAGGCGACCAGTCGCCGCGGAAGAGGAAGCTCCTCGGTGCCCTGATCTACCCCATTCCTGTTGACAATGTCAACCATCAACTCCATAGTACTGGTTGACAGTGTCAACTACGGCAAATGGAGGAACCATGGAGAGTGCTCTGATCGGGACGCAGGTGGGTTCGCTCGATGTGCATGTGACAGGAGACGGTCCGCCGGCCGTGTTGTGGCCCAGCTTGTTCGTGGACAGAGGCAGCTGGAAGAGGGTCGAGGGCGAGCTGGCCACGAGGCGCACCCTCATCTCGATCTCGGGTCCCGGGCATGGAGCCAGCACCGACCCAGGGCGTCGCTACACCCTGGATGAGTGTGCCGCTGCCGCCGTCGAGGTGCTCAATGCCTTTGCCATCACCGATCCGGTCGATTGGGTCGGCAACGCCTGGGGGGGAGCCGTGGGAATTATCGCCGCGACCAGCCACCCTTCCCGACTGCGGTCATTGATCGCCATCAGCACGCCCGTGGCCGCCTACGCCGCCGCCGAGCGCCGTCGAACCCGGCTCCTAGTTACCGCCTATCGGGTCCTTGGCGCAGCACGGTTCATCCGGACTGCCGTGGCCGAGGTATTGCTATCACCGACGACACGTGAGACTGACTCCGAGGCGGTCGGCTACGTCGACGCTCAGATCAGTGACGCCAACCGCCGATACCTCCTGAACGCCATCGAGTCGATCTCCCTCGGCCGCCACGATCTCACGCCGCTACTGTCCCGCATCGGCATTCCGACCTTGTTCATCACCGGCACCGATGACACCGGCTTCACCCCCGACCAGGCAACCAAAGCAATCGCGATAGTGCCCGGCGGAGTGGCTGCCATCGTCGCCGACGCAGCCTACCTGCCGCCACTGGAGCGACCAGAAGAGACGGCACGACTGATCCTGGACTTCTGGGAACGCACTTCGCACCAAGCGGATAGCCGCCCCAACCCTTCGGTCCCTAACGGTGCGTAGGACCGGATCGGTTACGTCCGCGGACACTCCCCGGCCGACAATGCGGCCACGATCAAAATCACCGCATGGCCGGACGGTGGGATCACCTACCAGGTAACCACCGATGCTGTCTCCGGCGACTACGGGATCCGTCGACGCATCGCCCAATACCTCGACGGGGCTCCAGGGTCATCGAAACGGTCTGTGCGTGATGTCAGCGGGAAGGGCGAGCTGCTCGACCAGGCGCTCGCCAGCATGATCGCTGACGGTCACGTCCGCATGGAAAAACAGGGTGCTGCCCACGCGCACTACCTCACCGACGAAGGCCGCGAAACCTATTTAGGAGATGAGGAATGACCCAACCGTGTCCCCGTGTCCCAAGCGTGTCCCTTTGGAGGGACACAGTCTGCGCACATGAGACCCGAGTGACCCTCAAGCGTGTCCCACCGTGTGTCTTTAGACACGGGGACACGCGGGACACGCTCTGTGCTGAGGGTGGGAGGATCAAAGCCGAAAAAAGAGAACTGTGTCCCAGGCGTGTCCTTTTGGAGTCGGTCCGATGACCCCCGATGTCGAAGCCATCGCCATCCGCGTCGCCGCTCAGTTCCTCGCCGGCCATCACTGCAACACCTGCGGCAAGCAGTGGCTCACCGGCCTGAGCACAAAAGTGCTATTCCACAAGTGCTCACCACCAGCTCAACGATCCTGGTGGAGCGACCCCCTCGACGATATGACCCGGGATCGAGAGTCATGGGCGCGCAACCTGCTCGGACCGTTGGCCGACGCCATCGAGGAACGAGACGGCGCGGAAGCGTTGCTGAGAGGTGACGAGTGAGCGACCCCGTTTTCTTGGTACCGGTTCTACGAGCAGCAGCTTGGCTGCTCCCTTTCTCCGGTTTGCGTACGAGAGGCCCAATTTTGAGCGTCGTTCAAAATCTGGAGGCCGATCGTGACTGATTCTGCCGGAGCCCGACTGCGTGCCGCGATCCTCGAGACTTACCAGCTCGACGCCGGCGAGATGGTGCTCGTCGATCAAGTGGTCGAAGTCTGCGACCCTCGACCGGGTCAACGTCGAAGTTGCCGCCCTCAAGGCTCTGACTGCAGTCGGGTCGACGGGCCAGACGGTGGAGCATCCGTTACTCAGGGCTCAAAGGGATTACTCGTCGTTGCTGGCGCGGATGGTGGAGGCGCTGAGGTTGCCGCCGCCGGGGGCAACCGATGACGAGACCGGGGAATCACCGGTGTCGTTGGCTGCACGCAAAGCGGCGAATGCCCGGTGGGCGAAAGCGGACCGCAGCTGATGGCCCGGAAGCAACCGCGTGCTGTGGCACCGCTGAAGCTGCCGGCGCGGCTTATCCCCGACTACGACCGGTGGGGCAGTCCTGAAGAGGAAGAGAAACGCGCCGAACGGACTGAATGGCTCCGGGACAATAATCTCGCCCGCCAATACTTTTTCGAATGGATGCCGTCGTATCTCGATCAGCGTCGGCGGCTGGGCGGTCTGCCTAGTCGAATACCCGCGAGAAGGAAGGGCCCGTTACCGGAAAGAGTCCGAAAGCTGATTGATGCGCTACCGCGGGAGGAGGAGCTCGATGACTGACCGCCGCCAACCTCGAGGCCATATCGCCAACTCCACCCGGTACAAAGAGCAGCGACGCCGTTACTTCGAGGCTCAGGGCCGATGGGGAGTCTGCCGGCTCTGCGGGGAGCTGGTCGACATGACGTTGTCGGGTCGTTTCGGCAAGGGTCCCAACGTCGACCACACCCAGCCGACGAGCGACGGCGGATCCTGGCTGGATCTGTCCAACTGGCAGCTCGCTCACAGATCTTGCAACAGCGCGAAGGGCCGTGGACCAGCCAGCGCCCCGGCCGAACCGATGAGCCCCAACGGATGAGGCGTCAAGCGCATTCTTTCGACGCACCGGCGAAGGTGGTTCCCGAGTCTGTGATCGGGGTTGTCGTCGCTACTGGCGAGCCGATTTCACCGGACCGGCAGTCGACATGTCGCGACAACTGGTCGCATGCCACCTGCGGCTTCTGGGGCGATAGTCCCTGTAGAAAAGAACCGGCGTCCCTGGTGGGCGCCCAACAAGGAAGGAGGCTCACTTTGATACAAATCACTAAGAATCATACGGGAACCGTACGTTTGGTTGATCGGAAACGCGGGTTGTGGAACTGTTGGGACCCCAAATGCCAAGGTCAAAGCGGCCGACGAGCGAGCGCGTCTTGCACCTTGAGGCCCCCCGGGCGAAGGTGCGTATCCCGCTCACGTCTGGTTCGGGTGAACATCGGGGTGCCGTCCAGTCCGCTCAACGTTAGAGACATCGATCAGCGCGGTGTGCCTCGAGGATGGTCTGGCGCTCGGTCGGAATGGTGCGTGCCAAGCGCCACCCGGCAGAGGCGAGCAGTTCGTCGTACTCACGCTCGGTCCGTTCGCGGCCCCCGACCAAGATGAGCATGTCGATGTCGA
>JBBKXI010000111.1:0-3209 GCA_037969415.1 Acidimicrobiia bacterium | reverse complement strand
TGACGAGGAGCAATGCCACCCAGTTGGTCCACGGAGGACGCTCAGATTTGTCCCGATCTGAGGGCAGCACGCCACGATCAAATCCCATGAGTACAGGCTACTCGCAACAGAAAAACCCCTGACCGGAGTCAGAGGTTCTTCTTGGGTTGGGCTGGGTGTTTGGTCGGTAGGCCGCGCGGGACTTGAACCCGCAACCTTGACGTTAAGAGCGTCCTGCTCTAGCCAGTTGAGCTAGCGGCCCGAGTGGATTTTACCCAGTTCTGTGATCAAGCCCCAAATGACTCGAATAGGCATCGATCCACTCCAGCACAACATTCCAGGGGTCGCTGGCTCGCCTCATTTTGACTGTGCATATGCCGTGTGGAAGATGGTTCTTCCTGTGTCCGGTGCCAGCCGCCTTAATAAAGGTTTTGTGAAAGTTCGCTTCACTGAGACCTGTCTCAAGCTGCCAGTGTGAAATCGCCTCGGCCTCGTTGTTTCCTTCATGGAGATGGAGTTGAATTGAGAACTCAGCTTCAGTGCGGAGATATGTCCTGCTCCAGAGGACAAAAAGACGAAGCGCTCTCGGATCGGTATTGGCCATACTCAAGTGGTTGCGCGACTTGGCACCTTCCGCCCAGTACAAAACCAAACCTGCAACCCAGAATGGATCCATGGCCAATCTTGGAACTTGGAATTTTGCAGCGGCTCGGAGATTTGCAATCTCGACGCGTCGCCGCCAGTTGGTGTCGCGAGGGATGCCCGGTACATGGGCACGTCGGCTCTTGATTGCCTTGAATTGCCCGGCCGAGAGCCGGACGTCGCGACACCAATTTGCCAGGGTTGACTTCTTCACCTCGATCCGGGCCATGATCTCGCCGTAGGAGAGTCCTGCCCGCCGAAGATCGCGGCCCAATTCTGATTTTTCCCAACGAGATAGGTTGTCCCAACCTTGCACCCGCTTGAGAATTGTGTTCTCAAGTTCCATTGATTCAAGGTATCGGATGGGTGGGACAGAAAACAGGACTACCGAGAGGCTCGAGGAGCAATTACCCTGACGTACGATTCGGGCTGTGGCGCAGCTTGGTAGCGTGCCTGCTTTGGGAGCAGGAGGTCGTCGGTTCAAGTCCGACCAGCCCGACCAATCGTTTACAATTAGACTTTCGCGGGTGTAGCTCAATGGTAGAGCTCCAGCCTTCCAAGCTGGTGGTGAGGGTTCGATCCCCTTCACCCGCTCGAATGGGTCGCCCATCGGGTGGCAGGTCCAATCCTTTGCCCTCGTAGCTCAACTGGATAGAGCAACGGACTTCTAATCCGTAGGTTGGGGGTTCAAGTCCTCCCGAGGGCGCTGGTGACAGCCACTTGTAGTGGCCCATTCACCAACATGGTGGCCGTAGCTCAGTCTGGTAGAGCACCTGGTTGTGGTCCAGGATGTCGCGGGTTCGAACCCCGTCGGTCACCCCACCGGCCGCCCGGAGAAATCCGGGCGGCCCGACAAATCCGTCAATAAATATCTAGGAAAACATGCCCACAACTGTCACCGAGGTCGGACCATTCGAGCGGATGGTCAACCTTCACATCTCCGAAGAGGAGATTGCTGCCGGCAAATCCGCCGCGGCACGCCGACTCTCCAACGATCTCAAACTCAAGGGATTCCGGCCTGGCCGCGCACCCGCTCCGGTTGTAGAAGCTGCCGTTGGTTCAGAGCGACTCCGTCAGGAGACGATCGACGACCTCATCAACCCCGCCCTCTCGGCATTTCTCACCGAGGAGGAAATTAACCCGGCTGTTTCACCCCAGATGGAGAAGCTCGACGAGGTCGACGGGGGAGTCGACGTAGCGGTGCGGATAACCCTTTGGCCTGAGGTTGATACACCCAACTACACGAACCGCAACATCGAAGTTGAGTCACCAGAAGTCAGTGACGAGGACATGGAAAACCAGATCACCAGGATGCTGGAGCAGTTCGGTACCGTCGAAGAGGTTGAACGCCCCGCATCTGAAGGCGACTTTGTCAGCATCGATATCGAAGGGACCGACAACGACGTTCCTGTTGATGAAGCCAAAGCAGCGGACCTCCTCTACGAGATTGGATCGGGGCTCTTCCTCGAAGGGATCGATGAGCATCTCATCGGCGCCTCCGCCGGCGACGTCGTCGATTTCGATGCGCCACTCCCCGCCGGGTTCGAGCGGGTGGGCGACACAGTTTCTTTCACCGTGACTGTCCAGGAAGTGAAGGAAAGGATCCTTCCCGAACTTAATGACGAGTGGGTCGAGGAGAACACCGAGTTCGAGACCGTCGACGAATTGACAGCTGAACTCCGAGAACGGCTTGGCGACGCGAAGTTGCAGGCGGTCTCGCGTCAGTTCGCCGATCTGGCCCTCAGCACCCTTCGGGATCAGATCGAAATCGAAATCCCCGAAGCCTTGATCAGGACGGAAATGGACAATCACCTCCACCGATTTGTCCATCGCCTCGAGGAAAGTGAATTAACCCTCGACGATTATTTGCAGACCTCTGGTATCGATCAGGCCGACTTCCTTGCCGACCTTCGCGATCAGGCCCTGTTGTCGCTAAAAAACCAACTAGTACTTGAGGCCGTGGCTGAAGCTGAAGGCATCGACGTTACGGCCGAGGACATGTCGTCGGTCATCCAAAGCTTCGCAGCTCAGTCCGGTGATCCGGTGGCCTATATCAAGGCATTTCAACAAAGCGGCCAAGAATTGGCACTGGCCAGTGATATTCTGCGAAACAGAGCCATGGACGCCATTCTCAAGGCGGCGCAACCCGTCGACGAGAATGGGCAGCCAATAGATCTAAAACTGGAAGCAAATGAAGTCGAAGCGGAGTTGTTTGAGGCCGAAATAGTCGAGGGTGAGATTCTCGAGGAGGGAATCGTCGAAGCCGAGACCGATATTGACGCCGGAGTTGCGACCGCGGAGGAAGAAGAATGACATCCGAGAACTTTTCACCCCAAAACTATGTAGTCCCTACCGTTTTTGAACAGACCAGTCGCGGTGAGCGCTACTTCGATATCTACAGCCGTCTCCTCAAGGATCGGATCATCTTCCTGGGGACCCCGATCGACGACACCATCGCCAATCTGATCATGGCGCAATTGCTTCACCTGGAATCAGAAGACCCTGACAAGGACATCTTCCTCTACATCAACTCGCCCGGTGGATCGATCACATCACTGTTCGCTATTTACGACACGATGCAATACATC
>JBBKXI010000110.1:0-3916 GCA_037969415.1 Acidimicrobiia bacterium | reverse complement strand
AAGAGCGACATCACAAGTTGAGCGACTGAACCTTCCCCTGGCCACATACCTACCGGCCGGCGACCCAACAACCTTTCGGCTGTGTCGAGACCACGTATGACCTGTTGGTCGGCATCCGGAATCTCCTGAAAGCGCGTATCGGGGAGTAGTGCGGTTGGATCGCCGACGGTCGCGAGATTGGTGTCCGAGATGAGAGGCAGAATCGGGTGCGCCAACGGCGTCGTCGTGATTTCGATCTGCCCCGAATCCCACAGTTGGCGATGGAGTGGAAGAACCTCGGAGATGATGCGCAGATGCTCGGCGAACAACGTGACCTTGTCTTCTTCGGAAAACCCACGTCCTTTCGCGACGAGTCCGGCGAGGGGTTCGACCTCCAGGAAATCTGGGTCGGTCCAGGCGAGGTTGAACAGAACCTGCAGGTCACGCCATTCGGCGTCGGTCCATTGGCCCGTGCCGTCCCGGCCGTCCGCAAGTTCCTGGTAGCGCGGGAACCGGGCGATGATCTTCGGGTTGACGTCGAAGAAGCGCTCGGAGATGAACTGCTTGTCCTCGTCGCTCAGCGTCATCGCCGGGATCTCGGATGTTGTCCAGTAGATGTCCTTGGCGCCGCCCGCCAGGTCTTCGAGTTGGATCATGAGCACCGGTGTCAGGTTGAACGTCACGTTCACCTTGGGGTATTGGGCCACGGTTGACGCCATATCGTAGTAATCCTTGGTGGCATGGACCCGAACCCACGGTCGGGTGTAGACGCCGTTGGCGTCTTTGGGATAGAGCGGTTGGTGTTGGTGCCACATGAGATTCAGGTAGAAGCCGGGGTCGGATGAGGGGTCGACCATGGCCTGGGTCGTGGCTGTTGACAAGGGAGCGGTCGCGGTTGGTTCGTCGGCTTTGGGGGTGCACGCTGACACCACGATGGTCAGGAGACAAGCGGTGGCGAGCCAGGGCGTGAGTCTGCGCATCATCGACTCAGAATCGCGGCGCGTCTGGCGGGAACCGTGATCATTTGATCGGAGATCGTTGCGTTTCCCCACAGGATCTTGTTCCATCCCTCGTTGGCAATGTGGTTTTTGGCCCGCCCCCGGTTCATGACGACGAGCAATCGCGCCTTCCCCTTTCTCCGCTCGAAGCTGACCATGTGGCGATTGGCGGTTCCAGGATGCCAGGTTCCGGTTCGGAGGGCTGGTCGTCTCCGGCGGAGCCGGGCTAGTTCTTGTACCAGCTGATGGGTCGCATCATCGGCCGGATCGGGAACCCAGGGAAAGGCACCGCGGCTACCGGGGTCGTTGTCACCCTCCATGCCGATTTCGTCGCCGTAATAGATGCTCGGGGATCCGGGAACGGTCAGCTGGCAAACGGTGGCCAGGTTGAGTCGCCAGCGGGCGCCGTCGGCTTCGGTCAAAAACCGGGCCGTGTCGTGACTGCCGATCAAGTTTTGGTTGCACACCGTGGAAGCATGGCCATATTGAGCGAGCATCGTGCCCATCCTGTCGAGGAACTCGGGACCGTCGATGAGGTCGTGCGCAAAAAAGCCGAGGCTTATGTCTCGAAATGTGTAATTCATTGTGGCGTCGAATCTGTCTCCCTGAAGCCACGGCGAAGCATCGCCCATTACCTCGGCCAGCAGGAATGCTTCAGGGCTGGTGGCTTTGACCGTGGTTCGGAAATCATTCCAAAAGTCCGGGTCTACATAGCGAGCGACGTCCATGCGCCAGCCGTCCAGAGCGAACTCGGAGATCCAGTAGGTGGCCACGTCGAGCATGTACTGGCGAGCTTGCGGGTTCGCCAAATTCACCCGTGGCATGGTCGCAACTCCGTACCAGCTCTCGTAGCTGGGAATGATCCCGGCGGGTGCATGAGGATCATCGACGACGGCCAGTCCGGTCTGCTCGACCCAGATCGGCAACCACTCTTCGGCTCTGGCGCTCAGCTTCGGCTTGTTGCGTTTGAGGTGAACGGGCCATTCATTGACGACGAACCAGTCGGCGTACACGGAATCTGGTCCCTTTTTGATCAAGTCCTGGAAGGCAAAGAATTGAGGATGCACATGGTTGAAAGAAGCGTCGATCATCACCCGGATGCCTCGACCGTGTGCGTCGTCGATGAGCGCTTTGAGATCCTGATTCGTGCCCAGCATCGGGTCGACCTGGTAGTAGTCGATCGCGTCGTAACGATGATTCGACGGTGACCGAAAGATCGGATTCAAATAGATGAGATCAACGCCGAGTTCTTCGAGGTAGCCGAGTTTCGATTGGATACCGACGAGGTCCCCGCCCCAAAAACCCCGAGGGGTTGGCGGGGTATCCCAGGGGATGACGTCGATTGGGTCATTGCCGGCATCACCGTTGGCGAACCGATCTGGAAAGATCTGATATATCACCGCGCCGTGTGCCCACGACGGTGTTGCGAACGGTTCCATTGAGGTGTCGAGCGTCCAGCGGTCCAGCCGTTCGACCGCATTCGATATGCCAGCGGGCACCCGATAGACGGGCAAGCCGGCGGCCGAACGAAATGCAAATGAGTATTCGAGTGGCGCCTCTTGGACGGTCAGGCTGACCTGCCAGTAGACGAACCGGCGCCCTTTCGACGCGCGACGCATCGGGTAGCCAACCACCTGATTGGCCTGTCTGGCGACTAGTAGTCCATCGGTGAGTTCGGGTTCGGCCCATACCCGGATCGTGAATGAGCCATCCTCCTCGCGTTCGACATGCGTCCGGTTGGTCGGATCGAATCGAATGTCAAAGGGTGTGACATCGCCCGGGAGGCCATAGACGCCGAGATCAGAATCGAAGCTTTGCACTATGACCGGATCAGCCTTTGACCGAACCCTGCGTGAGCCCGCCAATGATCTGTTTTTGGGCAACCAGGAACGTGAGCACGATGGGGGCCGCCCCGATGATTGCCGCCGCCGCCAGGTTGCCCCACTTGGCGGAGTAATTGGATTCGACGAAGAGTTGGAGTCCGACCGCCATGGTGAACTCCTGGGTCGAACGCAGCAGAGTTCGAGCGAGGATGTACTCGGAGTAGATGTTGATGAACGTGATGATGAAGATCACGGCCAGCACCGGTCGGCTAAGTGGGAATACGATTCTTGAGAAGATCTGCCATGGGCTCGCCCCATCCACTTCGGCTGACTCGTCTAGCTCGGCCGGGATCGTGTCCATAAAGCCTTTGATCAGAAACGCGTTGAATCCGATCGCCCCACCCAGGTACACCATGATGATGTAGGTCTGCGTGTTGAGTCCTGCGGCCGGGAAGATATCCCCTATCTGCTGGGCAAGCAGGAAGAGCGCAATGAATCCGAGGAACTGGGGGAAGACCTGAATCAGCAGCAGGCTTAGTAAGCCCGCTCGTCGACCCCGGAAGCGCAATCGCGAGAAAGCGAACGAGGCCAGCGCAGCGAGAATCACATTGAGGCTGGCCGCGATGAGGGCTACTCGCCAGGAATTGAACAACCACGTCCCGAATGGGGTCAGGTCGGACTCGAACAACTCGGTGAAATTGTCGAAGGTGAAACTGCGGGGGATGAGCCGGGCGGCCGACAGGTTGTCAACCGGATTGAAGGCAGCAGAAAGCACCCAGACCACCGGATAGAGGGCGAAGAAGGCGGCAATAAGGAGTACGACGTGTCGCCAGCCAATCTCGCGGATCCACCGTTTGGTGGACATGCGATTGGCAGCGATAGGACCTTGGGCATGGTTAGTTGCCATAAATACTCTCCAGGCGTTTGGTGAATCGGAAGCTGAAGGCGGAGATGGCCGCCAGGGCCACAAAGATCATGATGACGATCGCCGAACCAAGGGCGAAATTGTTCCCCCGGCCGGCATTCACTGCCAGGTCGAATGTAAACGAAATCAGACGATCGGTCTCTCCCACGGGGACGGGTGCGCCGATCACCGCGGGGCCGCCATCGGTGAGC
>JBBKXI010000109.1:0-3254 GCA_037969415.1 Acidimicrobiia bacterium | reverse complement strand
GATTCCCCATCAGGGTCGCGTCTATTACCAGGGGAATCCGTGGGTTCTCGGTCCAGCATCGATGCTCTACCGCACACTCGACCGGGTGGGTATCTAGTGGTGGTGTCGGTTAAATAGGTTGTGTGTGTCTCCGAGTCATCGGCGTCACCTGGCAAGGAGAAAAACGCAGTCGCACCCGGAGGTTCGGCGAGCATTTTGGACGCAGCCAGGGGCGACGATGGCCGGAGAGACGCCATCATTCTTTGAGCGACGCACCACTAGTATCGCCGCATGACATTTCCAACAGCAGCCGCATATCCGGAGCAGAGCCAGGCCACCACCATTCTGGTCCTCGGAATTCTTGGACTGATCTGTTGCGCTCCACTCGGGGTCGCCGCCTGGGTCATGGGCAACAGAGAACTTCAAGCGATTGACGCCGGTCTACGCAATCCAGATAATCGGGGAACTGCGAACGCAGGGCGAATAATCGGGATTATTGCAACGGTCTTGCTGATCCTCAGCGTGATCCTTGGGATCGTCTGGATCGTCCTCGGGTTATCTTTCGCAACATTCAGCTCTAGCTAATGAGCGCTGTTTGGAGGGCCAGAGCATTGTATGCCGCCCCATTCATCGCGGGCCTCTTTCTCATGATGTGGGTTCCCAGCGAAGACGGACCGACCGCTTGCCCCTTTGCGCTCGCCACCGGAACGGCATGTCCCGGCTGTGGGATGACCCGGGCTATGGGATTTCTTGCCCGCGGTGATTTCAGCTCTGCGTTGACCTTCCACCCGCTGGTAATGCTGGTGGCGATTCAGGCTGTCGCCGGATGGGCCTGGCTGGTGTTGCGGAAATCGGAGCGGGTCAAACCAATGCCCACCAGACTCGTCAATGCGATCCTGATCGGGACCGCCGTCAGCCTGCTTGCGGTTTGGGTGCTCCGCGCTGTTGCCGGGACCCTGCCGCCGGTTTAGCCGACATCAGTGTGAATGAGGCTCTAACCAGCCAAACCATCACCGCAGCTATTGCTCCCGCAACACCGACCATGGCCGGGATGACCCACTTTGAGTCGGCGAGCAACGAGAGAGTCTCCGAGATCGGTGCCCGACCGCCATTCGGGTCGAGAACCCAACTCCCCAGCTTGAGCAACACCGCAAACGACATTCCGGTGATCGCAAAACGAGTAAGCAAAGTCTTCGTTCGTCGTAGCCGGTCGGCTCCCGCGAAAATATAGACACTCCCGAAAACGATCTGAGCAACGATCGCTACCAGAACTGCGGTACCCAACCGGCTGGCCAGTCGAGAACTACCACCGACTATGGCCGCCTCATCTGGTTCCCGAATCACCAACGGGTCGAGATCGGCGACGACGGCCGCGACCTGTGGTTCCGACACAGCGATTCCCGACGACTGTAATGAAACCGTGAGTGCCGGAACAGTGGGTGCCAGTGCCGTGGCCATATCAACCGATCCCCCTTGAGCCCCGTCCGTAGCGGCGGCATATACAACGTCGACAACGAGGCCTTCCAACGCTGATGAGACCGCTGTGGTTACCAGAGCGGCCTCGCTTGCATCTTGTGCCTCGCCCGCGGGAACCCCGGCATCTACCAGTTCGGTAGTCATCCATTTACTGAAGGCGTTGGCAACTTCACCGCTTTCGCTTAACGGGGACAGACTTTCACCGAGCTGATCTGTGTCGATGACCACAGCGCGCCCCCAAAGGGCACCGAATAGAACGGAGGTTGCAATACCAAAGATCCAAGCGGCTGTGGAGGCTATTGCGCCGGTAGATTTTTGTTTCAACTGTTGATCACCAGTGCTGGATTGGTGCGAATCCGCGGGCGCTTCTCGATTACTGCCAGAGCAAGGGTCTCGAAGGCTTCGGCAGCTTCGGAGCCGGGTGCAGCGAGGGCAACCGGCAATCCCTGATCAGCCCCACGGCCCATGTCGGGAAGGAGCGGAATCCGGGCCATCAGATCGACATTCAATTCGTTTGCGAGCTCTTGACCTCCCCCGGCTCCAAAAAGCTCGTACCGCTTACCGTCATCGCCAGTGAACCATGACATATTCTCCACAACACCGATCACCTGTTGATCGACCTCCGCGGCCATTAGGGCCGCCCGCCGGGCGACTCGCTGAGCAGTAGGTTGCGGAGTGGTGACGATCACAACTTGGGCACGGGGTAAGAATTGGGACATCGATATGGCAATGTCGCCAGTGCCCGGAGGCATGTCGACTATCAGAAAATCGAGGTTGTCCCAGAAGACATCTTTGAGAAACTGCTCAATCGCCTTGTGCAACATCGGGCCCCGCCATATGACCGCTTTGTCGTCGCCCACGAAGTAGTCCATCGACATCACCTTCACGCCGTTGGCAACCGGTGGCACAATTGCATCGCCCATCATCAACGGCGGTTCGAGGATGCCCATCATCCGGGGAATGGAGAATCCCCATATGTCGCCGTCAACTATGCCTACCGACTTTCCGGACCGTCCCAAAGCCACTGCCAGATTCGTTGATACCGACGACTTACCGACGCCACCCTTGCCCGATGAGATGGCAACCACTCTGGTGGCCGAGCCAGGCTCGCCGATACCGGGTCCTAGATTGTGGCGCAGCTCCGCCATCCATTTGGTGGCTGACTCCTCGGTCATTAGCTCGACTTCGATGTCGGCGCTCCGCCCATGCGGTTCCAGAGCCAACTTCAAAGACTGGTCGAGATCGTGATCGGGCACAGGGAGCAGTAGTTCGACCTTGATTTTTCCGGTAATGGACTTGTCCACCGACTTGACCAGACCGAGTTCACCCAGGGTTCGGCCCAACAGGAGCGGAGACTCAACTGCGGCGACGGCGTCGTAGATCGCACTATGACCGTTGGGTTTGTTGTCGGAGTCCATTTGCTTCCTGGTCAGAGTTGTTTGCGAAGGGAGATGACCTGGCCTATTGCAGGCTCGGAGGTTACGGGCAAGGCAGAATTATAGGGTCGTGGGCGTTCGTATCTGGTCCTTCGGACTCGCCTCGAATGGCGGCAGCGAAACGTAGAGGTGGATCGATCCGAAACGTAGAGACGGGGAGGAGGAACCGTACCCGGGGGGAGAGTGGGGATCCATACTAGAATCTCTTTTTCAGACCATCATGGATACTAAAACTCTAGAAAATCGTATATCTGACCTGACGTCCTCACTCGGCGATCCCACCAGACGCGCCATATACATCACGGTCCGGGAATCTTCCGAACCTCTCACCACGTCGATAATTGCCAACCTTTTCGACCTCCA
>JBBKXI010000108.1:0-3253 GCA_037969415.1 Acidimicrobiia bacterium | reverse complement strand
CTTCAACGTAGATTCGTCTCTTGAAGCAATTCTACAAGAGCTTAAAGAGCGCGGCATAGGCCGCCGATAGTAATTGAAACGGGTGGGCCAAATTGGTCGGCCCGATTCAAAAGCATCGGTTCGTTATTGGCCTGTAGTAGTGTTTTCGCAGGACATCAGCGAGCCAGGATTGTTGGCTTTGCGAAGAGTCTCCAAGCCTAATGAGACCGCATTCGAGCATCGTTTCGCGTGCGTAAGTGGATGAACATAAAGGGGGGATAGGTTTGGCTGTTAAGGAAACTTCAGCGCACCTATTCCGCGCGCTAATTCGGAGTGTCAAGAGGAGAAGTCGTGGGTAAAAGGGTAGTAGTTCTCGCAATTGCGATCATTCTCGCTGGATTGGCAGCGCTCGCCGTCTGGCAAGTGCTGACCAACGCCGAAGATGCCGCCAAGGAAGGTCTCAAGGAGACGGCAGTGTATCGAACGACCGTCCTGGTACCAGAAGGCACCGAAGGCATCGTCGCTAACGCCAACCAGTGGTTTGTGCTGTCAGTGGAAAACGAGAAATACGTTCCGCTCAACGCCATTACCAACGAAGCAGATCTCCAGGCATTCGTTCTCAATAACATGGTCGCGGCTGGTCCGATCTCCGGGAACCAGATCCTGACATCGGACCAGTGGACCCCCATCACGGAAGATGTCCGCCCGTTGGCCGACGTTATCCCGAATGGCAAGCGTGCTATGACCATTGCCGCTCCTGGCAACCAGGGTCTGAATGAACTCGTCCAGCCAGGTGACCGGATCGACATGATCGTGACGGGCGAAGTCGAACTCATCGGATTTACTCCGGTCGACGGCCTGGGACTCGGCGAAGTTACTCCAACGGATGGCGCAACGGATGGCGCCATTCCCGGTGGGCAAGGCGTCGATACTGATGGCGACGGAACCCCCGACATCGTCATCCCCCAAACCACAAAAACGTTGAGCCGTTATGTTCTACAGGGACTCACCGTATTGGCAGTTGGTCATGAGCTAGTGCCCGACGGGGACGCCGAAATAGTCGTCACCGTACCGAATGCGGTACCGGTTGAAGGCGAAGTGGCGGCTCCCGAGGACGGTACCCGAACGATGCTGACCCTTGAGGTTACGCCGGATCAGGCTGAGAGAATTGCTTTCGCCTACGGGTTTGGTCAGATATGGTTGACGCTGAGCCCGACAGACAATTTTGCGGCAGCAGAGACCGAGGGTGTTGTTATCGAAAACCTGTTCTCAGATTTTGGTGTGCTCACGACGCTGTTCCCGCAGCTCATCGAGTTCGAGAAGCTGCTCGGAGGTCAGTAAGTGAGCTTTGACGACTACGACATCGTTGTTGTCGACTCGGACGAGGAGTTCTTGGCGGAAGCCAAGTCCGTCTTCGAGGGAGTGGTTACGACAGCGCGCAGCGTTGCAGATGCCCAGCGTCTCGTGGAGGCCGGTGATCTGGACCTGCTGGTTCTTGGCCCATCGAATGCCCATGAGGCCGCGCTTGAGTCCTTCTCGCTCCTACTGGAGCTCGACTCGGACCTGCCGGTCGTACTGGCCACGGGAACAATCACGGCCCAGTTGCTACGCGCCGCACTTCGCTTCGGGCTTCGGGACGTCATCCAGGCACCGTTCTCCGCAGAAGAGATCCACCAGGTGCTGAGGGATTCGGAACGCCGATCAAAGCGACGCATAGCGCCTGTCGCTCCTGTCGAACCTGAGGGCCCCAAGGCCGGCCGCGTCATTACCGTAGCGTCTGCCAAGGGAGGGTCGGGGAAGACCGTTACCGCAACGAACCTTGCGCTGCTACTCGCCCGCGACGCTGGTCCGGGTAAAGTGGCAATTGTTGACGCCGATCTCCAGTTTGGGGACGTTTGTTTGGTTCTCCAGCTTGAACCGAAGCTCACGATATTCAATGCCGCTCAGGAAATCGATCGACTCGACGACTCGCTGATCGACTCACTGCTCACCAAGCATGTTGAGGGGGTGTCCGTTCTGGCCGCTCCCCTGGAACCTGCTTTCGCCGATGAGGTATCGACGGCGGTCCTGATCGAGGTAGTGACCCGCCTTCGCGATAAATTCGAGTATGTCGTAGTCGATACGGCATCGCTCCTCGATGAACTGCTTCTGTCGCTCCTTGAGCGCGCCGATGACGTCATCTTCATCGTGGACATGGACCTTCCGAGTGTGAAGAACGCCAAGCTGGCGCTCGAGACCCTGCGACTGCTGAAGTTCCCATCGTCCAAGATCAAAGTTGTACTTAACCGCTCGAATGCAAAAGCTCGCCTGGATGAGGGCGAAATCGAGCGATCACTCAAAATGAAAATTAGTGCCAGTATCCCGTCAGACGGACTTGTGCCGGCCTCGGTCAACGAAGGTCGACCAGTCGTCTTGTCTGCGCCGCGGTCAAAGGTTGCCAAGGGTTTTGAATCGGTCGCCGCGCTCATCCTGGGAGAGGTCGCGGAATCTTCAAAAGTTTCCAAGCGACGCTGGAAATAGAAATACGAACGGGGACCAACCATGGCATCATTGTCAGAACGGGTAGCAGCAGCAAAGACGGCGGGTGACGACCGTCCTGATAGTCGACGCGAAAGTATGTTTCGCGAGTTGCGAGGCAAGCTGCATTTTCGCGTTGTTGAGGAGTTAGGGCCGACTCTCTACGACCGTCAGATGAGCGACGCCGAACTTCGACTGCGAGTCGTAGAAATGCTCGAGTGGGCGGTCGATCAGGAGCAGGGTCTTCCTCTCACCTCAGCGGACCGTTCCCAGCTCATCAATGAGATCGCCTCCGATGTACTCGGGTACGGGCCGATCGATGCCATCCTCAACGACCCGGACGTTACCGAGGTCATGGTGAACGGTCCGAATTCGATCTACGTTGAGAAGCTAGGAAAGTTGACCAAAACCGACATTCGATTTGTCGATGCGACCCACCTGCGTCGAATCATCGACAAGATCGTCGGTCAAGTAGGGCGCCGCGTAGACGAGGCGACTCCCATGGTCGACGCCCGCCTTCCAGATGGTTCACGGGTAAATGCGGTGATTCATCCGCTGGCGATTGGCGGGCCGTTCCTGACGATTCGTAAGTTCTCAGTCGATCCGCTCACGGAAGAAGACTTGATCCGATTCGGGTCCTTCGACAAGCGAGTCGCTGACTTTATGGCCGGTTGTGTAAACGGCCGACTGAACGTCATCATCAGCGGCGGTACCGGTTCGGGGAAGACCACAATGTTGAACGTCGTGTCCTCCTACA
>JBBKXI010000107.1:0-4478 GCA_037969415.1 Acidimicrobiia bacterium | reverse complement strand
GGATCGAAGAGGGCGGCCAACAAGCCTTCACCACCATCACTAAAAGTCAGCTCGAGTTCCCGGGAATTCTGGAGGCCTACGACGCCGTGGCAAGTTGGGTGGAGGCAAACCACTTCGACTTCGAAGGTGATCCACGGGAAGTCTATTTTGCGGACCCATCCCAGCTCAAAGACGACGACCCGGTTGCCGACATAGCTTGGCCGGTGAGGTAAACCCGGGCACTGTGCGCCCGGTCTGAAGCGACTCCAGTTCGTCGGCACATGGCAGCTAGTCTCACCCGATGCCTGATACCGAAGCTCCAAAAGTGTTCGTCATGTCCGAGAGGGTGGAGCTGGTCGCAACCATCATCATGGCCCTCGCTGCCATTTTCACTGCATGGGCGGCTTTCGAAAGCGCCAAGTGGTCGGGTGTTCAGGCCACCTCTTTCGCCAAGGCCGGGGCCGCTCGCACCGAGTCGACACGATTCGACACGGCAGCAGGCCAACAGACCGGGATCGACGTCGCCACTTATACCAGTTGGTTGGCGGCGGTAAACGAGGACGCCAGGGAAGGTCTGGTCGATATCAGTGAGGGCAGTACCTACGAGCCGACCCCGGGCACGCTCTCCGGCTTCATCTATGAACGGGTGAGACCGGAATTTGCCCCCGCTTTCGACGCTTGGATCGATGTATTCCTCGCCAATCGATCCAACGCGCCTCCAACTCCGTTCTCCATGGACGAGTATGTCGTCGAAGACCGGTTGAGGGCGCAAGAGTTTCTCGTCGAGGCGGAAAACCAGACCAAGAATGCCGCCACCGCAAATCAGAATTCAGACAACTATGTCCTGACTGTGGTGGCTTTTGCCCTGGTTCTCTTCTTTGGTGGCGTGGCTTCGAAACTGGCTTCCGAACGCAACCAGGCAATCACGATGGGTACCGCCTCGGTGCTTTTCCTGGGAGCGACGGTGGTGTTGTTCAGCCTCCCCAAGATCTGGCCCTGGTAGGCAACTGATCTCTCAGATTTCTCCGTCCGAAAGCAGATGGAGACTTACGCCTTTTCTAGAGGGGCCCAGGCGAGAAGAAGTCTCTTCTTGCCCTGGGTGTCGAACATAACTTCGGCTTCGGCCCGGTCGCCGGTGCCAACGATCTCCCGAACCGTTCCAAGTCCCCACTTGTCATGACGAATCCGATCACCGGGACCGACCAATGCGGGGTCGATCTGAATCCGGGGACCAGACGAAGCGGCCCGATCGACCGGTGAACGGCGAACCCTCTTACCCGCTTTCTGGATGAGTTCGTCCGGAACTTCCTGGAGAAATCGAGATGGCGGGTTGTAGTTAGATCCGCCAAACAACATCCGATTCCAGGCCGAGGTCAAGAAAAGTTGGTCCTGGGCCCGGGTGATCCCGACATAGGCGAGGCGCCGCTCTTCCTCGAGTTCGTTGGGATCGCCGAGCGACCGCATGTGGGGGAACACTCCATCTTCCATTCCGATAACAAAAACCACGGGAAATTCGAGGCCTTTCGCAGTATGGAGCGTCATGAGTGTTACTGCTCCGGCCCCTTCCTCGTATTCATCGATGTCGGCGACCAGGGATGTGGTTTCGAGGAGGATCTCGAGGCGACGCAAGTTGTTCAGGCCGTCAAACTCCTCGTCACCGATAACGGCTCCCTCATTGGATTGCTCGAATTCGGCAGCCACCCCGACTAGTTCTCTCAGGTTCTCAACCCGGCCCATTGCCTCAATTGTTTTCTGTGAGTCGTAGGCGGCAACCATCCCCGTGTCATCGAGTACTGACTGGACCGCGGCCTCCACACCGCCCTCGATGGCGGTACCCCTGATCATGTCAAGAAGTCCGGAGAACTCCGAAACTGCCCTCTGTGCCCTGTCGTTCAATTGGGGTATTTCTGAAACTCTCGCCATCCCTTCGGCAAAGGAAATCTGCTTCGCCTGGCTGAACCGGTCGATGTGGGCGAGTGTGGTCGCCCCGATCCCCCGCTTCGGCTCGTTTATCACCCGCTTCAGAGATACCTCATCTGTGGGATTCACCAACACCCGCAGATAGGCGACGGCATCTTTGATCTCCTTGCGGTCATAGAACTTGACCGAGCCAACAACGTTGTAGGGGAGGCCACGACGGACAAAGACGTCTTCAACGACACGTGACATGGCATTGGTACGGTAGAACACGGCCATGTCGGACAGGTTGAAACCCTCACCCTGCAGACGTTCCACCTGGTCTACGACAAATCCCGCCTCGTCATGTTCGTCCTCGGCCTCATAGCGGATGATCGGCCCACCCCGGCCACGATCCGACCAAAGATTCTTGGGTGATCGTTTGGTGTTGTTGGAAATGACAGAGTTGGCGGCGGCGAGGATGGTTTCGGTCGACCGATAATTCTGGTCGAGGACAACAACGCGGGCGTCGGGATAATCCTTCTCGAAATCAACGATGTTGCGAATGTCGGCACCGCGGAACCTGTAGATCGACTGATCGGAGTCGCCGACAACACATACATTGCGAAATTTGCCCGAAAGCTGGTTGACAAGCGTGTACTGGGCGCGATTGGTGTCCTGATACTCGTCAACTAAGACGTAACGGAATCGCTCCTGGTAGTGGCTGAGAACGTCGGGGAAGGCCCCGAACAACTCAACGGCAATCATCAGAAGATCGTCAAAGTCCATGGCAGAGGCGGCAAGGAGGCGTTGTTGGTACAGCCGGTAGATGTCTGCGATCTGCTCCTGGTAAAACCCGTCGGTCTGATCGGCAAAGGTCTCGAAGTCGATCAACTCGTTCTTGGCATTTGAGATGGCCGCCTTCACAGCCTTGGGCGGGAACCGCTTGGTGTCGAGGTCGAGATCCTTGATGACTAGCGAGATGAGGCGAACCGAGTCGGCCTCGTCATAAATCGAAAATCCAGACTTGTATCCCAGTCGGGACGCCTCTCTCCGGAGAATGCGAACACATGCCGAGTGGAAGGTCGACACCCACATCGACTTGACCATCCCTCCAACCAGATGGCCGACCCGGTCCCTCATTTCGTCTGCGGCCTTATTGGTAAAGGTAATGGCGAGGATCGACCCCGGCGGAACTTGCAGATCGCGAATCAGATGAGCTATCCGATAGGTAAGTACCCGGGTTTTGCCCGAACCCGCCCCGGCGACGACCAACAAAGGGCCCTCCGTTGCGGCGACGGCCTCACGTTGTGTTGGGTTGAGGTCGGCGAAAAGCGTAGATTCTGCCGGGACATCGTCAAGAAACCATTCAGCTTGCATTAGGCCCGATAGTACCGGCGTCTACCGACTGAATCACAACCATGTGATCAAGTGTCGCCATACCGCCTCCGGCCGTCTCGAGAGATCACATTGCCCGCAACGCGAAAGTGCGTTTAGGTCTGCCTGGCTACGACTTCGTCGAGATCGACCTCAGCCACATTGATTACCTCAGGCTCTCCAGGCCGTCCGTCTCCACCAATCTGACGACGCTTGAGCGGAAGCGAGTAGCAAAATCGGGAACCGGTCGGGAACCGACGCTCGTACCAGACTTCGCCACCCATAGCCCTGGCGAGACGGCGCGCAATTGGGAGGCCGAGTCCGATCCCGGTGCTTTCTCTGGCATCGCCCTTCGATACCTGTTCAAAATTCTCGAAGACCTTTCGGGTCTCCTCATCGGGAACCCCGGCCCCGTTGTCCGCAATCACAACCAGATACTGGTCGCCCATCACATAACCCTCCACCATGATCTGATCGCCGCCATATTTGCGAGCGTTTTCGAGGAGGTTGCGAAGGGTCTGCTGGACCCGTCTCCGGTCAGCAAGCACGCGGACGCCTTCGGGCAGGCTGACCTCGGCCAACTTGTTTCCTCCTGAGGGGAAGACCATTCGTGAAACCTCAGATATCAAATCGCCCAGATCGAAGAGTTCGGGATGAAACCGGAGCCGGTTGGCTTCGAGGCGTGGAATGACAAGGACGTCCTCAACGAGGTCTCCCAGATAGACCGACTGCACGTTGATGATCGAAAGAAACTCATCTACCTCTGAAGTCGGCAGATCCTGCCAAGACTGGACGAGGGTGTCAGCGAACCCGGCGATCGAGGTAAGTGGCGTCCGAAGCTCGTGGCTCACCATCGCGACAAAGTCATTCTTGATGGTGTGGGCCTCTTCGGAGAGTCGGATTATCTCCTTCTCACGTACCCGTCCTGACGCGGTGATCCGATAGGCATAGAACACGGCAACCAGACCTACAAGCGGAAGCAGGTAGGCAACCATGTCCGGAAGACGCGGCAACTCAAGCATCACTTGAACTATCGGCCGTTCTAAATGAGTTATTTAGCAGTGATTACGCTCCCCACGAGCCGGAGCGGGTTACAGCTGTCGCCCCTCCAGAGCGAAGCCGAGGTTTCTCTCCTCGGAGACGACTACCTCGGAAACTCCCCCCCAGAACGAAGCCGAGGTTTCTCTCCTCGGAGACGACTACGTCGGAAACTCCCCCTCCAGAGC
>JBBKXI010000106.1:0-14486 GCA_037969415.1 Acidimicrobiia bacterium | reverse complement strand
TCGCACTCCTCACACATCGTGGCCACGGTGTCCATGAAACCAAGTTCGGTGTAAATGAGCCCTGCGCCATTGCAAGTGGGACAAGCTCCCTCGGAATTGGCGCTGAAGAGTGCCGGTTTGACATCGTTGGCCTTGGCGAATGCTTTCCGGATTGGGTCGAGCATCCCGGTGTAAGTAGCCGGATTGCTACGCCGGGAACCGCGAATCGGCGTCTGGTCAAAAGCCACCACTCCGTCGCGACCCGACACCGATCCATGGATCAGGGAACTCTTGCCCGATCCGGCCACACCGGTAACGACCACCAACACCCCGAGCGGGACGTCAACGTCAACGGTGTCGAGATTGTGCGTCGTTGCTCCGCGGATCTCCAAGCTGCCTGAAGGCTGGCGCAGGTCCTCCTTGAGGGTTGCCCTGTGGTCGAGATGGCGGCCGGTGATCGTGTCGCTGGAGCGCAGATCACTCACCGTGCCTTCGAAGACGATTTCGCCACCAGCCGACCCCGCACCGGGACCAAGGTCGACTACGTGGTCGGCGATGTTGATCACCTCTGGCTTGTGCTCGACGACAAGCACGGTGTTGCCCTTGTCGCGTAACTGCAACAGCAAGTCGTTCATCCGCTGGATGTCATGGGGATGGAGGCCAACCGTCGGCTCGTCGAACACATAAGTAACATCGGTGAGCGCCGACCCCAGGTGGCGGATCATCTTGGTCCGCTGCGCCTCGCCACCCGACAACGTTCCCGATGCCCTATCGAGCGACAAATAGCCCAACCCGATATCGACGAACGAGTCCAAGAGGTCTCCCAGGGTGCCAAGCAGTGGCGCCACCGACGGTTCATCAAGCCCTCCAACCCATTCGGCAAGGTCGCTGATCTGCATGGCGCAGGCATCGGCGATGTTTATCCCGGCAACCTTGGATGACCGGGCGCCCTCACTGAGACGGGTTCCACCACAATCGGGACAAGCGGTGAAAGTGGCGGCGCGATCAACAAACGCCCGGATATGGGATTGCAGCGAATCGCGGTCCTTGGAGAAGAACGATTTCTGGACTTTGGGGATCAGCCCTTCGTAGGTCATATTGGTGCCGACCAACTTCACCTTGGTCGGCACCTTGTATAAGAAGTCGTCGAGTTCCTTCTTGGTGTAATCGCGAATCGGCTTGTCCGGATCGAGGAAACCCGATTCACTGAATATCCGGACATACCACCCGTCGGCCTTATAACCAGGGATGGTTATGGCACCCTCGGCCAGCGATTTAGAGTCGTCATACAACTCGGTGAGATCGATGTCACTGACCGACCCCATCCCCTCACATCGCGGGCACATTCCTCCGGTGAGCGTGAAGGTCTTCTTTACCCTCTTCCCCTTATCTTTGCCCCGTTCGATAGTGATCGATCCGCTCCCTTGGACCGAGGGAACATTGAACGAAAAAGCATTTGGGGATCCGACGTGTGGGTTACCCAGACGGCTGAAGAGTATGCGGAGCATCGCGTTTGCGTCTGTAGCGGTCCCGACCGTCGACCGGGCGTTGGCGCCCATTCGCTCCTGGTCAACGATTATTGCCGTCGTCAAACCCTCGAGCAGATCCACGTCGGGGCGGGCCAGGTTGGGCATGAAGCCCTGGACGAACGTGCTGTAGGTCTCATTGATCATCCGCTGCGATTCGGCAGCGATCGTGTCGAATACAAGGGAGCTCTTGCCCGATCCGGAAACCCCGGTGAAAACCGACAGACGACGCTTTTGAAGCTCAATATTCACATCCTTGAGATTGTTCTCCCGCGCCCCATGGACGCGGATCAGATCGTGGGCATCAGCAGCATGATGCCCTGGTGACGGCTCGTCTCTGATTGTGGTCTCGTTCATCGTCTCTCCGTAATTTAGGCAATCTGAGTGTCGCCTTGTCTATCAGTGGGTTCCCCGCAACCTCAACCTCGATCCCGGTCCTGACTAGGTGATTGGAGGGCCAGCTTCGCCGCCATATGGGCGCTCAGTCTTCGCCAGTCACAGCTGTCGCGTTCCGATTGTTGCTACGCAGGTCTGGTTCGGGCCACCATTATTGCTGAGGCTCAGGCAGAGGCTGCCTTGATCAGTGCTCCGACCTTCTTTTCAACGGCTGGATTCCATTCGACAATGGCGAATGCGACCGGCCACATAGGGCCATTGTCGAGCTTCGCCGTGTCGTTGAAGCCCAAGGTCGCGTATCTCGTGTCGAACTTGGATGCACCTTGAAAGAAGCAGACCACTTTCCCATCGTCGTTGGCGTAGGCGGGCATGCCATACCAAGTCTTCGGAAGGAGGTCTGGCGCTTTTGAGCTCACCAGTGCATGAATACGCTCAGCGATAGCTCGATCGGCGTCCGGCATCTCGGCAATCGCATCGAGCACGGCTTGCTCGTTATCTGCCTTCTTCTGGCCACTGCGGCCTTGTGCCTTGAGTTCCTGAGCACGATTCTTGATAGCAGCACGCTCCGCCTCTGAGAACCCGTCCGAAACAGCTTCTTTCTTAGCGCTCAACTTTGGACCTCCTGGATACGTATCAGATTGCCCGAAGGGTCCCGGAATGCGCAATCCCGCACGCCATAAGGTTGATCCGTCGGTTCCTGCACGACCTCGGCCTCGCTTGCCTGCAACCGATCAAAAACTCCATCGACATCCGGCGTGGCCAGGTTGATGCTGGCGAAGGTGCCCTTGGCCATCATTTCGGCAACCACGTTGCGCTCGTCATCGGTGAGACCGGGAGTGGCTTGCGGCGGGTAGAGGACGATGGAGGTACCCGGCTGGTCGGCCGGACCGACCGTGATCCAGTGCATTCCACCATATTCAACGTCATTGCGAACTTCGAACCCGAGAATGTCCCGGTAAAAGGCAAGCGATGTGTCGGCGTCGGTGTGCGGGAGCATGCATTGGTAAATCGAAATATCCATAATCCAACCCTACGTTTGGCTCGACGCCATTGCTTCTCGATTCCTGATCGGTCTGGTCACCTGTTTTGCGATACAAGGTGGAATCCCCGCCATCGCCCCCGACTCCTTCTCCCGATAGACGCTTGGGGGCATTCCAACCAACTCCGAAAAACGCGTGCTGAAGGTTCCGAGCGATGAGAAGCCGACTTCGAAACAGACCTCGGTGACATTGAAGTCACCGCGGCGAAGCAACGCCATGGAGCGCTCGATACGCCTCGTCATGAGGTATGAATAGGGCGATTCGCCGAATGCGAGCTTGAACTGGCGGCTGAGATGACCCGCCGACATGTGCACACCCCGGGCCAGCTCCTCGACATCCAAGGGCCGTGCATACTCCCGGTCGATCCGATCGCGAACGCGGCGAAGCCACACCAGATCTTCCAGATCTTTTGCTGATGACCGTGAAATACTCACTTCCAGATTGTGCCACGAGGTCAGGATTGAAGAAGTCGATACGGAGTCGGATCCGTAGTGTTGTCAGCATGTGCCTGATTAAGGATCCCGATATTGCCCTGGCAATTTATGGTGGCTCCGGCAAACCCGAGCGACTCGATCTCCATGGTCGGGATCGAGTCTTGCCAACTATCCGGGATCATCCTCGGAAGTGCCAGGGTGCGCGGATGTCATCCTGGCTTCGACCCGAAAGTGGTCGTTTCCGGGCCAAGTAGCACCTTCAGCATTAGCCCCATCCAGCCAACACCAGATCGTTCAGGTCCTAATGCTCGGCGGCGTCGGCTTCAGCCTTGGTGGCGTGGACCGTGCCGGCCGTGTGCTCTGGGGGTGAATAGAGCGAGTAGAGCTTGAGATTGGAATTCCCGGTGTTGACCACGTTGTGCCACGTCCCCGCAGGCACGATGAACGCCCAATCATCTTCAACCGGGTGGCTTTCTTCCACGGTGTCCTCGGTTTGGCTCAAATCGAGACGTCCCTGTCCTTGTTCCACCCTGAGGAACTGATCCAGATTGTCGTGACTCTCCCAGCCGATGTCTTCACCAGGTTTGAGATTCATCAACGTCAGCTGGGTGTGGTCTCCGGTAAAGGCCACGGTTCTGAAGTTGTCGTTCTCCAAAGTGGCCTTTTCTATGTTTGCCAACCATTTATCCATAAGAGGCTCTCCTGTTCTATACGTTGTGGAACCCGGCCGGGAGTAGGCGGTTTCAGACCGGTCCCGTTTGCTTGCTCTGTCTCTCAACGTACAACCTATTCGCATGGGCCGTTAGGGGCCAATGTCACTTACCCGTCGAGAGAAGACCTAGACATTCCTTTGCGCACATTGGATGCAGCGCTTGGCGTGGGGGCATCGCCTCCAGCCTGTACTCCGAAGTGGGCATATGGCAGGTTTCACACATTCCGTATGTGCCCCGACCGTGCGAGATTGCGCAGCCCGGCATCTCAGTCGGAGCGGCGCTCTTGGACGAGATCGGCGTTACCGACGAAGCGGCACTTCTCCGCAACCTCGACGACATCCTCGACTGACCGGGCCGCAACGTCATGCGGTCGAGTCAACCAGTTCGGGCGCTTCGGGTCGGATCAGGTCAGATCGATGCCCTCAATGGTACGGAGTTGTCCCTCGTGGAGTTCCGGCGGAGCGCCCCCCACGAGTTCAAGCCAGTTCTCACCGCGGGTGGTGAAGTTCGACACCACGTACATGAGTTCCTTTACCGCGGACCGCTCGAAGCCGATGGCGTTCTTGGCGAGTTCGCTCACCTCTCCGGTCGATCGGTAGCGGGGGAGCGCCAGCGATCGGGCGACTTCGAAGCGACCTTCGAGTTGGTGGTTGAAGAGCTTTCGCGTACGGTCGACTGCCTCGGGTCGACGCACGGCCTGATCTACGGCCCAGGCGGCGGCGGCCGCAGTGTACATCCCGAGCACCACTCCAACGGAGAAGATCGGATCGACGAAACCAGCAGCATCACCACACAGGAAGAAGCCCGGTCCCGATAGTTCGGATACCTGCGTCGAGTAGTCGCGAATGGTGCGCGAACTACCTGCGATGAATGCTGCGGGAGCGAGGAGATCTCCAATGACGGGGACCTCGGCCACCCGGCGGACGAAGAATTCTTCCCACGTCTCGCCGGCACTCCGAGCATTCTTCACGTGATCGAGCGGGATGACGATGCCCACAGATGTCTTGTTCCGCAGGGTTATGTGCCACGACCAACCGACATCGCCTTCGATACCCGGTTTGTTGATGGACGAGACAAACGTTACAGGGTTGGCGGTTCCCAGCTCGTCTGGATCGTGGGCCTTGCCATCGATCGCAAGGAAGCGTGACCCGGTGAAGTAACCCCAGACACCGAGGTAGCGGAACGCTCCGTCGACCTCCCGGGTTCCGTTTTGTCGGCTAATGACGCCGTTCTGTCCAGTGGCGTCGACGCAGTACCTGGCGCTGAGGGTGCCGGTGGTCCCGTCGTCGTGCCGCCAGGCGACGAGAGCAAACTCAGTTCCGGAGTCGTCGACTCCGGTGTCGATCTTGGTTGCTGCGACACTCTCATAGGTCGCAACACCAGATTCGCCAGCGTGCTCGAAGAGGATTTGGTCGAACCGATCACGCTCGACGTGCATCGCCGGTCGGTCGTAGCCGAAGTCGCCGAACGTGTGGGCGCGAAAGTTGCCGTCCCAGGCGATGATGGCACCGGATTTGGCGACGAAGTTCTCGGCTTCGATCTTCTCGGTGACACCGAGTTTGTCTGTGAACTTCCAGAAATCGGGGATGAGGCTCTCACCCACTTTGTCGCGCGGGTGGCTCTCTCGTTCCAGCAGAACGACGTCATGGCCACGAAGGGCCAGATCGGCAGCGCACATGCTGCCAGCTGGACCTCCGCCGATGACAACGACATCGGCACTGGACGGAATCGACATTGGGTCTCCCTGGCTGCCAGTTCACATCTGGTCTGTGGTGGGAGCCTCAACCACCACAGACGAAGCCTACCGGTACGGATTTGTGTCGGTCTGGGTCTATCGACTTTTCTTCGCTTCGGATTGAGCTGATACACCCCAAAAAAACCCGGACGACAGTTGATTGGGGCTGATCTCTGGCTCTGCTATCCGTTGATACACATCGGCTAGTCTCGTGGTGTGGACCGATTCCGTCTCTTTTTCCAGTCGCGTGAAGGAAAGGTGGCGACGGGCTCGATCGTCGCCATCTCCGCCTCCCTGATACTCGGGGCGATCGGAGCGTCCCGGTTGGTCATAATCCTCCCCCTTGTGGTGATAGTCATCATCGGTGGCGTACCCCTGGTGTGGTCGATAACCAAAGACTTGATTGCCCGGTCGCCAGGTGCCGATTTGCTGGCAGCCATCGCCATTGTCACCGCGGTACTCCTCAACGAGTGGATGGTGGCAGCAATCATCGTATTGATGCTCTCGGGAGGCGAGGCCCTCGAGGAAGCGGCTACCGCTCGTGCCTCGCGGGTTCTTGAAGCCCTTGCCGACCGAGCACCAACGATCGCCCACCGCCTCCTCGGTGACTCCGACAGGACAGTCGACGTCCCCATTGATCAGATCGGAATAGGCGACAGGGTGGTCGTTTTCTCCCACGAAGTATGTCCGGTGGACGGCGAGGTTGTTAAAGGCCACGGCACCATGGACGAGTCGTATCTCACTGGCGAGCCCTACGTCATTACCAAATCGTTGGGCTCGGCCGTGCTGTCGGGTGCCATCAACGGCGAAGACGCCCTGGTGGTGCAAGCCACCAAGACCGCGGCCGACTCCAGATACTCCCAAATCGTGGGGATCCTCGCCGAGGCCGAGCAGAATCGACCGCGGATGCGCCGGATGGCCGACCGCCTCGGCGCCTGGTACACCGTGCTTGCCCTGGCCATGGGAATTTTGGGATGGGTTATCTCCGGCGACCCGGAGCGATTCCTCGCCGTGATGGTCATCGCTACCCCGTGTCCGCTTCTAATAGCCGTTCCGGTGGCCATCGTGGGCGGCATCTCGCTGTCGGCCCGCTCGGGGATCATTATCAGAGACCCGGCGATCCTCGAACGCGTCTCGACAACGACCACGGTGATGTTCGACAAGACCGGCACCCTCACCTACGGACGACCCACGGTCACCGAGATCCATTTGGGCCTGGATGTCGACCGCGCACACGTGCTGCGGCTATCGGCCGCCCTTGAACGCTATTCACGTCACCCCCTTGCCGCGGCGGTGGTTACGGTGGCCGAGGAGGAACTGGGTGCAGAGGTGACCGCCGAAGTGGCAACGGTGTCGGAGCGACCCGGCCAGGGTCTGGTCGGCACCGTAGACGGATACACCGTCACCATCACCAGTCGTACCAAGGCACTGGACGTACTTGATCACGACGGACATCACATTCCGGTGAAGTCGGCCGGGATGGAGGCAGTAGTGCTGATCGACGACCGCTATGCCGCCACCTTCCGCTTCCGCGACGAACCGCGGCTCGGTTCGTGGGAGTTCGTCCAGCATCTCGGGCCCCGTCACGGCGTGGCCCGGACCATGCTCATCTCCGGGGATAGTTCCAGTGAGGTGGAATACCTGGCGGCGCAGGTCGGGATCACCGACGTGCACGCCGGGATGTCGCCGGAGGAGAAGCTGGCCATCGTCCGGGAGGTCGGGGAGACCAGCAATACCCTGTTCCTGGGTGACGGCATCAATGACGCCCCCGCAATGGCAGCGGCGGACGTGGGTATCGCATTCGGTCAAGGTAGTGACGTCACCTCGGAGGCTGCCGGTGCCGTGGTACTTGACTCTTCACTGGAACGGCTCGACGAGCTGTTCCATATCGGGGAACGGATGCGTCGTATCGCCTTGCAAAGCGCACTGGGAGGCATAGCTTTGTCGATGATCGGAATGGTGCTCGCAGTTATGGGACTCCTAACGCCGATTGTCGGAGCTATCGCCCAGGAGGCAATCGACCTTTTGGCGATTCTCAATGCCGCCCGGGTGGTCGCCCGGCGCAAGCCGATGGCCGACTACCACGACTATCCCCTGCCCAACCCCAAAGAACTGGCCGCTGCCTGACACAGCCCGGTGGGCTCACCCACCTCTGGGCCGGGTCATCTCGTAGGTCACCAAATGCGTGGGCTGCTCAGCCCGGCAGGTGAGACGGAGCAGCTCTGGCTCCTGACGCACCAACACCTGAACCTCCAAAAATCCGCCCGGTGCGTCGAACACAACTTCGGCCCGGTCATGGCTGAGTCTCCGATACTCGGTCAACACCAGATCGTCCATCCGGGTTAAATCCTCCGACTCTCTCAGAAAGTGCTCGGCTGCCTGAACCAACCGGGGTTGCGAGCTCCGACCACGATGATGGGCCAGATCGAGCCGGCCCGCTTCGTAATCAGAAGTCAGCGAGGCCACCTCTTCGGGCTCGACCCGGCCGAAGTAATCCCCTCTCGGCAGAACCAGGAGATTGCCGGCAAAGCGATCGCCCCCGAGATGTGACACCTCCCAGGTCTGATCCGGCCGGATCGCCGTACTGGCCCGGTACAGCGGCCGACCTTTGTCAGCGCAGCAGATGTCGTGACGCCCGTGAGTGCACACCAGGTAGATCGGATGATCAACCCTTGTGCCGGCACCTGTATCACCCTTGGCCAATGCGTCAAGATCGACGTCGAGTAGGTCCGATGGGTCGGAAAGTGGCGCAGATACAAGTGATGGAGCGACACCTCTGTCACCTGAGTAGGCCTTGAAGAAGATCGGGCCGTTTTTCGAAACCGACCGATGTCGGATCAACAAAATCCGGACATCGGCTTTACTGCGCAGCAGCTCGGCCGCTATCTCGGCAGGGAGCCTACTTTCGGTAAGGGCATCAGGACCCCACGCTCCGGGTTGCTCGATCAGGAGCCAGGCCGATACCAGTGAGGCAGTTGCGTGGAGTGGCTCATCGCGAGCGAGAGCTTCCTCCGAACATCGTGGTCCACCGAGGGTCAATCGACTACCTCGAGCAGCCCTTCCCGGATCAGCCGACGGACCAGGACGAGGCGACCTGCCTCGTCAAGGCCCGGTAAGTCGGCCACGACCACTTTCCCGCCTTCCGCGAGAAGCCTTACCGCCGGGTTGAGCCAATATGGCATTTTCAGCTCCCGGTCTGCGAGAAGGACTGAGAGCTCATCATTATTGACCTCGAGGAAACACATCGTTCCTTCCCGGCGGGCTACTGAGGTTTGGTCCCCAACCGAATCGAGTTCGAGGAGGCGGTGTAGCTGACCTCTCAACAACGGTTGCCTGGTGGTGAGGACCTTGCGCCGCAGCTTCCCAGCCATTGTCCGGGGGTCAAGTTCGGCAATCGAGGAGCCAATCTTTTCCAAACGTTGCTTGACCTCCCCGACGAAGGCATCGTCGTCGATGGAGAAACGAAGGGGTAAGGAGTCGGTGAATTGGGGATCTGCTTCGACTGCTTTGAGCGCCTCTCTGATTGCGGCAGTCCATGTGACCGTGAGAATCCCGATGGTGATATGAAGCGAAGCCCGTTCCTGGGTGCTTGCTGAGTGAGGGAAACCCGCAGGTATATACAGCGAGTCGCCGGGGGCCAGGAGCACATCGATGATCGGCGAATGGGTCACAGGGAGGTCATGATGCTCGTGAACTCTCCAATGCTTCGTCCCGTGTGACTGGAGGACAAAAACATCGTGCTCATCCTCATGGGCGCCAAAACCCTGCGCCCCGGGCGGGGTGATATACGCGTTCGCCTGGACCGGATGACCGAGAGCAAGTTCCAGGCTCCGACAGTAATCGGCCAGCGGCCCCCAGTACCGGTGCATGCTTTGGAAGACGATCGTGGCGCCGTCGGTAAACTCGGCGAACACCGCCCGTGAATCCACGATCCCCGACACCGTTTGTGTCCCGGTCCGTGTCGACTTTGTGTAACGGGCTGACGGCAACGTTGTTCCATCCTTGACCAAACGGAAGGCGGGTAGACGTAATCCCGTCGTTGAGACGATCAGATCAACATCATCGAGGGAGAGGAGATCATCGAAGCCGTGCGGGTCTGAAGACCGTCGACGGTGCGGACCCCGGGTCCACAGTTCCCTGGCAAACACCTCCGGATCTCCGACAGCGCGGGCCAGGGCCACCTGTCCCCTGAGATCGGAGGAAGTATCAGGCGTGTGCAGTCTCAACTATCCCGGGAGTCGCTGTCCGTGCCGTCGGCGCCATCACTATCGGAGCTGTCGACCCCATCACTATCCGAGGAATCCACCCCATCACTATCGGAGCTGTCGACCCCATCACTATCCGAGGAATCCACCCCATTACTATCCGACGTGCTCGACTTGGGTGCCATGCTGCCGATTGTTTGTATGTCTTCGTCGGTCAGGCTGCCTGGCGTTGTCTCTTTTTCATTCATCATTACACCTCAGTTGGTAGGTACTACACGGCACGATACCCGACGGCCGGATGCGACGCATTGTGACCATTCAACCGAGACCGGTAACGCCGGCGTATGCCGGAAGGGCGGGTTCTACTTCGAGATGCGCATAGAGCACCCTCGAGCCAGGCGGGATGTCGCCCGATCGGATCAATCCGATGAGACCACGAGGAGTTGATTGGGATTAGCTTTTGCCAGCTATCCGAATTCCCTCGGCTGCATCACCCCATCGGGACCGAAGCTGACCCAGTCCGTGGTCTGCGCACTCGAGTTTTCGCCACTCGGTCGCGGATAACGCGGTCGACTGACAAGCCGAGGTACGTTCCGATTCCGACCCCACCGCCGTAGATCGAGATCTGGATTGGTGCATTGAGTGACCCGGTCCATGTGAGAAGGCCAGGATGAAACACCACAGCCTCGGTCGCGGCAATCGCTGATCCGAGAGCGCGACTGCCTCTAGCCGCGAGAGCGACTCGCATCGTCCACAGAGTGACGCTACCTACTGCAAGCCCGAAGGTGATGATTGAGGACATCGACTGATCTAAGGTCGAGCCCCGATGGCCGCCGCAATGTGGGCTGCGTCCCGGCCAACCCCGTGGATCTGTTCCGATGAAACCGAGTGCAGGAATTTGAGCCCGAGGAAGTAGAGACCGGGCATCTCTGCGACGACTCCACGCCGATGATTCGGTTCTCGCATTCCCTCGTCCATCACTGGCAGGTCGATCCACGAGAACCCTGGGTTGAAACCGGTGCACCAGACAATGTTGGAAGGATTGAGACTTCGGCCGTCCTCGAGTTGAGGCTGTCCATGCTGAACCCGGGTGACCCTGGGGACGCGTTCCACGCCCCCCTCCTTGAGATCCTTCGGTTTGACCCTGATGAGCAATTCGCCCGTCGACACCATCTTGGGCCGAGCCCTACGTCCCATCGGGGTACTGGTGGTTAGGACCCGGTGGAAGACGACCCGTCCAATGAAGGGCATTAGGACCCGTGCCACCACGCTCTCGGGGCGGAATGGGAGGTGTCCGGTGTCAGGGCCGGAGAGCCAGACGTTATGAGTTCTCGCCAGTTCCTTGGCGACTTCCGCTCCAGAATTTCCCGCTCCCACCACGAGGACAGGTCCTTCCTGGATCTGACCTGGATTGCGGTAATCAGCGACGTGAAGCTGGACAATCTCCGCGTCGAGTTCGCTGGCGAATTCCGGAACCCGCGGCAGCTGCCAACTCGACATCGCGACCACCACGTTGTCAGCAACAATGCGTCGCTCACCATCGGTTGCCACAAAACGCTCGTCCTCTCGAACCAGTTTTTTAACCTTGACACCGGTTTGGACGTTGATGTCGAAATGGCGTGCATACGACTCCAGGTAGTCGGCGAATTCGTCTTTGCTCGGGAAACCCCAGCTATATCCGGGAAACGGCATTCCGGGTAGCCCGTCAAGCCGACTCGGTGTGAACAGTCGCAACGAGTCCCATCGGTTGCGCCAGGCATCGCCAACTCGCTGATTGGCGTCGACGATGACATAAGAGAGGCCGCGCTGAGCGAGGTGATATCCCATGGCGAGTCCCGCCTGTCCCCCGCCAATGACCAGCGTTTCCACATGGTTGCTTCCAGGTCTTCCGGTCATGGCTTTGCCTCCTTGGTATCAACGCCAGATGGTCTATACTCCATATTGGAGTAAATATATACTCTCATTTGGAGCATGTCAAGAGGCAGGAATGAAAGATCAACTGACGACCACGTCGTATGCGGTGCTGACACAAGTAGGGGTGAGGCCATGGTCCACTTACGAACTGGCTCAGCAGCGAGTTCGCTACCTCCGATACGTGTGGCCAGCCGCCGAGAGTGCGATCTACCGGGAAGCGAAGCGACTTGCCGCGATGGGCCTGATCAAGGGCGAAAAGGAGTACACGGGAAAGAGGGCTCGCACCGTTTACTCGATTACTGAGGATGGTAAGGAAGCGCTACGGGAATGGCTAGGAACTCCGGTCTCTCCGTTCTCGATGGACTTCGAAGCGATACTTCGCGTTTTCGTCGCTCCCCTCGGAACCAAGGACCAGCTGATCGGCACTCTCAATCAGGTACTTGCAGACGCCCGAGAAATGCTCAAGTTCGCCGGCGAAGTCAAACAGGAATTTATCGATGGCATCAATCCCACCCAGGACCAGGCCTACATCAGAGCGTTGCCGGTCGACTTCTTCACAAACCACTTGAACACCGTCGAGGCGTGGGCCGAACGCAGCCTCGCTGAAGTCGAGACCTGGGACGATCTCAAACCCTCCGAGGAAAAGAACAAAAAGGGCCTGGAAAAGATAAGTCGACTTCCCGTCGACACCCCGAACCAGTCACTGAAATCCGTCTCTAAACCCCCTGAGAATCAGATGAGGTCCCGCTCCGGAACGAACAAGTAGTACAGGATCAGAAGGGGTCGACCGCGCCGTGATAATGTTTTGAACGTGGGAGAACTCGACAAGGGATGTGTATAAATGGGCTGCCTGTTCTTGACTCTGTTGATCATCAGTCCGAGACTTGGCGTGGCCGGTCTCTGGCTCCTCACCGATTGGGTGGAGCGCGCTTTCTCCGGCGGATGGATACTCCCTCTTCTCGGCATAATCTTCCTGCCTTGGACCACCGGCCTCTACGTTCTTGGATTCGTGATCAGCGATGCGGCAGCCCCGTGGGGCATCATGGGCGCGATAATCGGTTTGTTCCTCGACATCGCCCTTCACGCGGGTTCCGCCACAATGTCCAGGCGGCGCATGGCCACTTAAAACCTGCGCAACTTTGTTGGGCCATGGCTCCCATATGCCAACTTGGCGTTGTGGAGCCGCTCCAGTCGACGGCCTTCTTCCCAGCCCGACGGCGATTAGCCTCGCAATACAAAGCGAGCCGCGGTTGCGGACAGCGAGAGGAGCTCCGTGCTGAAACTTGGGGTCATCGGGACATCATTAAAGACCGACGAGAGACGGATTCCGATCCATCCGGATCATCTGCCACGCTTGCCGGAGCTGGTGCGGCGCCAGCTGATTTTTGAGGAGGGTTACGGAGCGTCACTCGGGATCGCCGACGAGGAGATCGCTCAGCAGACCGGTGGAACTGCGACACGACGTGAGCTGTTGGAAGACCTCGGCGCGGTGGTTCTCCCGAAACCAGGCGTGGAGGACCTCGAAACCCTCCGTGAGGGTGGGATCCTTTGGGGGTGGCCGCATTGTGTTCAGAACCAGGCTCTTACGCAGACAGCGATTGATCGCCAGCAAACGCTGATCGCGTTCGAGGACATGTTCGTCTGGGGTCCCGATGGCCAGGTTGGCAGGCATACCTTCTATAAGAACAACGAGCTGGCGGGTTATTGCGCGGTGTTACACGCACTGCAGTTGAAAGGCATCGACGGCCACTACGGAGACCAACGAAAGACCGTCATCATCAGCTTCGGTGCGGTCAGCAGAGGGGCCATCTATGCCCTCAAGGGTCGTGGGTTCACAGACATCACCATCTGCATCCAACGCCCCGATCACGAGGTGCGCGAGGAGGTGCTCGATTGTCACTACGTTCGCTTACGATCGGTCGCCGAGGGTGATGAGCGACTCGTGGTCGTAGAACACGACGGTACCGAGCGACCTTTCCTCGACCTGCTTGGCGAGGCCGACATCATCGTGAACGGAATCTTCCAGGACCCTGACGACCCGATGATGTTCGTCACCGAGACCGAGATATCGCGCCTCAAGCGGGGCTGCCTTATCATCGATGTCAGCTGCGACGAAGGCATGGGATTCTCTTTCGCCAGGCCGACAACCTTCGATAACCCGATGTTCAAGGTCGGATCGATTGACTACTACGCCGTGGATCACACACCCAGCTACCTCTGGGAAAGTGCCTCCCGATCGATTTCTGCAGCACTGCTCGTTCATCTACCGACCGTGTTAGCGGGCCGGGAGGCCTGGAACGAGAACGAGACGATTCGACGGGCAGTGGTTATCGACCAAGGCGTTATTCAGAGGCCGGAGATTCTGTCGTTCCAGGGCCGGAGCAGCCAATATCCACACGAAACCCTTGAGGCAACCGGGGGTTGACCGGAGGCCAGCTTTCAATTAGCCCCTGGTTCAATCGGTTTTGAATCGGGGGCCTCGGCCGGGAAAACGTCAATACTCGATTCCGGAACTTGCTCGGTTAGATCGACCCCGCCTCCAAA
>JBBKXI010000105.1:0-2700 GCA_037969415.1 Acidimicrobiia bacterium | reverse complement strand
GTTTGTGACCGGCTCGGACTGGTTACCGGGCCACCCAACCTCGACAATTGGCGGTCGATGGTCGAAAAGGCGAGGAGCGCCACCGACTCAGTTCGCATCGGTATTGTCGGTAAATACGTCGATCTTCCCGACGCCTACCTCTCCGTTGCCGAAGCATTACGGCACGGATCCGCTGCGCACGGGCTCAAACTCGATCTCGCCTGGATACCCAGCGATGAACTCACTGGTCTGCTCGCAGACTCCTACCTCGAAGATCTCGACGGGATCGTGGTCCCTGGGGGATTTGGCTACCGGGGAGTTGAAGGAAAGATTCAAGCTATCCGATACGCTCGAGAAAACGACATCCCGTTTCTCGGGCTCTGTCTGGGTCTGCAATGCGCCGTGATCGAATTCGCCCGCGATGTTTTGGGCCATGTCGATGCCAATTCCACAGAATTTGATCCAACCACTCCTCACCCGGTCATCGATCTCATGGAGAGCCAGGAGGACGTCGAGGAAAAGGGCGGCACGATGAGACTCGGCCTGTATGCGGCAAAGCTCGCCGAAGGTTCGTTGGTGAGAGAGCTATATGGTGATGAGTTGGTTTATGAGAGGCACCGACATCGCTGGGAAGTGAACAATCGCTACCGCAAGGAACTGGAGGGTGCCGGGCTTCGGTTGTCCGGTGTCTCACCGGACGACAACCTCGTCGAGTACATCGAGATGATCGACCATCCGTATTTTGTGGCAACACAAGCCCATCCTGAATTTCGCTCCCGCCCCGATGAACCACATCCGCTGTTCAGTGGATTGGTGCGGGCCGCCGGGAAGGTTTCGGCCGGTAAACCACAGCGGCAGGCACCGGTGGATATTTCGGTTGAATAAGCTCTAGTAGCTCCCCGTCTGCTGCCGATGTATCGTCGGTGTCCCGGAAGTTCCAGGAGGTTTGTTTCGTGATTGTTGGTGTTCCAAAAGAGATCAAGACGGCCGAACATCGGGTAGCCATTACCCCGGTAGGTGTCCGGGAGTTGGCTGAGCGGGGTCATAACGTTTTGATCGAGGCCGGCGCCGGTCTCGGGTCGACCATCGCGGACGCGGAGTTCGTGGCGCAAGGCGCAACGATTGTCCCCACGGCCGCCGATGTGTTCGGGGACGCGGAGATGATCATCAAAGTCAAAGAGCCCCAGCCAGGCGAAATAGAGATGTTTCGACCGGGCCAGGTTCTATTCACTTATCTTCACCTTGCGGCCTATCCCACCCTTGCGGCCGGTCTGCGTAAGAGGGGTGTAGTTGCCATCGCTTATGAGACCGTGCAACTTGCCGACCGGAGTCTGCCGCTGTTGGCACCCATGTCGGAAATAGCAGGGAGGATGGCAACCCAGGCTGGCGCCTATTTTCTCGAAAAGGCGCACGGCGGTCGTGGAGTGTTGCTCGGTGGCGTGGCGGGTGTGGCACCGGCCAAGGTGGTAGTTATTGGCGGCGGGATGGCCGGTTCCAACGCCGCGGTAATTGCGATGGGCATGCAAGCCGACGTCATGGTCCTCGACACCGATATGAATAAATTGCGCATGCTCGATTCGCTATACCACGGCCGGATCGTGACCATTCACTCCAATCGGTTGAATCTGGAAGAGCAAGTAACCGCTGCCGACCTTGTCATTGGAACGGTCCTTATTCCGGGGGCAGCTGCTCCTAAGCTGGTCACAGAAGACATGGTCAAGGCGATGAAGAAAGGTTCCGTGCTGGTGGATGTGGCCATCGACCAAGGCGGGTGTTTTGCCACCTCTCGGGAGACAACCCATGCCGAGCCGACGTATCTCGTCCACGATGTTGTTCACTATGCAGTGGGAAACATCCCTGGAGCCGTGCCTCACACGTCAACCTATGCGCTCACCAATTCGACCCTCCGCTATGTGATCTCCCTGGCCGACAAGGGACTGGCTGGAGCGTTCGTCGACCAACCGGAGCTGATATCGGGCGTCAACGTGATCGACGATATGGTTTGCCATCCCAGTGTCGCCGCAAGTCTGGGAGATGCATTTACGCCGGTCAGCGAGGCCTTGGCCAACCGGTGAATCAAACTGAGTCGTTCGCTTCCTGCGTCGACGAATACCTGATATCGCTGCGGGTCGAAAGGGGTCTGGCCGCCAACACCATCGCCGCCTACGGGCGCGACATCGGTCAGTACCTCGAGTTTCTCGACGGTCGCGAACCGGACATGAATTTGGTCGAGGACTGGGTCTCCAACCTCCGTGTCGCAAACATCTCTCGTTCGAGTGCAGCCCGGAAGATCGCATCGATCCGGGGCCTGCACAGATTTCTAGTGGCGGAAGGGTTTCGGGAGAACGACCCAACGCTTCTCCTGGAGACTCCACGGCTCGGAGAACCCCTGCCTAAGGCCCTCAGCGTTGACGATGCGATTGCACTGGTCGAAGTGCCCGACATTTCAACTCTCAAGGGGCGGCGTGACTCCGCATTATTGGAATTTCTCTACGGCACTGGAGCCCGTGTCTCCGAGGCCACAGGATTGGACCTGACGCACGTCGATCTTGAGGATGCCATTGCGATCGTGACCGGAAAAGGAGCGAAACAACGAATGGTCCCGTTGGGCACAAAAGCGGTCCTGGCCTTGTCGCGGTGGCTGCCCGATCGGCTCGATCTCGTTAAACGGGATCAGCGCGGCGATCCACTGTTCACCAGCGTCAGGGGTCGTCGGATTAG
>JBBKXI010000104.1:0-9746 GCA_037969415.1 Acidimicrobiia bacterium | reverse complement strand
GACATTGGTGAGCGACTCTTGGACAATTCTGTATGCGGAAAGTCCAGCGCCTTCACCGAGGTCCACCGGAGCGCCGGAGACGACGAGAGTTGTGGGGAGGCCCGCGGAGACCATCTGGTCCACCAATTCGGCAAGCTCAGCCAATCCGGGCATAGGAGCGAGTTCCCCCGAATCGTCCCGATCTCTCAGTAATCCCACCATGTGACGCATGTCGGTGAGCGCCGAATGACCGGCATCCTTGATCGTCTGGAGGGCCTGCACCACTCTTGGATCGGAATCCCCGGCAAGTCGGCTAGCGCCCTCAGCCTGAAGGGTCATCACAGTCATCTGATGGGCAACAACATCGTGAAGTTCGCGCGCTATGCGGGCACGTTCTTCGGCCACGGCCTCCCGGGCGAGGTTGGCGCTCTCTTGTTCGGCTTGCTCGGCCCGCGTTGTCAGCTCCTCCAACATTCGCCGCCGTTCGTGAACCTCCCGGCCAAGGAAAAAAGGCGCCGCGCTGAATACAAAAGTCCCCAGTACGTCCCCCCAACCGACCGATTCGAGGGTCAACACCCCGAGTGTCGTGAACGCGGTCACGCCAGCGATGTAGGGGACACCGATCTTCCATGATCGGTCTCGTGGAAGCTCGCTCCCGATAGCATGAATGGCAAGGAGAATTCCGCCGATAGCGAAGGTGTTCGGATAGTCGAGAACCCGATCGATCACGAAGGCGCCCGTAATGACGGTGAGGACCCCGACGGGCCAGCGTCGGCGATAGGCGAGTGGCAATGATTGGAGGGCGATCAGCAGCCAATTCCAACCATCCGGCTCTCTGGAGAACAGTTCCCCGGCCGGGCTGTCCCCAATTTCGACGCGGCCGATCAAGCCCAGAACAAAGATGGCGAGGGCGAGGATGGCGTCGACGGTGAACGTCGAGAAACGCTTGGGCCTATCCATCATGGTGTAAAGGCTAGAGGCGCGGGTAATGACGCGCATCGGCCTCACGGATGATTCGGCCGGTGCCAGCGAACCTGTGGCGATTCGCGAATCCTTTGCACACGTCGCAGCTTGGACCTGCATCGGCTTTCACGAGACGGAAGACGCCGGCTACCCAGAAGATCCATTATCAGAGGAGAATCCATCGCTCTGACGGAGTCCTCGAGGAGCCGAATGGAACCACCGTAGCCGCTGGTTCACCGCCCACCCCCTAAAACAACCTGTATTCGGTTGGCGAAATGGGGGAGTTCCGTGAATCACCTGCGGACTACTCTGATTCGTATATGTCAGCGAGGCAAATAGGAATCGCACAGCAGACTCTGGCAGACGGCACCCCGGCCTTTGTAATAACTACTGGGACAACGCGGTATGTCTACGACTCAGTCGGTGGTGGATTTTCGGGGCTCTTAGATCGACATGGGAACAATTGGATTGACCACTCTCGAGCGAAGGGGCCTTCTGGCGAATTCCGAGGCATCCCGAACATGGTCTTTAGACGGCGCGGGCCGAACAACCACTTTCACCCCGGCCACAGGAACGAACGGGGTTGCACAACCGAGGTCAGCCGCGGCCCAAATGGCTCGGTCGAAATCGAGTCGCATGTGGGCGACCGGTGGCAGGTTCGATGGGACATTGCTGAAAACGGCGCCCGGTTCACAACTGAGAAAATCGACCCTGTTGACTCGCGACACTGGTTCCTATACGAAGGGGCTCCCGGAGGTCAGTTCAGGCAGCGCGACAGGTCTATCAGATCAGATGGGTTCGATGCCTCTCTGTCCAACAGCTGGGAGACCAACACGAGCTTGATCGACTGGGTGGCATTCGCTTCGAAGAAGACACATAGGAGTCTCCTGTTCAAATGGGAATCGCCAACGACCGTCCCGGTTTCTTACTACCCGATGAAGCCGATGACCGTTTTTGGGTTCGGTCGCCGTCTGGGAAGTGTGGAGAATCACCTGACGACGTTAAGCAGTATGACGATGACCTTTGTCGAGTCGACCTCGCTCGACGGCCTATCTGAAGCGGCGAAGGCGATCACCTACTGATTCGTGAAGTCTGCCGTGCCATTGGGGGGCGCCGAAAGTCGGCACCGTTATTGACTCGACGTCGTGTGCTTCAAGAAACTTGTCACCCCAAAGGCGGCCTCAAGCGTGTTACCTGTGTAAGAACCGAGAGAGGCATTGATGTCTGTGGAGGTTGAGAGGACAAAGCCGACCGAACCGTCCGCGTACCGCGAAAGCTTCGACAACTTCTATGGACGGGAGCTGAGCGTAGAGGTTGGACTCGCTTATCCTCTCCGGAAGCCGATCGGGTGCTGAGGACCTGGCCCAAGACGGCTTCCTCGCCGCCTACCGGCATTGGGAGCGGGTGGGAGCCTTGGATGACCCCGGAGCGTGGGTCCGTCGAGTGGTAGCTAACCGGGCGGTGTCGGGCTTTCGACGGCGGACAGCTGAGTTGAAAGCCCTGTTGCAGGTCAGCCATCCGACATTCGAAGTGTTGGAACTTCCCTCCGACTCCGCCCTGGTCTGGGAAGAAGTCCGGCGACTGCCCAGACGCCAAGCTCAAGCGATAGCCCTCCGCTTACCTCGACGGCCAAGGGATTGCCCGGATCGCAGAGATCCTGGAGTGCTCAGAAAACACAGTGAAAACCCATCTCTCACGTGCCCGACACACGTTGGCGCAAAGAGTCGGAGAGGAGTTCCGAACATGACCGACCTTGACAAACTTATCGAATCTGCCGCAAATGACGACACAAACAGTGTCCGAAAGCGAGTCAACGCTACAACCTCGACCCTTGCCCGGCGGGCGGCACAAAGGACGATTGTCATCATCGCCATGTCCCTCGTGGCGGTCGGTTTGGGAGGTGCGGCGGTTCTTGCCACGCTCGGATCGGGCAGGCAGTTGGCCTCCGAGAATCCCGACGAACTCATAACAAGCGAAGTGATCCTTGAGGATGGTGTGGTCTCCGAGGAGGAATACAGAGCCGGACCCGAGGCCGTGGTGGTGTGTCTCACCGACGCCGGATTTGAGGCCGCAGTCGACTTTGACGATCTCACTCGCCATGCGTCGTTCTTCTCCAGTGGGGGGCCGGCCGATAACGATGCGTTCTTTGCGTGCGACGAAAAGCATCTTTCTTATAACGTCTCACTTGGCTGGTCCGCAGCCCTCGGGCAGGTTGATCTCAAAGAGGAACGGGAGAGGACTGTGGCCGCTTTTGGTTGTGTCGAAGCACAAACCGGTCTCGATTTCGGAGATGTCGTCTATAACGAATTCAACTTTCGCACCGAACAGGGCCAGCAGAGCTATAACGCGGCCTTTGAGCATGAGGACCATGGTCCCTGGTTGGTGTGCAACAACCAACTTGGCTACGAGGCTGAGGTCCAAGCCGAGACCGAAGCCCTACTCGAATGTGTCGAAAAGAAGACCGGAGAAGATTTCGGTGAGCTCTCATACGACCCGGAAACGGGACACCTCACGGAGGAAGCATCGGATGTAGCCAATGCAGCGTTTCACTACGACGACGACAGGACCTGGGCGGCATGTCAAAAGGAGCTGGGTTTCTGGCCGTATAATTCTGGTTGATTCCCGAATGACTTCGGCTCAGGTGACTGAGGCGATCGGCCACAGTTTCGGTCAATCGGATTCAGTGGCGTCACAACAACTCTGGTTAGGATCGCTTCCCAATCTTCGTGTCCCTTATCGAGCATGATCGGGAAGTCCAGCGCATAGGTGTGTCGTTTCCGGTTTTCATCCCCTATTTCTCTCTTCCCCATCTGGAATTCCCACACGGGTGGGATACCCTTATACTTATGGCATCCCGCAGATCCCGTTTTTTTAGGGGTGTAGCTCGAACTGGTAGAGCGCCGGTCTCCAAAACCGGAGGTTGGAGGTTCGAACCCTCCCGCCCCTGCCAGGAAGTCAAGAAGTAACTAGGATAAGTAACCGATGAACCGAGAAATGCGTCGCCTTCAAGAGCGTGAAGAGCGGCTAGCGAAGAAACAGGACGGCTCCAGCAAGGCGCAACGCAAGGCCAGCGCCTTGACGCGCGCCCAGCCTGTTGTTGAGAAAAAGTCCCTCTTTGCCAGGCTAAAACAGTATCTCCATGAGGTTCGTCAGGAATTGAAGAAGGTCACCTGGCCCACCCGTGAGCAGATGATCGCGTTCACCTCGGTGACACTGATTACAACCACCGTTCTCACCGCCGTCATCTTCGGTCTCGATGTGGTGATGAAAGAATTTGTTCTCAAGCTCGTAGAACTTCGATCCTGATGGCTGAAACCGTAGAAGTGACCGAAGAGGTCACCGAAGAGACCGCCGCCGCGGCCGAAGAATCCGCAATCGAAGTGCCAGCAATCACCAGCCCCTTTGACCTTGCCGGCGACTGGTACGTCATCCACTCCTATTCGGGGTATGAGAACAAGGTGAAGGTCAACCTCGAAACCCGCATCCAGTCGATGCACATGGAAGACCGGATCTTTGAAGTCCACATCCCGATGGAAGATGTCGTCGAATTCAAGAACGGCAAGAAGGTAACGGTCAATAAGAAAGTCTTTCCCGGCTACATCCTGGTGAGGATGAAGCTCGACGATGACTCCTGGTACACGGTGCGAAACACGCCCGGTGTCACTGGTTTCGTTGCGGGGAATGCGCAAAAGCCCACCCCACTCTCCCGACGGGAAGTCGAGCGTTTCCTCGGCGTCCAGGAAGAGGAAGACAAGGGCAAGCCACGTTTCAAACCCGATTGGGAGATCGGCGAGCAAGTCCGGGTTGTCACCGGTCCGTTTGCCGACTTCAACGGGGTAATCGAAGAGATCAACATCGATCAACAAAAGATCGTTGTGCTGGTCAACATCTTCGGTCGGGACACTCCGGTCGAGTTGGGCTTCGACGACATTCAAAAGAGCTAACGCCGGGACATTCGCCGGCAAACATCGACCACAGGATTCAACATGGGTAGAAGAAGACTCGTAACAACCGTCAAGATGCAGTTGCCTGCTGGCCAGGCCACGCCCGCCCCTCCGGTGGGAACTGTCCTCGGCCCGCATGGGGTCAACTTGATGGACTTCGTCAAGGCATACAACGAGGCGACATCGCATCAGCGTGGCCAGATCATCCCGGCCGAGATTTCGATCTATGAAGACCGTTCGTTTGACTTCGTCACCAAGACCCCTCCCGTCGCCGGCTTGCTCCGACAGGCCGCCCGAGTCGAGAAGGGCTCTGGCGAGCCAAACAAGGAGAAGGTTGGAAAAGTGACCCGAGCACAGGTGAAGGAAATCGCCGAACTCAAAATGGTCGACCTCAACGCCATCGATATGGATGGTGCAATGAAAATCATCGAAGGCACTGCCCGCTCGATGGGCATCACCGTAGAGGGCTGATGAAATTAGCTTCTAGAACAATGAAATTGTTCGAGGGCTAGCAAACAACCAGTGGGAGGCTCTATCGGGCCGCCTGGACCACAAGGAGAAATATGAAGCACGGAAAAAAGTATCGCGAAGCATCACAGCGGTTCGACAAGCAAACCCCCTACCCGGCCAAGGAAGCGCTTGAGCTCGTGAAGACGCTCTCGTCAGCCAAGTTCGATGAAACCGTTGAGGTCGTTTTCCTCCTCGGAATCGACCCCAAGAAGGCTGACCAACTGGTTCGCGGGACCGTCTCGCTACCGCATGGGACCGGCAAAGAAGTTCGGATCGCCGTATTCACATCGGGAGACCCTGATGAAGCAAAGGCGGCTGGCGCCGATGTGGTTGGAGGCAGTGAGCTCGTTGAGAAACTACAAGCGGGAGGCGAACTCGACTTCGATGTCGCAATTGCCACTCCAGATATGATGGCCGAGGTTGGAAAGCTCGGAAAAGTCCTCGGGCCGCGGGGCCTTATGCCCAACCCTAAAGCCGGCACAGTCACACAGGAAGTGGCTAAAGCGGTGGGCGAGTTCAAGGCGGGTCGTCTCGAATACCGCAACGATCGCAACGGCAACGTCCACATCCCTGTGGGGAAGGTGTCCTTCGACGCCGAGAAATTGGTCGACAACCTGACCGCCATTTCCGGTGAGATCGTCAGGTCAAGGCCGGCATCCTCCAAGGGCCGATTCCTCAAAGGTATGACGCTGTCGTCGACCATGGGTCCCGGGGTCAAAGTCGACCTTGCATCGGTAGAAACCCTTACCGGCGTTAAGGCGTAGAACCGCTAAACAAAGAAGGGCCCCGGAATTCCGGGGCCCTTCTTTTGTCCATCCTCGTCAGCTAGTTGGTGAATTCTCCGGAGAAATCCCAAAGCATTCCTTCGTTGTAGGGGATGGTGATCACATTCGACGGTTCGCCGTCCTTGGCCGAGTATTCCAGTAGCTGTACCGAGGAGCCTTCACCGAACAGCGTGGGGTCAAGGACGAACAGGTAGTCACCCCAAGTTCCTGATCCGCTGGTCGCTGACCCAAATTCCTCGTGGACGGTGTTTCCTTCACCGTCAAGCACCCGAAGCGCCATCGATGCTTCGAAGGTGTTGGAGATTCCTTCGACAACGACGCTGCCCTCCTGATTCGGAAGTATCGGTGAGGTCAAGTAGATGAGCGCCAGCTGATCTTGGAACGTCTCCCGGTTAACGGCGCCGGACAGGTCGAGACCGTCGGTGCCGAACTCGGTCACCGGTTGGCTGTTGACGACGAACTGGACTTCATCGATGTCCGGACTCTGGGTCGCCGTGTAGATCAACTGGTTCAGCATGGTGAAGTCGCCTAGTAAACCGGTGCCGGAGCCGTCGAGGAAGGTTTCGCTTAGTTCCACGATCAAGAGATTCGCGTCCCGGCTCGGATAAGTCACACCTACGACCTCTATCCCTTCGGGGATACCGTTGAAGAAGCCATCAGGCGGCTCGATTGGGGCATCAACCGGCATCAGCAGTTGTAGCGCATACAGCGTCATGTCAGTGTCCGGTTCACCAAAAGCCGGGGTGGCGAAGGCGACCAATGCCGGATTTCCCAGAAAGCTGTTTTCCGGTGTTTGCGCCAGATAGACGATCGCATCCCCGGCGATCGGGATCTGCCCATCGCTGGTTGTGGTGGTCTCACCAGGCGTCGTGGTCGTCGTCTCGCCAAGTGTCGTGCTGGTACTCGAAGTCGTCGACGTATCAGGCGCTGCCGCGGGTGGTTCGTTGTCGAAGAACAAGAACGGGATGCCGATCGCAAGTAGAACAACAGCGGCTGCTCCGGCGAACACCAGGAACGGGCTGGTACGGCGTGTTTGATTACCTGAACTGGTCACAACTGTCTCCTCTGGGAATGGGGGTGGCTCAGGTGACATCGCCATGAGGCGGTCGGTGAGGTCTTTGAGTTTCTTCTCGTCGCCGGGGTTCATCTCAGCCACTCCTGTAGTCGTTTGCGAGCGCGGGCCAGGTGGCTCTTTACCGCACCTGTGCTGATTCCCATCCGATCGGCGACATCCTCAAGGGAGAGATCATTCCAATAGGTGAGGACCACAGCGGCCCTTTGCTGTATGGAGAGACGGTCAATGGCCCGCAACACATCGATGTCGACGTACTGGGGCACGACTGCCTCAGGTTTCGCCGTCTTCATTTCGCGAAGACGGCGGGATAGGGTGCTCCGATGATGGTCTTGGGCCACCGAGAACACCGCTCGGTATAAATACGCCCTACGGTTGAGAACCTCAGGCCAGCTCTTGGCGTTGAAGGCTTTGAGACAAGCATCGGTTACCACATCGGCTGCGTCGAATGGACCAACCAGACCGGTGGCGTACCTGGTGAGTTCGTCGGCATATGACCGATAGATTTCCTCGTTGTTCATGCCAACTTTCGCGGTGAGCATGCTCCTGAGACGGAGCGGTGCCCGGTTGTGGGTTACGGGGTCTTAGTTTGTCGTCGCCCGATGCCTAGCGACGACGTTCAGCGCTTCTGGCCCCGCTGAGGATAATCCCACCAAGTAACAGAAGTCCGACACCCGTGAAACCCGGGTAAAGACGGGGGTCCCAGTGGCCGGACTTCATTGGGCAGAGGGCGTCCGGTTTTGCCAGGTCTACCGTCCGCACGAGACCAAAAGGTTCGTCTTTGGACCGGGGTAGGTTCCGATCTCATCCTTTCGGGCTTCGCGGCCCTCGTTTTCTGAGTCTCGGCAAGCGGGTGGGGGCGGTCAGGAAACCCACCCGGGTGGCACGGAGACCCCCGTGATGTCAACCCTCCCAGTGTCGCGCTCCTGACACCAGATGTCCAGGGAAAATCTGGAAGTGGCCAGAAGGCCTTAGAAAGCGACTCCTTCTAGAAACTCGAACAACGCAGAGTTGAATGTCTCGGGTTGCTCTAGTCCGGCGAGGTGAGCGGCATTGGCGATTACCACCGGTTCACGGATCGAGAGTTTGTTGGCGAGGTCTTCTGCCCACATTCGCTCGTCGGGGAGGTCGAATTCTCCAACAACGATCGGTGTTGGTACCTCGATAAGACCTATGCCAGCTGCCTTGTTCGGTCCGGGCTGTCGCACTTCATCACGGGCTACCTCCGACTCCAGGGCGATGCGGTCCATGTCGAGTACGAGATCGATGACGGAAGGGTCGATAGCGCTAATTTCTCGACCGTGGCCCGCAACCCACATTTCGGCATCAAGGTAGCGTCACTGTCTCCAAGTCGCCAGCTGCGAAAGCTTTGACCGCTTTGGGCCATTGTGGAGGTTCGTAATAGCCATTCGGGGGCTCAACGCCGGGAGAATTGGCTCCGATCAGAACCAAACCTGCAACGCGGTTGGGCGCCTCTATCGTGACCTGGAGGGCAGTACTGGCCCCGATGGAGCACCCAACTACCACCGCCGTGTCCGCGGTGAAGTGGTCGAGAACGGCAAGAGCGTCGAGATGGTCAGCGTATTCATTGGTACCCACCTCCGAACGCCCGAACCCACGTTGTTCAAAGGCCACGAAATGAAACCCGTCAGGAACTGCCTCGATCTGAGGTATCCACATCCGAGAGTCGGCCACTCCAGCATGAATGAAAAGGACGAGATGGCCCTCGCCATTTTCACGGTAGAAGAGTGAATCATCGCCTGTTGGGACAAACCCGTCCTTCACGGACACGACCCTACCCGGATTGGCTTTGAGACGACCCACCGGTATCATGCGAGCTGCAACTCCAATACCTCGGCCCCAGACCGCCGGTGTCCACGAGGACATAAAGGGAACTCCCGCCAGCGTAGGTCGCTCCTCAAAGAGCCCCTTGTCCGATGCCGAGGGGTTTTATTTGTATCTAATTTCGGAGGAGCGGAATGCCAAGACCAGAAAAGGTCCAGGCTGTTGCCGACATCAAAGAAAGTATGGAGGGCGCCGAAGCGGTGTTCTTCACTGAATACCGTGGCCTGTCCGTGAAAGCGGTTCAGGAGCTTCGGAAGAGCCTGCGCGAAAGTGGCGCCGAATACAAGGTCGTGAAAATGACCTTGGCCAAGCGTGCTGCCGACGCGGCTGGAATCGCTGGTCTCGACGAGTTTCTCGTCGGGCCGACTGCCCTGGCATTTGCCAAGGCCGATCCGGTCGCTACCGCAAAGGCCCTGAAGGACTTCGGTAAAGCGAATGATGTCTTTGTGCTCAAAGCAGGTGTGCTTTCGGGAGCCATCCTCACCCCTGAGGAAGTCTCGAAACTCGCTGACATTGAGCCGCGCGAAGTGTTGCTCGCCAAGTTCGCCGGTGCCGCAAGGTCACCGTTGTATGCGGCCGCAGGGATGTTCGCATCCTTCACCCGCAACGCTGCGTCGATGTTCGGACAGCTTTTGGACAAAAAGGAGT
>JBBKXI010000103.1:0-5144 GCA_037969415.1 Acidimicrobiia bacterium | reverse complement strand
GTACTCAATAGCTAGGCAATTCAGCCAGTTTTCGAGAGGATCATCCCAACCCGTATTAAGCGGTTCCGGGAGGTTTGGTTGCAAAATGGTTGCAGTCCGTAATGGTGTGCCGCGCTACTCCGGTTTTTACCCTGCAAGCATTCGACGGAAAAGAGTATGTTCGACACTGACCACTATGGAGGTCAGGCGATGGACCACGTTGTTGATGCGGGCGAGACGTTGAAGGGAATCGCTGCGATCCATGGGTCGAGGGGACGGGCGATGCCAGCGAGCCCGAAGGCCCATCTACCGGTTGGCTGCCATCGTTTCGGCTTCGCCGGATTTCTTCCAGGTGTCGACGTCGACACCGACAACATTCTCCGGGAGCCGAACAGCGAGGTTGTAGCCACCTCGATTCTTGACCCATCGGGTGATCTGGTCCTCGTCGGGTCGTTTCCCGTCCCATCCGGTGTAACCCTTTGGTACCGGGTCTTTGTCGAGAGGTTTGCCAGGGGAGCCGGCCGGGAGTGGTGTCCAACCGTGGGTGAAGTAGCGGAAGCTCTGCGCTCCGTAGGGGCGGCGTTGACCGTTCTCGGCGCTCACGATGCGTCCCAAGAACCCTCAGCGAGAGCAATGTCCGCAGCACTCTCGGCGACAACTTGAACCCTGCAAGGTGTTGGCGGATCGTTTCGGGGTGACATTCAATCCTGCAACACTTGCCCGTCTCGAAATGGGGAAGCGGCGGATCACGATCGACGAGGCAGCTATGTTCGCCGTTGCTCTCGATGTTCCCCTGCTGGCTCTGATGTGGCCGCTCACAGAGTCGGAACCTGTGTCACCTGTACCGGGAGTTCAAACGGAACCCTGGAGGGCGATGGAGTGGACAGTCGGCAATGACCAACTCCCCGGTGTCGCGGCCGAGCCCGAACACTGGAATGGTGCGACACGGACAATCGGCCTTGTCATGTGGCTGCTCAACACCGCTGAATTGGCCGATGTCGATAGGGACCGTTCGCCCAAAGAGAAGTATCAGGAAACACTTCAGGAGCTCGCCGGGCATCTCTATGAGGCCGACGAGATCGGTTTGGTGACCAAAGGGATGATCCCCGACCAGGTGCTTGAGGATCTAGAGCGAGCGAAAGCCAGAGCACCCATGAAGCTACGGACGATACGACAACAGAGAGGGGAATCCTGATGGCGAGCATCCAGGACCGCGGTAAGGGCGTAGAGCGCCGGTGGCAGGCAAGGTATCGAGACCCGAACGGCAAGCAGGTGTCGAAAGCGTTCACCCGAAAGATCGACGCTGAACGATTCTTGACGGTGATCGAATCATCCAAACTCGGGGGCGGCTATGTAGACCCGAAAGCCGGCCAGATCACGTTCCGGGAGTATGCGGAAGATTGGCGTGTCCGGCAGTTGTGGAGAGAGTCGACCGATGCGCGCATCGGATCGGATTTGAGGGTCCACCTGTATCCGGCGATAGGGGATATGGCCTTGTCCGCGGTCCGTCCGACTGACTTTGACGTCCTGGTGAAGTCACTCGCTGACAGGTTGGCGCCTTCGACGGTGGAGGGGGTCTACCGACTTGCCGCGACGGTGTTCAAGTCGGCTATCAGGGATCGAATCATCACTCAGACACCGTGTGTTGATGTGAAGCTCCCGGAGAAGCAGCGTCGCGATGTTGTGCCGTTGACGGTCGGCCAGGTTGTTGAACTCGCTGGCCTGGTACCCGACAGGTATCGGGCTCTGATCCTGTTGGGCGCAGGGACGGGGCTGAGGTTGTCTGAGGCTGTCGGCGTCACCGTCGATCGAGTCGACTTCCTGAGACGGATCGTCACTGTCGACCGGCAGCTAGTTACCCCCGCAAAGGGCGATCCGAGATTCGGGCCTGTAAAACGGGCAGCGTCGAACCGAACATTCCCACTACCGAACGTGGTAGCCGATTCTCTTGCCCACCATCTCCAGAAGTACAGGGAGGGGCCGGACCGTCTGATCTTCACCAACGATCAGAGCCAACCGATTCGACGTAACAGCTTCTCACATGTTTTCCGGAAGGCCGGCGACCAGATCGGCATTGCGAAGGGTGACGGCTTCCACGAACTGAGACACCACTACGCAAGCCTCCTCATTTCGTCGGGATGTTCGGTAACCGTCGTGCAGAGGAGATTGGGGCACGCCACCGCTCAGGAGACTCTCGACACCTACTCACATCTCTGGCCGGACGACGACGAGAAGACCACCGCGGCAGTCGATTCTCTGCTCGGTCCCGCGCTTCTTGTTGAATCCTCGTTGAATGGGGCCATTGAAAGCACCACCGGATAGGTCTAAACCCCCTGGTTAGAGGGGGTTTAGACGGTGCGAGCCTGCCTGTAAGCCGGATTCTGTAACTGTCCTGCTCTGCAGGACAGACGACGACCATCCATCTTGACGTGGTGTTACCAACACGTTCATGCGGCCTACCCGGGATATTCAGCGGGCAGCTGATCCCTGCTTGACCTTGCTCCTGGTGGGGTTTACAAGCCGTCCCGGTCACCCGCGACGCTGGTGGTCTCTTACACCACCGTTTCACCCTTGCCTGTGTCCTAAGACCATCGGCGGTCTGGTTTCTGCTGCACTTTCCGTCGGGTCACCCCGCCTGGGAATTACCCAGCACCATTGCCCTGTGGAGTCCGGACTTTCCTCACCTCCGCTAAAGCGGAGCCGCGGCCGTCCGACAAGCTCGCTTGCCTATTCTATTACGTTTCTGTTTTGGCGACGTCCCCCGAGGAATCCGCCGAATCCGGAGAGGACGATCGCAAGGAAGGCCATCCAGATCACGGTCAGAGTTGAAATGTCCGCTTCGGCAAAACTGGCCAGAGCAATTATCAATGCGGCAAGTGCGAGCCCGACTATCGACCCATGGAACCAGTTGGAGTGCACGGCAATACGCCCCGCTACCCATCCTCCAAATACGAGGCCAACGACTATCCCGACCAACAGGCCAAGGTTGGCTCCATCTCTCACGTCGAAGACCGACAGCAAACCGCCGACACCAAGAGCCACGATGGTCGCTACCAACCCTCCACCAGCGATTCCGAGGCCGACCGCGGTGACGTTGACTGCTGCAAGCATCAGGGGAACATAGCCCCCCACCTTGGTGAAACCCGAAGAACTTGGGATAATTGGCAGATGATTCCGGCCTCTGCAAGCTCATCGGCCCATCCTTGGGGAGATGCCGATACCCCGTACGCCGAGATCGGGGGAACGGATCGTGTCCGACAATTGGTCGAAATCTTCTACGACATCATCGAGGCGGACTCCCCAATACTTCACGAGATGCTTCCATCGGACACCTCCGTCTCACGGGCCAAGCTTTTCGAGTTCATGACCGGTTGGCTCGGTGGCCCTCCGCTCTACATCGAAAAGCGTGGCCATCCCCGCCTCCGCATGAGGCACTTCCCATTCTCAATCGGCGACTATGAAGCGGCAGAGTGGATGAGATGCATGACTGAGGCCCTCGAGGAAACCGAAGTGGCCGACCCGCTCCGTGCTTTCCTGATCGAGAAACTTGGCGAACAGGCACTCCACATGCGCAATCAAACCTGATCCCGCATGTGTGGAAGATTCTCAATCACCGGTGATCTTGATTTTTACGCTGAATACTTCGGAACCGAGGAAATTGAGGCCGAACGGCTCGACCCCAGTTGGAACGTGGCACCAACCGACCCCGTCTATGTCGTCAACGAGCGAGATGACAAACGCCTTCTCGGGCAAATGAGGTGGGGCCTTGTCCCCCATTGGGCCTCGAACACAAAATCGATTCACATCAATGCTCGAGTTGAGACGGTCGCAACCAACAACACTTTTCGGGATTCGTTCAGCAGGAGGCGATGTCTGATTCCATCCGACGGCTTCTACGAATGGGAGCCACCAGAACGTGGTCGCAAACCACATTGGATATTCCGTGCTGACGGACGTCCGATGGTCTTCGCAGGAATCTGGGCGACACGGAAGGACCCTGAATCAGGCGATTGGCTTCGCACTTGTTCCATCCTCACCACCAAAGCGGTAGGGCCGATAGCGGAGATTCACGACCGGATGCCACTAACGCTTCACCGCGAGGCGTGGGATAGGTGGCTCGATCGCGATTTCAACGACCCGGAAGCCGCTCTCGGACTGATTGAGGACATTGATACTGACATGATCATGCAACACCTGGTTTCTTCACGGGTCAACACAGTGAGAAACAATGACCCGACGTTGCGTGACCAGGTGGAACCAGAAACGCTGTTCTGACGTCGAAACAAAGCAGCGAATTCCCCAACCCTGCCGTTACGATTCCCCAAACCCCATTCTGATGAAAACTACCGCGCGCCTAATTGCAATTTGCCTCATCCTTGCCGCCTGTTCCGGCGCGACCTCGACCGAGTCGTCCAATGGAGGATCGTCAGCTCCCAACGCGTCTCAGCAAACGACGACATCCGACCCGAGCACGAGGAGTTGCATACGCGACACCGGTGTTGGTGGATCCATCTCAACCGGCGCGCCCGCGTCTGACGCCCTCTTTCTATCTGGTGAGCTCTTCGTCTGCGCCGATGAGGTAGTGGTTGCAGATCCCGTTGATATCAACGCCCTGGCGGCGGGGGCACAGCTTGCCGCCGCCTTCAATGGACCACTATTGCTCCCCCACCCCCAACTTGCCGCTGAGATTGGCCGGCTGAAACCACTCCACGTCCACATCATTGGAGATCTCGAAATAACTCTCCCACCAGGTTCCGACGTATCTCGCCACTCGATAGCCGATGCGGTCGCCGAAGCGAGAGACGTTCTTGGGGTCAGTTCCGAAATACGACTTCCGGCAACACCCGACGCCACGACCATCACAGAAACCGTCGCCGCCATCGCCGCACGCGACCGCGTCGTCCTTCCCCAAGCCCCACCCGGGGCGACAACGGCGGGACCAGCACCTACCTTCAACTCGGACGAGATTGTCGCCTCCCTCGCCCAGCCGTCAGACGCAAGTCGGGTTTGGCTGGTTGATGCTGCCGACCCGGTGACGATTCTTCTTGCAGCGGGCACCGGTGAAACTGTTGGTGCTCAGGTGGTTGCCATCGATTCGAACGACATTCTCGGATATCCCGAAGTGGGCACTGCGCTCGCTGGCAGGGATCCGTCGACTTTCCGCT
>JBBKXI010000102.1:0-19271 GCA_037969415.1 Acidimicrobiia bacterium | reverse complement strand
TGGGAAGCGCGACCGCCTCGAAATCTGGATCAGCGGCAACCATCCGGTTGAACCGGTCGGTTCCGTGACCCTCGTCGATCCATCCGGCGCCGGTCCCGTACACATTGTCGGCTACAAGGAGCCCGCCAGGCGCAATCATCGGCTTGATTGCTTCGAAGTAATCGGGGTACTCGGTTTTGACCGCATCGATGAAAGCAATGTCGACGGTTCCAGGACCCCAGTCCTCGGCTAGCCCTGGCAGAACTTCGAGCGCTGCACCGACAATCACCTCGATCCGATCGGCGAGACCGGCGGCTTCAAACGCTCTATTGGCGAAATCGGCGTGTTTGGGTTCGTATTCGATTGTGGTGAGTCGACCGTCAGGGGCCAGCCCGCGGGCAATCCAAATACCGCTGTATCCGGCAAGGGTGCCCAACTCGAGGGCCCGATGGCCTGGCGTAAGTTTCGTCAGGATGGTGAGGAGTCGGCCTACGTCAGCGGAAACCGCGATCGAGGGTAAACCGGCGGCCACGGCTCGATCCATCAGATCGGCGAGGTGGTCGTCCTGGTTTCCGAAAACCTCAGTTGAATATTGCTCTGTGTCTCGCCAGCGTTCAGGTGTCATCTCCATATGCGGAGATTAGGTCGCCTCATCCTATGTATTGTCGGCCTGGCGGTTGCGCTCGATCCAGGTACGAACCCACCAAAGATCGTCGTCCTTGGTGCCCGCTCCCGGTATTGGCTTGCCGGTGCCGGGAAGGTTGTCGAATTCGCCCCGTTCTTGAGCGGCCCGAATTATCTCGTCGATCCAGGTCGCCTGGTCGGCCGGGTCTTGTTTCATGAGAATAATTCTACCGATGACCCGATCCGGGTCTAATCGTCGGCCGCAGGGGGTTTGCGTTGCTTTTTGATGTCTGATTTGCGCCGCTTTGCCTTCAACCGTCTGGTGTGTGAGGCGCGAGTCGCCCTGGTGCGGCGGCGTGGCTTGGCTGTCCGATTGGCCTCCTCGAGAATCGCGACGAGACGCTGTCGGGCTATTGCCCGGTTTCGCCATTGCGATCTGGATTCGCTGGAAGAAGTCTCGATCGCCGATTTGCCCAAATTCTTGATCAGGCCATCGCGAACAGATTCCGGTAGGGAGGAACGGGCGATGTCGAATCGGATGGTCACGGCGGTCTTGTTCCGGTTGGCGTGTTGGCCACCGGGGCCACCGGAAGTATCGAACGACTCGTTCAGTTCTGACGGGGGGATCGACCACCGGTCGAATCTGATCCCGTCCTTACTCATCCCTCGTCGTAGTACTCGGTGCCGAGGTGGGTGATGAGATCTTCACCCATGATGTGGCGGAGGTTGTTCTTCAACTTGGTCAACTGAATGAATAGATCGTTCTCGGCATACAACCCCTCGGCTGCCTGGGGGCTCTTGAAATAAAACGACAACCATTCCTGAATTCCCGACTTGCCGGCCCGTGCCGCCAGGTCCATGAACAAGGCAAGATCGAGGACAATAGGGGCGGCGAGAATGGAGTCCTTGCATAGAAAATCGACCTTTATCTGCATCTTGTATCCGAGCCAACCGAAGATATCGATGTTGTCCCAACCCTCTTTGTCGTCCCCACGTGGCGGGTAGTAATTGATGCGGACCTTGTGGTAAATGTCGCCGTATAACTCCGGATACAGTTCGGGCTCGAGAATCTGGTCGAGAACCCCCAATTTGGAGACTTCTTTCGATTTGAAGCTCTCCGGGTCGTCGAGCACTTCGCCATCACGGTTGCCGAGGATATTTGTTGAGAACCAACCGTTGATTCCCAGCATCCGAGCCTTGAGTCCCGGGGCGATCATCGTTTTCATCAGGGTTTGGCCTGTCTTGAAGTCCTTGCCGGCAATGGGGATTCCCCTCTCTCTGGCGAGTTCGATGAGCGCGGGGACATCGACAGTCAGATTCGGGGCACCGTTAGCAAAGGGGACATCCATTTGAAGGGCGGCGTATCCGTAAATTTGGGATGGGCTGATCGAAGGGTCGCTCTTTCTCAGCCCTGCTTCAAAATCCTCGACTGATTGGTGGACTTCGGAAAGATCCCGGTATGCCTCGGTGGACCCACACCACACCATCACCAGTCGGTCGACTTGCCTTTCAGCCCGGAAGCGATCGATATCTTCCATTAGAGATTCGGCCATGTCCATAAAGGTTGCGCCGTCCTTCACCTGGTCCACGTTGTCGAGATTCTTTACCCAATCGTGGGAGAACACGGCGGACATCGGTTTGATCAGACGTAGTTCATCACCGATTCCCTCGATGTGCCGGGGGTCGAGCACGCCCGCTTTCATCGCCGATGTGTAGGCATCATCGGAATATGGATCCCACCCACCGAATTCGAGGTCGTCGAGGGAGGCGAGCGGTACAAAATCTTTGATTAGCGGATTTCGCGCTTCGGTTCTCTTGCCAAGTCTGATGTGCGCCATCTGAGTCAGCGAGCCAAATGGGGTCGCATATCCTTTGCGGGCGGCCAGAACGCCGGAGACGAATGTGGTGGAAACCGCTCCCATACCCGGAGTGAGGATCCCGAGCTTGCCGGTGGCAGGGGCGATCGATGTGGTGTCAGACATCTCGATGAGGTTAATCCCACATCCCACCGATTAAGCATTCCCCACTCAAGAGGCTTGTTTCGGCGTGCCGCGGGTACCCTCATGTCGTGGACGTCACCCCAGATACTCTCGGCCCGAGCGTTGATGTTGCTTTGCTCGCCGATTCGGTCCAGGCCATCCGTGGCAAGCTGTTCATCCTCGGTGGAGGGTGGGATACGCTGTGGGTGCGGCAATTCCCCGCTCGCCACCCGTCTCTGGCTATCGGGCTCCGATTGCGGATTCCGACGTCGTGGCATAGTGATGAGATCAAGCTCTCGGTTGAGCTACAAGACGCCGACGGGAAAGCGATATTCCCGCAACCATTGTCCCAACAGATTCGGCTTCCCAAGGCGACTGACAGCCAGACCACAGACATCGGTCTCGTGCGATCCTTCACCTTCAACAACCTCCATTTCGGTCATGAGGGTTCTTACTCTTTCGTGATTTCGGTCGATGACGACCCTGTGTCTCGACTTCGATTTTCCGTTCGTCAGCGGCCATCCCAACAGGAGCCCCCTGAATAAACTTTTGCTAGCGCGGTTTTGTATAGCGCGAGCAGGTCTTTAGCGTTTTACCCTCAAAGTCGGAGTCACAGGTCTGATTCCGATCCCCAATCCACATGGAGGCTATATGCCGTCCAAAAGGACAATCCTCGTTCCGCTGTCTCTCCTAGCAATCGCTTTTGTCGTTGCGATTGCGGTCGCACCCCGAGCGGAAGCATCAACCGACGAACCCCCTTTTGTCATTCGGTTTCCCCAAGAAACCTCAGCCACCCAGTTCGGCGACAGCTTCGGGGCGAGACGCTCCGGGGGCCGGCGCCATCAAGGCAACGATTTGATGGCCCCGAAGACGACCGAGGTCTACGCGATAGCGGACGGCGTTGTCAATACGGTGAGTACGAGCCGGAGCGCCGGACGCTATCTGATCATTGACCACGAGGGAGGATGGTCGAGCAGTTACATGCACCTGAACAATGACGACCCGGACACCGACAACGGGAAGGCGTCCGAACTCCAAACCTATGCACCTGGAATCGAGGAAGGTGCATTTGTCCGCGCCGGCGACCTAATTGGGTATGTGGGTGACTCCGGAAACGCCGAGGGCACCGGATCGCATACCCACTTCGAGTTGAGGCACGAGGGGCGGGCGGTGAACCCGTATGATTTGCTTCAGGATGCCTGGTGGCGGGATTACGTCCGCCACGTCCGGGATGTGTGGCATTTCGCCGGACAACTCGATCTCAACTTGATGATCTAGGTGGCTGGGGTCTCGAACTCCCGAACCTCGTCGAGGGCAACGACCTTGGCCACCAGAGCCTCGTCTTCGGGTGCAACCTGTGCCACTTCCAACGGTTTGACCGGCGGAACCTCACCATTGTGCACCCAAATGACCCGGTGTACCCCGGCAACGGCTGTCGCCCATCTGCGGAGGACCTGGCCCGGGCCGGTGGCAAACGAGATTTCCCTTCCATCAGCAATCGCAGTTGTGACCAGGACTGCCGTGAAACATCGGGCGGCCGCCGCCTCAATGTGGCTGTCGTCGGAGACATCGCCGACCGCGACCTTGGCGCCCTTCTGCCGAAATCCGGTGACAGCGCCCGGATCGGATACGAATACACGGATCTCGCGCCCCGGGCTGGCCAGACCCTCGAATATCGCCCTTCCCTCCGCGGTATCGGCGCCGACAATGATCACTGGCATTTCCGGGTGGACGCTACCAGTGGCGTAACGTTGCGCTGTGAACGAATCGACGTGGGAATCTTCTCGGAGCTGGCATCTGATGCGGTGGTTGGTCTATTACCTCCGGGAGGATCTCGTATCGCCGGATATGGCCACCGGCGCAGACATCCTCGATTTCTCGGCAGGATTGGGCGATCTCTCCGCCTACATGGCAGATTGCGGAGCTCGTTCGGTCTTGGCAACGAGGCCCGAAGTCGAGCCCGGACACGAACATGCCGGCGTCGAGTGGGCAACCGGCGTCGGTGCTGGCAACGTCGTCGAGAAACTCGGCGGCCGGACATTCGACCTGGTCGTGGCGCGCATGGTATTTCAGTTTCCAACCTGGGAGGGCGATCGAGCCGATCCGGATACGATGATCGAAGAGTTTGGCTCAGTGCTTCGCCTTGGTGGTCGGTTAGTCGCTGCATTCCATGAATTCGTTTCGTTGGAAGGACACCCGAGTAGCTCGGAATTGCCCGATGTCAGCACCGTTCTCGACACCAATCCCCACCTCGGTGCCCTTGTCGAGTATCTAAGTCTCCCGCCCCGCGAAGGGCCTCTCGGCGAGACCGGGTTCGGACTGAAGGTTCCAATGTTTGTCGATTCGCTGGTATCGCACGGATTTGCGATTGAAACAGTCGACAATCCCGAGGCATTCACCTTTCCGGTGGCTCTTGAGGGATTGAGTGATGATGACCTGGTCGAACTTGGCGATCGGGTGATGGAACTGAAGTCATTTCTAGTCGCCCATGTTCCCGACCGATATGACCGGCCCGCCAGGGTGCGCAGAATGCTGGTCGAACTGGCCGGGATCATGCCTCATGTTGCGTGGCCGATTGCCCGGGTGGTGGCACGTCGCCTCTAATTAGCCAGCGTGCACCAATTCGACTACCGGCACCATCGCTTCGATAGCGGCAACCGTCATCGGAAATACATCACACCTGACTTCAGCGATTCCGATTTCGCCAAATCGGAGCAATTCGGCTGCTATCGCTTCTGATGAACCGCTCAACGGTGATTCCATGTTGGGAACGGTGGCTTCAAAACCTTCTGGGACCACGGTGTAGTAGTCGAGAGTCCTTTCCAGGCTGTCGGCGGATCGTCCATGGCTGGTTAGGTTCTCGTCGAGAGCCGTCAACAAGGTCTCCAGATTGTCTTTAGTCTCGTCGAACCCTTCGCCCCATATCCACCAGTTCCAGGCATCCCCGTAGCGCGCTGCCAAGTCGAGCATCTTGGCCCCGGCTCCGGCGATATTGACCTTTGGGCCGATGCCGCCCGGGCCCCGCAAGACGATTTCTGCGTTCTTCGCCGTGTGGAACGCTCCGGCGAAATCCACCCTCCCCGTTTTGAGCAATGTGTGGATTATCTCGCAGGCTTCGGCGAACCGGGAGTAACGGTGATCGACCGGGAAGCCAAAACCTTCGTAGTCGCTGTCCGGCGTGTTGCCGGCTCCGATGCCGAGGACGTAGCGTCCGTTGGAGATTTCGTTGAGCGTTTCGGCTATCGATGCCGTCATCGCGGGAGAGCGATAAACCGCGTTGACCACCGATTGGCCGATTCCGATCCGGTTGGTTGCCACTGCCAGGGCCGCCGCGATGGTCATCGACTCCCAAACGCCGTTCGTCGTCTCCTCGGTCCGGTACATGAGGGCATCCTCGAAGACAAACATGTCGAATCCTGCAGTCTCGGCAGCGCGGGCGCGCTCTTTGACCCGCTCCCAGGTTGGATCCTTGTCGGAGCCAGGTCGGCCATGTAGTTGGTTGATCAGGCCAATTCGCATCGGGCTAAACCTAGCAAGAAGAACTGTAGAAATTTGACAGCGGTTTTGATCGTCAGAGCTAACGACTACAATTCCCCTATCGGCGTAGTGGAAATAGAACCTGCCGGAATATCGTTGAAATAGACGAGGCAATTGAACTCTTTTTTGAGGTGATTTCAAAGTGGCAACAGTCGACATTGATCTAGGTGGCTACCAACTTGGGTGGCACGACGAGGTCGAACTTGCTTTTGAGCCCCGGAAGGGACTCGACGAGGCGATGATTCGTCAGATTTCGTCCATGAAGGGCGAGCCCGAATGGATGCTCGAATTCAGGCTCAAGTCCTATCAACGGTTCCTGCGTAAGCCCATGCCACAGTGGGGTGGCGGTGGGGCCCTGGACACCATCGACTTCGACGACATCTACTACTACGTCAAGCCCGAGGGTGAACAGCAGAAAGACTGGGACATGGTTCCTGAGTCGATCAAACAGACCTATGAGAAACTGGGCATCCCTGAGGCTGAGCGCAAGTACCTCGCCGGGGTTACCGCCCAGTACGAATCCGAAGTGGTTTACCACCGCAACCGTGAAGATCTTGAAGAGCTAGGCGTCTTGTTCTGTGACATGGACACTGCCCTTCGTGAGTATCCCGAGATCGTCAAGGAGTACTTCGGGACGGTTATCCCGCCCAATGACAACAAGTTTGCTGCCCTGAACTCGGCAGTATGGTCGGGCGGTTCGTTCATCTATGTGCCGCCAGGGGTACATGTCGACCAGCCACTCCAAGCCTATTTCAGGATCAACTCCGAAAATATGGGTCAATTCGAACGGACTCTGATCATCGTCGATGAAGGTGCATATGTGCACTACGTCGAGGGTTGTTCCGCACCGACATACAGCACCGACTCACTCCATTCGGCGGTCGTCGAAATCATCGTCAAGGCTGATGGGCGTTGTCGCTACACCACCATCCAGAACTGGTCGAACAACGTGTTCAACCTGGTAACGAAGCGTGCCGCTGCCTACCGGAACGCAACCATGGAATGGGTTGACGGCAACCTCGGTTCGAGGCTCACCATGAAGTACCCGGCGGTGTGGCTCATGGAGCCCGGCGCCCACGGTGAGGTGCTCTCGATAGCTTTCGCCGGCGAGGGTCAACATCAGGACGCCGGGGCCAAGATGGTCCATGTCGCGCCGAACACAACTTCAACGATCGTCTCGAAGTCGATATCTAAGGGTGGCGGACGCTCCGGCTATCGCGGTCTGGTTCGTGTCGAGCCCGGTGCGGAGAATGCGAAGAGCTTCGTTCGTTGTGATGCATTGATCCTCGACGAAGACAGCCGATCCGACACGTATCCGTACATGGAAATCGAAGAGAACGACGCCGAGATTGGCCATGAGGCAACTGTCTCCAAAGTCGGCGAAGAGCAGCTGTTCTATTTGATGTCGCGCGGTCTCAGCGAAGATGAGGCCACGTCACTGATCGTCGCCGGGTTCATCGAGCCGATCGTCAAGGAACTCCCGATGGAATATGCAGTGGAGATGAACCGGCTAATCGAGCTCAACATGCTGGAGGCCGGCGCAGTCGGCTAACAGCAGTTAGTTGGCGAGGCCGACCGAGAAGCCGAGGACAAATCCGCCAACGGCACCCCATACCAGTGACAGATCGCCGCCTCCGACTCCATAAATGGGTGGGCCTCCGGCGAGTCTGACTATTGCCGAAAGGACGATTCCTCCGATCGCGCCCATGAGAGCTGTCCCGATCAGATTGTCGGCACCACTGACAAACCCCGCGATCAAACCGGCAAGGGCGCCGATGCCGGCGATAATTGCGAAATCCGCGAGAGTGGCTGCTTCCATCGGCTACAGCGTAATTGGAATGTTGCTAGGAAGTCGATAGGTCGGTGGACTTCGTTGGGATGTCCTTAAAAGACCCCGTCCGCACGCCGAGCGTTGGTGAGGCGACTAACGAGGTGCGATGACTTTTTCCTCTACCACGGCGCTGATCGGGAACTGCACCGAACGCCCGGCAAGGCCGAAAGGTTCAGTGAGCAGCACGACGATCGTCGTTGGTCCTCGACTGACCACGTGGCCCGTGTAGGTATGGAATCCGTCATCTTGACTTGTAATAAACGTTACGACCATTGGTACTCCTGAGAACTTCGACTCACCGCATCGGCAATTAGTTGCCAAAAGTTGATAGGTCGGTCGTACATACTTGCCAGTGACGGATAAATCCTGAGGTTTATCCGCTACTTATTCCTTTTCGTTAGGTTTTCATTGTGCGATTACTTGTGGTTGAAGACGAGCCGGATCTCGCCGAGGCTCTCGCCCGGGGGCTCCGGCGTGACGGTTATGCCGTTGATATTGCGTTGACGGCATACGACGGCGATTTCAAACTGAGGACTGCTTCGTACGACCTGGTCTGTCTGGATTGGAACTTGCCGGATGGTTCGGGCCTCGAATTGTGCAGGAGTTTGGTGTCGGGCGATCTCCCCACCTTTGATGGCGCCCGCCCGTCGATCTTGATGTTGACGGCCCGTGATGACGTCGCCGATCGTGTTTCGGGTTTGGACAGCGGTGCCGACGATTATCTGGTCAAACCCTTTGCATTTGCCGAGCTCTCTGCCCGGGTCAGGGCATTGCTCCGGCGTGAGGTGGCCGCAGATCCGGTTCTCGAAGTCGGCCCGCTTCACATGAATCCCGCGCGATTTGAGATCACCCGGGACGGACAAGCGTTATCCCTTACCTCAAAGGAATTTTCACTCCTTCACTACTTCATGCTTCGACCGGGGGAAGTCTTCAGCCAGGAGCATTTGCTGGAACACGTGTGGGATGAAATGGCCGATCCACTGACCAACGTAGTCAGAGTCACTCTGAGCAACCTACGAAAGAAGGTCGGAGAGCCACAACTTATTGAAACCGTGCCCGGGCGTGGTTACAGGTTGGTCGAGCAGTGAGCTCGTTTCGGTCGATTCGTTTCAAGTTGTCGGTTCAATACTCGGCAATTGTATTCGGCCTGGGTGGTGCGCTTCTGGGGTTGGTTTATCTGGCGTTCCGTTATTGGCTGGAGCATCAGTCGATGAATCGATTCGTGATCGGGGGCGATCCCGTCTGGGTGGAAGGTGTCTTGATCGGGTCGATTCCCAACTTGAGTGACCACGACCTCGAGATGATCGAGACGGCCTACAACCAGGTGGTTTTGAACGAAGTAGCGCGGTACACCGGCCTTGCCGTCATTGCTCTCTTTCTCATGAGCATGATCGTGGGCTGGTTCATGTCGGGGAGGGTGCTCAAACCGATCGATCAGATAACCCGGATCACCCGGGATATCGAAGCATCCGATCTCAGCCGGCGGCTCAATCTGGTCGGCCCGGACGACGAACTCACCCGGCTTGGCGGAACTATCGACGGCATGTTGGAACGACTGGACCGGGCTTTCCGGGGTCAGCGCCGGTTCCTCGCTGACACCAGTCACGACCTCCGGACGCCTTTGGCTGTAATCCGCTCGAATATCGAGGTGGCACTGGACGACGCGGACACCGGCGTCGTGGAATGGCGGGAAACCGGGGAGATCGTCAAGAGAAATGTCGAGAAGATGGGGGAGATGATCGATGGGCTTCTCGCCGTTGCCCGTGCCGAAACCGACTCTCGTTCGCCGATGCCTGTGCAACTCGACGAGATCGTTCGTAGAAAAGTACGCGACTATCAGCCGGTGATTTTCGAAGCCGGGGTCCGGGTCGTCGATAAGTCGAATCCCGTGGAGATCGAGGGCGTCGAACTCGCCATAGAACGGGCACTTTCAAATCTCGTGGACAATGCCATCCGGTTCGCCCCGGTTTCCAGTTCGCTGACAATCGGCAGCGGTATCTTCGAAAGCTGGGCGTATCTGGCCGTTTCCGACGAGGGGCCGGGAATCCAAATGGAGAATGGATCGATTCCGATTGGTCTGGGGCTATCAATTGTGGAACGAGTCGCCGATTCGCACAGCGGCGGACTCTCTTCATTCTCCGGTAGCGACGGAAACGGCACGACAATGGTCTTGTGGCTCCCCACCTCAAGTTCTAAGAAGCCACATCCGAATAACTCACCCTTAACGGATGTCTAATAATTGAGTTCTAGGTTTTGCGTAAATCAAAAGGTTCAGGAGACATGACAGATCAACCAACTCCGATTGAAGAGACCCAAATCGGCGAACAACTCGTCGTCGAGGCGGATGCATCTTCACAGAAGAAGCCGAACTGGGCCGGTCGACTTCTTCTTGCGCTTTTGGTGGTTGGTTCGATAACAGGGGTCACCTGGTTGGCACTGTCTTCACCCCCTGCTGCCAACGAGATAGCGGCAGTAACCACCACCCCACCCGACACCGTCAACGTCGAAGCCCCCGTATACCTCGAAGGTGTCGAGCCCATAGCCGACGCTGCCGAGAAAATCCTTCCCTCGGTGGTGCAGATCAACACATCCGACGGGGTCGGATCGGGTGTTGTCTATGGCCAAGGCTTGATATTGACCGCCGCCCATGTGGTTGCCGGCGAGGAAACTGTTGTGGTACGACTTGAGAATGGCGAGAACGTCGAAGGCACAGTGCTCGGAGGGACTTCAGAGGCCGATATTGCTGTAGTCCAGATCGACCGCACCGATATTCCGATCGCCGCCCTCGCTCTCGATTACACCCCCCGGGTTGGACAGATGGCAATCGCAGTGGGCTCACCTTGGGATCTGCAGTCAACCGTGACTGCTGGAATTGTCTCTGCTGTGAACCAGCCCGTCGGATGCCAAAGCGGCGGGTGTCGATCAATGCTCCAGACCGACGCCGCGATCAACCCTGGTAACTCCGGGGGCGCCCTCGTCGACCGCGATGGCCGGGTCTTGGGTATCAATGTTTCCATTTTCTCTCTGTCCGGAGCCAATGACGGAGTCGGCTTCGCCGTCCCGATCGAAGTGGCTTACGGGATCGCCCAAGAAATTGTGGCCGGCAACGACATCCAATTCGCCTTCCTCGGTGTGCAAGGTGAGGACGTCCGAACGGGGCGGGCCGGCGCCGTAGTGACAGAAGTGTTGGAGAACTCGGGTGCCCTTGATGCCGGACTCAAGGTCGGCGATGTGATCGTCTCGATCGACGGCGATCGGGTCCAAGGGATTTTTGACCTCGCCTCCCTGGTCAGGGCGAAGCAAGTGGGATCGACCGTTGATGTGGTTCTGATACGTGACGGGGCGGAGATGACCATTGCCGTAACTCTCGGCGTACGCGAAGAAACAATCAGCTGAAATCGATAAGCCCCAGTCACAATTCTAACTCCTCCCCATGAGGCGGAGCCGATAGGGGGAGGTGGCATCGGACCTTTAGGGACGATGGCGGAGGGGGACCGGGAACCCCGCGCGCAAAGCTCAAGTTGATGCCTGACGTCCCCTACCTGTCAGCAAGCTGACAGGGACCTTCCCCCCGTTCCGGGGGGATAGTAGAACGTGGCTACGCTCGGGTACTCCCTCCATAGATGGAGGGAGAGAAACCATTGGCCGGCAGGAACTTTCCCCCCGTTCCGGGGGACAGCAAGAACATGGCTCCGCTTCCTTTTGGGGGACAGTAGAACATGGCTCCGATCCTTTGGGGGGACAGTAGGGAGCGGAGTGACTATCATCCTCTTTGCCCGTCACAACCGACGGGTGCCATGGAATCAGCGAAGTCGGTTCGATCCCGACGCTGTCCCGCAACTGTGAAGTCGTCTCGCACCGCGAGGCGAATGAGCCAGGTCGCCTGAGTCCAGGGCCCAAAGAAGTCTCGGATGAAGACGGAACTTGGCGACTATCGCCGGGCTCAGGGAAGCCGCCCATCTTCATCCTCCTAAACGGAGGATGTTTCATTTATGAGAAGGATGTACCTTCTATTCGCCCTGCTGCTGGCAGTGTCAGCATGCACCGCCGCCACGACAGACACCACTCTGGTGACGACCACGCCGGAGACAACTGTCGATGAGCCGTCATCGACGACGGAGGCTCTTACCAGTTTCCCGATCACGATCTCGACTCCAAGCGGTGACGTCGAGATCAAGGCCATGCCTGAAGCGATTATCTCGCTGTCACCCTCGGCGACAGAGAATCTGTTCGCTGTGGGAGCGGGTGACCAGGTGATCGCAGTGGATGACCAATCGAGCTACCCGGAGGAATCGCCGGTCACTGATCTTTCTGGATTTACTCCGAACCTCGAAGCGATTCTCGCTTTTGAGCCCGACCTCGTGGTGATCACATTCGACCCGGGTGGAATAGTCGATGGCCTCAACGCTGTCGACGTCCCTGTTTTGTTGCTTCCATCAGCGGCCGCCATCAGTGACGCCTACGTCGAGATTGAAACCCTGGGTGCTGCAACCGGGCATTTGGGCGAGGCGACAGCGGTTGTCGAATCGATGCAGACCGAGATCGACGCAATAGTCGACGAAGTTGGATCTCAGGTCGAGGGAACCACGATTTATCATGAAATCGACAACACGTTCTATTCACTGTCATCGCACAGCTACGTCGGTGAATTCTATGGATTGCTCGGATTGGTCAATATCGCCGACGAGGCGGACCCTGACGGATTCGGATACCCCCAACTAGCGGTCGAGTACATCGTCGATGCAAATCCCGACGTCATCTTGTTGGCCGATGCCGGATTTGGCGAGTCGTTGGAGACACTCCAGCAACGTCCCGGCTGGAACTCCATGACGGCCGTTTCAAGTGGGGCAGTCATTGAGGTTGATGCCGACCTCTCTTCTCGATGGACCCCGCGCAGTCTGATCTTCTTCCGCGACGTCGCCGAGTCAATAGCCGCCATGGTTGCAGCTGGTTGAGGACTGTGAATCGCCCGAAGTTGCCACAACCGGCACGGCCGGGAATCTGGGCAGTTCTCACTGGTTTCGCAGTTTGGCTGCTGGCCGCCATGGCCGGTCTCCTGTTGGGTCCTATCTCGCTGCCGGTTGGTGACACCGTGCGCGCCCTCGCCGATGCGATCCCGGGGGTGACAGTCGATCACTCGCTAACGGCAACTCAAACCAGCATCCTCTATGAAATCCGCGCCCCACGAGTTGTCATGGGATCGTTGGTGGGGGCAATACTTGCCGTGGGCGGAGCCGCTTATCAGGGAGTCTTCCGTAACCCACTTGCCGACCCTTATCTCCTCGGGGTCGCGGCGGGTGCAGGATTGGGCGCGACGGTCGGTTTCGGTATCGGGGCAAACTCGGGGCTCGTAACGCTTCTTGCCTTCCTTGGTGCCCTTGGAGCGGTGATTGTCACGTATCTCTTGGGCCGGTCGGTTGGCAACAGAACTGCTACCGCGCTGATTTTGGCCGGTGTAGCTGTGTCGGCGTTCGCCACCGCCCTTCAGACCTACCTGCTGCAAAGAAACGTCGAGACTCTACGGTCGGTATACACGTGGGTCTTCGGGCGGCTGACCACCGTCGGCTGGGGAGAAGTGGGCAGACTTTTCCCTTATGCGGTGGTTGCGATTGGGCTGATCTACGTCCAGCGCCGGGCCCTCGATGTCCTCTCCGTAGGCGACGAAGAAGCCGAAGGTCTCGGTCTCAACGTAAAACGCGTCCGGCTTCTGGTTGTTCTGGCCGCAACTCTCGCGACAGCAGCTGCAGTGTCCGTAAGCGGGCTGATTGGCTTCGTCGGCATCATTGTCCCGCACACAGTTCGTCTGATGACGTCCTGGAGCTACCGGGTGATAGTGCCCTTGTCGATCCTTTTCGGTGCCGGCTTTTTGGTGGCGGCCGATCTCATTGCACGTACAGTCGCCGCGCCTTCGGAATTGCCAATCGGGATTGTCACCGCCTTTTTGGGAGCACCTTTCTTCCTCGTCGTGATGCGTTCAGTCGGACGGCAAACATGATTTCCTGGCACCAGGTGCGGGTCACCTACAACGGTTCATTCACTGTCGGACCAATCGAGCTCGATGTGGCCAGCGGCGAGTGGGTGGCACTGATCGGGCCCAACGGTGCTGGCAAATCTACTTTGTTGCGGACGGCCGTGGGAAGAGTTCCCTACCAGGGGGAGATCAGCCTCGGCGGGTCGCAGGGAAGGGCAGGAATCGACATCGCCTGGATGCCACAAAGGCCAAGTCTTCCGGACGAGATGACAGTTGCCGACTATGCATTATTGGGGCGGACTCCCTACGTTGGCTTTCTTCAGTCGGAGGGCCTGGCCGATCTCCAAGCGACCCATGCCGCCCTGGAGCGACTCGACCTGGTTCGGCTTTCTCACCGCCGTTTGCGGACGTTGTCCGGGGGCGAAGCACAGAGAGTTGTGCTCGCCCGCGCCCTGGCCCAGGAGAGCCCCGTCTTGCTCCTTGATGAGCCGACCTCGAGTCTCGATATCGGCCACGCCGTGGAAGTCCTCGAACTGATTGACTCGCTTCGAATCGGCAGGGGACTGACCGTGGTTACCGCTATTCACGACCTCACCCTCGCCGAACGATTCGCTGATCGTCTTGTGCTGATGTCGGGTGGCCAAGCAGTCGCGGAGGGTACGGGCCGGGAAGTGTTGACTCCGGGCAACATCACGACCCATTACGGTCCGGGAGTCGAAGTGATAGATCGTGGTGGCCGCCCTACCGTTATACCGAGCAGAGAGACAAAGCCAGATGACACACCAGACGCCTCCAACTGAACCGCCTTCCCGGGGAACGCACCGCGAACCTTCGTTGATACTGGTCAACACTGGTGATGGTAAAGGGAAGTCAACGGCAGCCTTTGGGACTTTGTTGCGTTCGGTTTCGCGCGGATGGAAGGTCGGCGTAGTCCAGTTTCTCAAGTCGGGCGATTGGCAAGTCGGCGAAGAGAAGGTTCTGACAGAGCATGGCGTCGACTGGTGGGCATTGGGCGACGGGTTCACCTGGGACTCGGAGAATATGGATGAATCGCAAGCGATCGCCGGAGATGCGTGGAGTCACGCCAGAAAGTGCATCGAGTCGGGTGAATACGATCTGTTGTTGCTCGACGAGGTGACCTATCCGCTGAACTGGGGCTGGATCGATCTCGACGAGTTCTTGGCTGTGGCGAAGGGGCGGCCCGAGAAGACCAGTCTCATAATCACCGGCCGCGACGCACCGCCAAAGGTGATCGAGCTTGCTGATACCGTGACCGAGATGGTGAAGGTAAAACACGCTTTCGACGCCGGAGTTATGGCCCGGCGCGGCATCGACTATTGATTTGCCTTTCGGGCTAACGCATTGCTGATACGTTCGTCGGTCATGGTTTGAAATATCAGAATGGCAACGGAACCGATGAGCAGCGCGCCGCCGATGTACGGGGTCCGCAACCCGGCCAGACCTGCGACCACACCACCCAATAACGCGCCGACTGGGACCGTTCCGATGCCGATGAACCGAAACGTGGTGACGACACGACCGAGGATTCGATCGGGAGTTATCGCTTGACGAAGCGAGCGGCCGACCACGGAGAACACCGAGATTCCGAAGAACCCGATCGCCATTCCCATGCCAGCGATAAGTCCGTTTGGTGCGATGCCGATGGTCAACTGGCCCACCGCCAGGATCAGCGTTCCAGCGGTCATCGACCAGCGACGTCCCAGAATCCGGGAACTGGGCTTGGCGGCAAGAGTCCCCAGGAAACCGCCGATTGCACCGGCTCCAACCAAAAGACCAAATCCGAACTCGGTCATTCCTAGTTCGTCCAGGGCCATGAGTACGAGGATGGATCCCCCGGCTCCGATCGCCAGGTTGACGATTGCCACAGCGACAGCGAGTCGTCCCAGAATCACTTCATTTTTGACAAAGGCAATGCCTTCACGAATTGACTCCACCATCCGCAGCGGTTGCTCGACTGCGACTTCCTGAAGCGGGGTCACGATTCTGGTGATCAGAAAAGCCCCGATGAGAAAGGTCACCGCATCGATTCCAAAGGGGAGAAACGCCACTGTTGCAAACAACCAGGCGCCGATCGGGCCTCCCAGGGCGTCGTTGGTAACGAACTCCACCGCAAGAAGCTTTCCGTTGGCATTCTCAAGTTGCGACTGTCCACCAACATCGGAATAGAGGCCTGGAGTGACGAGTCGACGAAGACTTCGCCGAGCCCGATTACGAATGCCGTTGTGTAGATCAGGAGTACCGACTCCCATCCCATTGCGATTGCCACTGCAAGCACCGCGACGAATAGGGCTCGAATTACCTGACCTGCGACCATGAGAGTCCGGCGATTTGCTCGGTCGACAATGGCGCCAACCGGCAAGGAGAACAGTATCCACGGGGCAAGGGTTGCAGCCGTCACACCACTGACGATGACCGGATCGCGGCTCAGGGTTGCGATGAGCAAAGGAAGGGCTGTGATCCGGATGCCATCGCCGATATTGGAGGCCGCCGCTGCTGTCCACAGGCGCCAGAAGTCATGGGAGAGTTTGGTCGGAGGCGGAGCCACCGGGGGAGATTACGTGTCCCGACTAAATGCCGAGGTGTTCCTTAAGAAACTCGATTCGATCCAGTCGACACTGCCCGTCTACGAGTGAGTGGTCAGCCTCATAGTGGACAATGGATTTGGGCTCGTTAGCACCTTCGTATAGCTCTAGACCGGTCATTGGGGCGATGTAGAAGTCGTTGTTGGCGAATTGGAACAGGGTCGGAGCCTCGATATCGCTAACCGCCCTCAGCGGATCGAGTGGTTCCATTGCTCTCATGTAGTCGTAACGGTCATCTCCGATCGGCCAAAATCGCAGAAACCAGTCTGACCATCGCGGCGTTGGGGCTATGAAGATATTGCACACGTTCTTGAGTGCTCTGGCGACGAGGGTTCCGTGCATGGCACCAAAGTCATGACCAACAATCGCCAGTTGGTCGATATCGAGTTTGGATCGAACTGAGCTGACCAAACTCGTGAGATATACGACTTCGGATCGAATCTTCTCGGCGTCGTTGGGCATGCCTGTCGGGGGAGAGTTCCAAGGGAATTCCAGCTGGGGGAGCAACGAGACGAATCGCATCTCTGCCATAGTTTTGGCTTCCTCGAGGAACTGGGTTCGGTTGGCGTTGGGGGATTCATCAAACCAATGCAAATAGAGGATCAGACCTCTCGCCGGGCCATCCGGTCTCACCACGAAAGGTTTCTCTGACCGGGATGGAAAATCGAATTCGGTGACAACGCCTTCAGGCATCAGTACGCCGGTATTCCAGTGACCAACTCAATGTCCATTCGCCTCCACCATCCTCAGTCGTTTCGTACTTCCACGAAAACCGATCGTCCTCGATGTCAAAGAAAACTTCGCGAACAGCCTGAGCATTCAGCGCCCCGTCCGGGCCGAGTACTCGATTTGGATTGCCGATGAATTGTCTGGTGTCCTCATCCCATTGACCAGTCCAGTCGGCGAATCCGCCTGGTGTGGTGTCGACCCAGCGTTGTTCCCATCTTTCCTCGGAGGGGTTGTACTTCCGAAGGCTCCAGGCCTCAAAGGGTTTGCCCATCAGCGGACCCCCGAAATGTTCAAGAATCGCGTGGCCCCCGAGGATCAGGCTGTGGTTGGTGGTCAAAGACTCCTCTAACCAGTCACCGTCCTGATTTTTCGATCTCGAGATGACATCCCACCGCCCAAGAAACCATTCCATCATCTTCATTTCGGCCGGGGCCGCGGGCAGTGCGTTTTCCAATGGATCCTTTCCTACCCTCGTGTATGTCGCAAACGGTCGATCCAAGTCATGGAATTAGCGGTTTCCGACCCATCCTCTCAGTCGGAGACACGGCGGTAGAGCCAGACCGCCAGTGGGGCGAAGACTGCGATCAACCCGGCGACCCAGGCGAGGGATTGCAAGATCAGAGCGGTCTGGTCTAGGCCAATAAAGGCCAGGGCTTCCTCGGGGAGAAAGAGCGAGCGAACTGTGTTGGCGAGGATCGTCACTGGTTGATTCTCGGCAAATGTCTGTAGCCAGGAAGGCATTGTGTCGGTGGGGACAAAAACTGACGAAGCAAAGACGAGGGGAAACAACGGGAGGAACCCCGCAACCTGGACCGCTTCGGTGTCCTTGATCGCAAGTCCCAGGCAAGCCATGCCCCATGACATCGCGTAGGCAAATAGCAGTGCCAGCAAAACCCCCAGAGCCATCTTTGGGAAGCCCTGCTCGAATCTCCAACCAAGAAAATAGCCGACCACGAGCATGAGGCTGAGCACCCAACCATTCCTGACCAGGTCGGCGTTGGTCCGGCCGGCCAGAACCGCCGATCGGGCCATCGGTAGCGAGCGAAAGCGATCGATCACCCCGGCCCCTAGGTCCTCGGTCAAGCCTACCGAAGTCTGCGTTGAGCCGAATACCGCCGATTGGATGAGAATCCCGGGGATGAGCCAGTTGATGTAGTCCCCGGCTGCGGCGGCCGGGCCGACAGCGGTGATGGCGCCTCCGAAAACGAAGTTGAACAAAATGAGGAACATCACCGGTTGGATCGTGGCGAACACCAGGAGTTGGGGCAGACGGATGTTCCGGAGAACATTCCGCTTGGTGATTACGACGGTGTGCACGACCGTCCGCCGTAATCCTGGCTTTACGGTCTCAGTGGTCACGGTTTCTCCTTCCTCGCCGCCCAGTCGGCGCTGTTTCCAACGAGACATCTTTCTCGTCTTCAGCGGCATGTCCCGTCAAGGCCAGGAATACTTCGTCGAGGGTTGGTTTTCTTAGGGCGATATTGGTGGGTCTGATCTCGCTGGCGTCGAGTTCACGGACAACCTGGGTGAGGGTGTCGACACCTCTTATTGCCGGGATTCGCATCGACAAGCCCTGGATTGAGGGATCCTCGCCAGCCACTCTGGTCAGCGCCCCGGCCGCCGGGCCTTTGTCAGCCTCCTCGACGGTGAGTTCGACGACATCGCCACCCATCCGGTCTTTGAGTTCGTCCGATGTGCCCTCGGCGATCAGCTTCCCGTGATCGATCACTCCAATTCGATCGGCGAGGCGATCGGCCTCCTCGAGATATTGGGTGGTGAGCAGGAGGGTCGTTCCCCCGTCGACCAGGTCCTCGATGAGTTCCCAGAGGTCGAGTCTGCTCCCCGGATCGATACCCGTGGTCGGCTCGTCGAGAAACAGTATTTCTGGACGCCCGATGATGGATGCGGCGAGGTCGAGACGCCGTTTCATCCCTCCGGAGTAGGTCTTGGCTTGACGGTCTGCGGCATGGGTGAGCCCTATCTTTTCCAGAACATCGTCAGCCCTCTTCTTGGTCTCG
>JBBKXI010000101.1:0-3819 GCA_037969415.1 Acidimicrobiia bacterium | reverse complement strand
TCCTCATGACGGTTGTCTCGGACTCCGATTTGTGGCTGTTCATTTCGAGCACCGGGACTCTGACCGGCGGGCGAGTTGATGCGGATCATGCATTTCTGCCCTACGAGACAGACGACCGGATGCATAGGGCCGCGGGCATCACCGGGCCCGTCATCGCGATCGCCCGGGTAGTAGATGGAGAGAGGGAGATCTGGCAACCGTTCGGCCGGGAACGTGCTTGTCAGTCGAGCCGATCGATTTTGAAGAGCGTTCTCGGAGATCGGATCTTGTTCGAGGAACACAATCTGGCGTGGGGGCTTCTGTTCCGCGTTGCCTGGATGCCATCACGCCGATACGGGTGGGTCCGGACTTCGGAGATCGTCGACGTCGCTGGCAACGGAGCTGACCTGGAAGTCATTGATGGCCTTCTCGACGTGATGCCGTATGGCGTTGCTGCCGAGACCGAGCAGTCAAGATCGAACCTCGTCGATGCGTATAAACGCTCGCAGACCGGCCCCTGGGGGACGGTTGCGTTGTACACGCTCGAATCACTTATCTCCGACGGAACTGAACCAGGCGAAGCGCTCGCCGCCACAACCATCTGGTCGAGTGGCCCGCTTCGAGAGGTCGACATGGACGAGCGATCCGTACCGGCGATGATCGAAGGGCGGGTCAAGGATCAGGTGAAGTTGTTGACGGGTCGACGCGGTTCCTACCTCATGCGTGGAGCGCTCACCCTGTCCCCTGGGGAAAGCACTGAATGGATGATGGTGGTCGACACCTCGGTGGACCACGCAGGCATCGCGAACTTGGTGGGCTTGGCGACCGAGGCCGACGCGGCGGATCAGGTCAGAGCCGACGTCGAGGCCGGTTCTGTTCGCTTGGCCAGTCTTGTTGGGTCCGCTGACGGGTTCCAGACCACGGGCGACACAATTGCTGACGCCCACCATCTCTCGAATGTTCTCTTCAACTCCATGCGCGGTGGGGTGTTTGCGCACGGGTATCAGCTTCCTATCGCCGACTTCCTGGACTTCCTGCGAGTCCGTAATCGGCGCGTGGCAGACCGGTACGGTGAGACTCTTGCGGCGATCGGTGACTGGATCGATTTGTCGGGCATGCTGGCCGTCAGCGCCGATGAAAACGACCCGGACTTGGCACGCCTGGTCCTTGAATACCTCCCCCTCACGTTCTCGCGACGGCACGGCGATCCAAGTCGGCCATGGAACCGATTTTCGATCAATGTCGAAGCCGATGATGGATCGGAGCTGCTTTCGTACGAAGGTAACTGGAGGGACATCTTTCAGAATTGGGAGGCGCTGCTGCACTCGTTCCCGGCTTTCATTCCCGGAGTAGTCGCCAAGTTCGTAAACGCCTCGACGATTGATGGGTACAACCCGTACCGGATTTCACGGGAGGGTGTTGATTGGGAAGTCCCGGACCCTGGGAACAGTTGGAGCAACATCGGCTATTGGGGCGATCATCAGATCGTTTACCTTCATCGACTACTCAAGCTGTGGGATCGTTTTGATCCCGGAGCGATGGCCGACCAGTTTGATCGCCCCATATTTGCGTATGCGGACGTGCCCTACGTTCTGGCTAGTCACGACGAAATGGTCGCGGACCCCCGGCAAACCATCAGCTTCGACGAGGTTCGAAATGCACTGATTGCCGAGCGGGTGGGCAGGCTTGGTAGCGACGGCCGCTTGTTGGTGGATCACAATGATGAGATGGTACGAGCCGGCCTGCTTGAAAAACTTCTGGTGCCGGCACTTGCCAAACTCACCGCGTATGTACCAGGTGGTGGCATTTGGATGAACACCCAGCGACCCGAATGGAATGACGCCAATAACGCGCTTGCTGGTTATGGGCTTTCGATGGTGACGGTTTATCACCTCTACGGGTTTCTTCGGTTCCTTGAAGAACAACTCGACGGACTTACCGAGGTGACGGTATCCAGGCTCGTCCACGACTGGCTGTCGGCGGTCACGGCGGTTCTTGTTCGATTTGAGGACCTGGCGAGCGCCGATCGCATTGATCCGGTTGCCCGGCGGGTAATCGTCGATGCGCTCGGTGCCGTAGGAACCGAACACCGAACGAACGCTCTGTCCGCTCCGGCCGATGCGTTCGAAACGGTCGACGTGGCAGAAATCAAACGATTCCTGGCTAGTGCGTTGAAGCATCTCGGTGGCTCGATACGATCGGCAAGGCGCCCGGACGGTCTCTATGGCTCCTATAACCTCGTTTCGTTTCCGAGTTCCTATGAAGCGAATGTCAACGAGCTAGGAGTCATGCTTGAGGGCCAGGCAGGTGTGCTGTCGTCGGGGGCCCTTGATGCGGCAGATGCTTTGGCCATCGTTGATGCCCTCTTCTCGTCCGACTTGTATCGTCCGGACCAGAAGTCCTTTTTGTTGTATCCGGCTCGGTCGCTGCCGGCGTTCCCAGACCGAAATACCTTGACGATGGCTGATCTGGAAACCGATCCCCTAGTGGTGTCCTTGGTCAGCAAATCAGGGGATGGGCTCCTGTCGATCGACCTGAATGGGCATATACACTTTCGTTCAGACCTGACCAACGCTTCGGTTCTCGCCGTTGCGCTTGAGGAGGCCGGTGCGGATGCCGATCAGCGTTCTGCTGCTTTGGCTCTGTACGAGCGGGTGTTTGACCATCACTCGTTCACTGGTCGATCCGGGGCCATGCATGGCTACGAAGGGATCGGCTCCATCTATTGGCACATGGTGTCGAAGTTGCTGCTTGCGGTCCAGGAAACGTTTTGGGACGCCAGGTCGAAGGGAGAGTCGGCAGAGCTCTTGTCGGATTTGGGCGCGGCCTATCGCAGGATCCGTGAAGGTCTTGGGTTCCGCAAGAAACCTGCCGAATTCGGCGCGATTCCGCTCGATTGCTACTCGCACACGCCCGCGCACTCCGGAGCTCAACAACCCGGGATGACGGGGCAGGTGAAGGAGCAGGTCATAACCAGGCTTGGTGAGCTGGGCGTGAGAATTCTTGACGGCCAGATCCGAATCGACCCGGCGCTGCTCCCCACCGACGAACTCTTCTCACCCGAGGGGCTCGCCAGTTTTACCTTTTGTCGAGTTCCGATGGAGTTGCAGGCTGGCCCGCAAGCGAGTGTGGAAGTTCACCCAGCCGACGGCCAGCCCGAAGCTCGGCCAGGGCAGGAACTGACTCGAGCTGAGTCGAGGGACATTTTCGAGGGTCGTGGCACCATTGCCAAAGTCGCCTTCTCGGTTCCCGATGGCACAAGCGAGTAGCTAATTGCTTGCTTATCAGTATCAGTGGAGGGAGTTCACGAATGAGTGATTGGGTTGAGCGAACATTGGCAGCATTGACGCTCGAAGAAAAGATCAGCCTGCTCTCCGGCGCCAATCTGTGGGAAACCCACCCCATCGATCGGCTCGGAGTGCCGACGATCAGAGTTACCGATGGCCCCAACGGGGCGCGAGGGTCCGATGGAAACCACGGTCCGACCTCAACGAGCTTCCCGGTCGGGATCGCGATGGGGGCTACTTTCGATCCGGATCTGATCGAAGAGGTGGGTCGAGCGCTCGCCCACGAGACGCGCGCCAAGGGCTCGTCCGTACTCCTCGGCCCGACCGTGAATATTCATCGTATTCCCAACGCCGGGCGCAACTTTGAATGCTTCTCGGAGGATCCGTTCCTGTCGGGGACCGTCGCGGCCTCATACATCATCGGACTGCAAGCCGAGGGCGTGGCGGCGTGCATCAAGCACTTCGTGTGCAACGATCAGGAGCAGGACCGGTTTACCATCGACGCCCGGGTCGATCCGCGCGCCCTACGGGAGATTTATCTCGAGCCCTTCCG
>JBBKXI010000100.1:0-4496 GCA_037969415.1 Acidimicrobiia bacterium | reverse complement strand
GAAAGAAGTGTCGGTGCATTTTGCCCCGCAAAGATTCGAGATGCTCGTCGAACTACTGATGCGGGTTCTCGACCAGGTCTCTGCCCAAGACCTTTCCACGGTTGCCGAGGAGATCGGTCGTGGGTACGGGCAGGAGATCGCAGCAGAGATCGGCGCACAAGGTGACCCGGGTTATGACGAAGCCGTGACCTCGGTCGCCAAGGCAATGACCGGTCTCGGATTTGCAGTCGACCCAGATGTTTCCGGCCAGCAGCTGTTGACATCGCATTGTCCGTTTGGAGAAGCCGCCACCAACCACCCCGAAGTCATCTGCTCGCTTGATCGTGGCATTGTTTCGGGATTGTTCGGCGCATTATCGGTTCCTTGTGAGCCAGTTTTGATTCCCCATGCCCGGCTCCAAGATGACTGTGTCACCAAAGTGCCAGTAACCCTTTCATCTCGCTGATTTCCGTCGCGGCGAAGTGTTTTCGGCGGCCGACGCCACACCACGCCCGCCGGGGATGTCGTTTTCACAAAATCCGTCGTTCTTTGCTCTTTGGGGCCAGGGGTTTGGGTCGCATGATCCGGTAACCTCAAAGCAACGAAGAATTTACGAAAACTGAAAGGTCCGACATGGCCAACAACGCATTCGGGTCGCGGCAAATCCTGGACACGGCTCTCGGAACCCGTGAGATCGCTCGTCTCGATTCAATAGATGGCACTGAAAATCTCCCGTACTCGATAAAGGTTCTCCTGGAATCCGCCCTGCGGAATCTCGATGGTGTTCTGGTCCACGAAGCGGATGTGCGTCGGATCGCGGCATATGACGCTTCACAAGTCGGTGAGCAGGAAATCCCATTCATACCCGGCCGGGTGGTCCTTCAGGACTTCACCGGGGTCCCTGCAGTCGTCGACCTCGCCGCGATGCGTTCGGCAATCGTCCGGATGACGGGTGATGAAACCGCGGCACAAAAGGTAAATCCGTTGATACCGGCCGACCTGGTTGTCGACCACTCCGTCCAGGTCGATGCTTTTGCCTCTCCCAACGCCCTGACCATCAACTCCAACCGCGAATTCGAAAGAAACCAGGAACGCTACGAGTTTCTGAAATGGGGGCAGTCGGCCTTTGCTAATTTCAGCGTGGTGCCGCCGGCGACCGGAATCGTGCACCAGGTGAACCTCGAATACCTGGCCAAGGTGGTCTGGGACAACGGAGAACAGCTGTATCCCGACAGCCTGGTAGGGACCGACAGTCACACCACGATGATCAACGGTCTTGGTGTAGTTGGATGGGGAGTTGGCGGCATCGAGGCGGAGGCAGCGATGGTCGGTCAGCCCATCTACATGCTGCTTCCCGAGGTCGTGGGTTTCCGACTGACCAACCGCCTGCCCGAAGGAGCAACGGCGACCGATCTGGTGCTCCGGGTAACTGAGATACTCCGCTCCTACGGCGTGGTGGGGAAGTTCGTTGAATTCTTCGGGCCAGGGCTCGCTGAGATGCCACTCGCCAATCGGGCGACCATTGCCAACATGGCACCCGAATATGGCGCCACCGTCGGCTTCTTCCCAGTCGATGAACAGACAACCAAGTACCTCCGTCTCACCGGACGCGATGACAAACTGATCGACACTGTTGAGCAGTATTACCGGGAGCAGGGGATGTGGCGTGACGACACCCACGAGATCACCTACTCGTCAATCCTGGAGCTGGATATGGCAACGGTGCTTCCCGCCCTTGCCGGACCGAAGCGGCCCCAGGACCGAATCGACCTCTCCGGTATGAAGGCGCAGTGGGAGTCGGACCTGTCAAACACCTTCGGGAAAGTGAGCCCTGCCCGGGCCGGCACCACATCCGAATGGGTCGACGAGGGCGGAACCCCCAACAACGATCTGGAACCCCTATCAGATGTCACGGTCGAATATAACGGCGACACCTTTACCTTGAAGGACGGCGATGTTGTGATTGCAGCAATCACATCTTGTACCAACACTTCGAACCCGGACGTCATGGTCGGTGCCGGACTGGTCGCTCGCAAGGCGAGGGAACTAGGCCTCAATCGGAAACCATGGGTCAAGACCTCGCTCGCTCCCGGATCGAAGGTAGTCACTGAATACCTTACGAAGTCTGGTCTGCTCACAGATCTCGAAAGTCTTGGGTTCCATGTCGTCGGTTATGGCTGCACCACGTGCATCGGGAACTCCGGACCATTGCCTGAACCGATCTCGGAAGCCATAAATGCCAACGATCTCGTGGGTGCTTCCGTTCTTTCGGGAAACAGAAACTTCGAAGGGCGTATCTCACCCGACGTCCGGGCCAACTACCTGGCCTCACCCCCATTGGTGGTCGCCTACGCCATCGCTGGCACCGTCGATTGGGACCCGATCAATGAGCCTTTAGGGACCGATCGCGAAGGCAACGACGTCATGCTGGCCGACATCTGGCCAACTCAGGACGAAATCGCCCGCATTGTCGGCGAAAACGTACTTCAGGCACAATTCATTGATAAATACGCCGACGTGTTCACCGGCTCGGATGAATGGAGGGCCATCGAGACCACGGAATCGGACCTTTACCAATGGAATCCAGAAAGTACCTATATTCAGGAGCCTCCTTTCTTCCAAAACCTGACGCCCGAGATCACTCCTATCACGCCGATAGTCGGAGCAAGGGTTCTCGCCAAGCTTGGTGATTCGGTGACGACCGACCACATCAGCCCTGCCGGTTCAATTGCAGTCGATTCCCCTGCCGGGCATTACCTGGTCGAGCAGGGTGTACAACCGGCCCAGTTCAACTCGTACGGGTCTCGTCGGGGAAATGACCGGGTCATGACCCGGGGCACTTTCGCCAACATAAGGGTAAAGAATCAGCTCGCTCCCGACACCGAGGGCGGCTGGACCACCGACTTCAATGATGGCCAGGTCAAGTCGATATTCGATGCCGCAATGAACTACCAGGCAAACGGGACGCCTCTCATAGTTTTGGGTGGAGCGGACTATGGAATGGGCTCGTCCCGAGACTGGGCTGCAAAAGGAACGTTCCTTTTGGGCGTCAAGGCCGTAGTCACAACGTCGTTCGAGAGGATCCACCGGTCCAACCTTGTCATGATGGGAGTCTTGCCACTCGTTTTCAAGGACGGGCAGAGCGCAACTACTCTGGGCCTCGACGGCACCGAATCGTTCAATATCGACGTCGACGACTCCCTACAACCACGACAGACGATCCGGGTAACCGCAACCCATCAGAATGGTACGTCGACCGAATTTGAGACCATTGCCCGGGTCGACACTCCAATCGAAGTCGACTATCTCCGCAACGGTGGGATCCTTCATTATGTCCTCAGACAAATGGCAGGAGCCTGAGACCACACAGGAGCCCTTGCCCAATCGGCATCTGCGACTCAGCCTCATCTTCATTTCAGTCGTTGCGGTTGGGCTCATGGTCGCGTGGGTATTCAAAGACGACTCCGGTTCCGCAGTGGCCGCAATTGGCGACCCTGCGCCAGCATTCCAGGTGCGCAATTTCGTTGGTGACGAACCGTTGACGTTGGCCGATCTGATAAACGACGATGGCAAGCCAATCGTGATCAACCTGATGGCATCGTGGTGCGGGCCATGCCGAGCCGAAATACCCGAAATCTCCGCCTTTGCTGATGCCAACCCAGAAATTGTCGTCGTCGGCATTGCCGTTGAAGACCGCTACGAAGATTTCAAGGAGTTCATAACCGAAGTTGGGCCCACTTATGTGGTTGGATTCGATGACGGTGAGATGAGAGCTTCATATCAAACCCTTGGCTTACCCGCCACGTTCTTCCTCGACTCATCTGGCGTCGTTGTGGATGTATACAACGGAATCCTCAATCAAGATGTTCTCGAACAGCAGGTATCCGGGATCAACTGAGTTCGGAGGTTCTGCCTTCGAGCAATCTGACGTATTCAAGGTTGGGGCCGTCAACGAGCTCGGCGGTGACGATAAGCCGCTCTCGAGCCGAAAACTTGGGGTTGCATGTGGTCAGCGTCAACCAACCACCCGGCTTGTCATCGGTCACCCACACATCGGTCGGTTCGACCACGAACGATGGGTCCATCAGCTGATAGGTATGTATCCCGATCGCTGTCTCAACTTCGATGACATCGCCTGGCTTGAGCAAATCGAAGTCGAAGAACGGCCTTCCGTAAGTGGTGCGGTGGCCAGAGATGACCGAATTGCCAGGTTGGCCGGGTATCGGTGTACCCGGCATGTGGCCCGGGCCCTTCTTGAGCACTTCAGTCGTGACCCCCTCAAACAGCACGACTTCCAGCCCGAGTCTGGGGACACGAAGAATGGCGAATTCAGCACCTACCTCGGGAATATCCTCGGGGTGGAAGTTGACGAGTTCTGGCCCTTCGGTGGTGCCCGTGTCCACTTGTTCAACTTCGGGGAGGCTGGCCCGTGACGTATCGAGTGTCTCGACAACCTCTTCAGAGGCAACCTCCTGGGTTCGCGAGTTGATCAGATCCGTTATGACCAGTTCAAAGCC
>JBBKXI010000099.1:0-9538 GCA_037969415.1 Acidimicrobiia bacterium | reverse complement strand
CCCCCCCGGGGCTGGAGCCGCAGTTAGTGACCGGGCTTCGGGCCTACTGGGCGGTGTAGCCGCCATCCACCAGGTAGTAACCCCCGGTGCAAAAGGCTGCTTCGTCAGAGGCGAGGAATGTCACCAGATTGGCGACTTCCTGTGTGCTGCCCATCCTCTGAATCGGATGCATCGCTGCAATTGCACTCTGCGTCTCCTCGTCGAGGTTGGTGTCGAGTAGCGGTGTGTGGATAAATCCCGGACCCACCGAGTTGACCCTCACACCCTGGGCCGCGTACTCGACCGCCGCCGCCTTGGTGAGACCGACGACTCCATGCTTGGCAGCCACGTAGGCCGGAGAGTTGGCAAACCCCACGCTGCCCAGGATCGATGCCATGTTGACGATCGATCCGCCGCCGGACTCGAGCATCGCCGGGATCTCATAGCGAAGGCCGTAGAACACGCCGTTGAGGTTGACGTCGATAACTTTCTTCCAATCGTCGATCGGATGCTCGCCTGTCGGCGATTGAGCTCCACCGATACCGGCGTTGTTGACGGCAACATCGAGGCTTCCATATGTCTCAACAGCAAACTTCACCATCGCCTCAGCCTGCTCCGGCACGCTTACATCCACCTTGAAGAACGATGCGACCCCACCGTCGGTGGCGATCTTCTCAGCCACCGACTCGCCCAACTCCGTGTCGAAGTCGGCGACGATAACTTTCGCTCCGGATGCGGCAAGGGTATGTGCAGTGCTTTCGCCTATCCCCGATGCAGCACCGGTAACTAGGGCAACTTTGCCCGAAAAATCATACTTGGTCATGAGTGACCTCCTTTTGGTCTCTTGTTCATGATCTTCCACCCTGGGCAGCGATTCTGATAGAGGAGAAAGTCCTTATTGGTAGCCTTTTGATCTGCAAAAGCGGTATCGGGCCGTCATCGTTAATCCGTTGAGGGCAGAATGAAGGCGCAATGCCTTTCTCGTGGCGACATGAAGAAGAGGGCCTGCCGATCACTTTTGGACAGGTCTCGAATGGTGAGTATGAACCGGAGCCAATCACCGACGTCCGCCTCGAGATGGAGCGCCTCGCCAACTTCGAAGCCGAGGACGCCATCGTCAAGACCGGGATGACCCGACGACACTTTCTCCGGTCGGCCTCGTCATTGGCCATTTGTCTAACGGCCATCGACTCCGCGGTCGCCAGGTCGATGGGACGCCAGGCCGGGTTGTGGTACCCGTTCGACCCGACAGCGAGGTACGACACTGAAGCTGCCCGCTCGATCATCGGCCCGGCCCAATTTGTCTTCGATGTCCAGGGCCACCTGCTCGAATACGACCTCGATCCGTCCACGGCCGGCGATTGGTTCTGGGGTAAACAGTTCCCCCAGGCAAATTGCGAGGATGAAGACGACCCCAGGGCGTGTTTCTCAACCAATCACTTCCTCGAGGAGATTTTCGTCAGATCCGACACCACGATGGTTGCGTTGTCGGGTCTGCCGATCAATCCTGAAGGCAGTCCATTGTCCAACGATGTGATGGAGGAGACGCGCCGCCTGGGGCAGGCACTGTCGGGTGACGATCGGGTGGTAGTCAACGCGCTGGCCCTGCCGCAAACGGCTACGTCGGCTGCGCTGATTGAGGAGATGCAACGGACCGTATCTGAGAACAAGGTGTCGGGTTGGAAGACCTTCACCCACTTCCCGTCAAGTTTGCATTGGTGGCTCGATGATCACGACCCAAATCTGCCCGCGGTCGCCGGACCATTCCTCGATCAGCTGGTCAAGTTGGAGACGCCCGTTTTGTTCGTCCATAAGGGGCTCTCGGACGGTGCCCGGTCCGGGTCACCTGAGGATATCGGGCCCGCCGCCCGCAACCATCCCGACGTCACCTTTGTGGTCTACCACTCGGGATTCGAGGTGAATCAACGCGAAGGCCCTTATACCGACGCAACAGCGAATCGGGGTGTCAACCGGTTGATTACTTCGGTCCGGGGTGCCGGAATCGGTCCGGGCGAGAATGTCTACGCCGAACTCGGTTCGACCTGGTGGCATCTCCTGCGTCGTCCCGATGAGGCATCACACGTCCTCGGCAAACTCCTTGTCGCATTTGGCGAGGACAATATCGTTTGGGGGACCGATTCGATCTTCTACGGATCCCCACAGGGCCAGATCGATGCCTTCAAGTCTTTTCAGATTCCCGTCGACTATCAGGAACGGTTTGGCTATCCCGAGCTGACCCGGACGGCCAAGGCCAAGATTCTGGGTTGGAATGCGACCCGCATCTACGGCATCGATCCCATCACTCAACCGGTTGGTTTCTCCCTCGACGAATTGGCCTCGGCACGTCTCGACCACCCGGTGCCGACCCGACCCTGGGGCCCCACGACGACTGAGGAGGTTCGAGAGTTTCGCCTCCATCACCAGGGCTGGCCGTAGGGCTCGTTCCACGGGACGTAACTCTCTTGAGGGCTCGAAGATACGATTTTCGACGTTCGATGAGAGTGGACATGCGATGGTTGTCTAATCTCCACGCAGGTTCGGCGGATGTAATCGACCGTCTGAGGGACAGCGAGCTTGTTGTCGGCCCTCGCGAACCCGGTCGACGAGGGAGTGAGCGGTGGATACGGCGAGCGCTGAGTATTGCGAAGTGCAAGACATGACAGCCGCGGACGAGAATCGAGGCGGAGCTTTCATGGCCGCCCAGTCGCGTCCCAGCGGATTGAGGAAGATCCTGCCTCGATCTGTTGCGCAGAGTCGGCACCCTCGATGAGTTGGGTGCCGACAACGTTCATCGGACATTACGGGCGGACGTCGCTGACGCAGAGACGAACCGACCGGGCCAGCCATCTCTACTCCGTGGTGAAGAAGCCGACCGTGATGGTCTGGTTTCCAGATACCTCTAACGCAAGCACTTCGAGCTCGTAGATGGTGGCCGGTTCGAGGAAACCTTCCGGCACCACAAGCTCATTGACGCCCGGGCCGACGTGTACGTCGTAGACCGGACGTGACAATCCATTCGGGTCATCGTGGTCTACCTTCGTAACGATGACCTGATAGCCAGTCAGCTCAATCCCCAACCCGTCTAAGTCGGTCGTCACCGGCTCCCACTTGACGACCAGGTCAGAAGTGCTGACCGCGGCCTCGCGGGCGGACTCCTCGTCTGGGGCGGTCGTCGGGTCGGTGATCACCGGCTGCCCCGGTATCGCATGAGAGAACCTGGCTTTTCCGACACGGGCGACGCCTTCGAAGTCGGTCCCGCCAACCGTGTAGGTGCCTTCTGGGAAGTCTGATTTCAGATCGTCGAGGCTGTACTCGTCGTTGGGTGGCTCGCGGGATTCAAAGAACAAATCAGCTACCGTGAGATCGCCGAGCGCGTTGCGCGGGTCAACTGCCAACACGAGGATGCTGTTGGGGTCCCAGATGCAGAGCTCGGACCACGCCGATCCCCCAAAAAGGCCGTGGACTCCGGTGTCGGCATCCGTGGCGTTGTGCTCGATGTAGAGCTTGGCGGTCTCGAGCAATTCTCCTTCGGTTGGACACAGCTCCGCGACGTCGACTTGCGCGACTGACGTGGTGGGGACACTGGTGGGGCTTCCCGCACCCGGGTTGGTGCATGATGCCGCCAAAGTCATAACCCCGATTCCTATTAGCGGAATAGTTCTCAACGATTCTCCCTTCTCACCCTATTGATGGATCAGTCATCGGCGCCGGTACCGTCATCTTCCGACCCGACCACGTTGAATGCCTCGTCGAGCTGAACGTCGACCTCGCTCCCGTCGTTGCGGGTTACTTCGATCTCGTAGTAGCTCTCCTCATCTTCGATCTCGGTGCCAGTCACCCTTCCTTCGCCGATGAACTCAAGGGCAACCGAGCTCGCCCGGTCCAGGCTCTCGCCTGTGATGGGTCGGTCGACTTCGCTGGGATCCGCGTCGTTTGATACCGCTTGGGCTATTGCAGGTACTGCCGCAGCACCCGCGAATGCGGCTCCGATCAAGAGGGCCTTCGTGGTCTTCTTCATGTCCGTACTCCTTTACGTCTGGACCACTGCCAAACCTATGAAATTGATCCTGACCACAGCCTGACCTTGCTGGCCGTGTTGTCAGCAGCGAGTCAGCTTCGGGTGCGAGAATGTTTGGGTGAAACTTCTGCTGGTCGAGGACGACAAGAGGATCGCTGCACTGGTCAAACGTGGCCTCGAGACTGAACAATTCACTGTTGACGTTGCCTTCGACGGCACGGCGGGCCTCTGGCAGGCCACGGAGGGCGCATATGACCTGATCATCCTGGACATCATGCTTCCCGGGCGCAACGGGTATCAGATTTGTGCTGACCTGCGTGAGGCCGGTAACTGGACCCCCATTCTGATGCTGACGGCCAAAGATGGAGACCTCGATGAGGCCGAGGCATTGGACACCGGTGCCGACGACTATCTGACAAAGCCGTTTTCGTTCCCGGTTCTCGTTGCCAGGATCCGTGCCCTCCTGCGCCGGGCGGGGGGTAAGGATCCGGTGCCGATTCAGGTGGGCGATCTTCGAATCGAGCCGTCGTCGCGGCGGGCCTGGAGGGGTGACTCTGAGATCGAGTTGACCAAGCGCCAGTTTGACGTCTTTGAATTCCTGATGCGTCGGGCGGGTGAGGTTGTCTCAAAACTCGAGATTCTTAACGGAGTCTGGGAGTACGAGTTCGATGGCGATCCCAACATCGTCGAGGTGTATATCCGTCGTCTCCGCACCCGAATCGACGAACCATTTGGCCGCTGTGCCGTCGAGACGGTTCGGGGAGCAGGGTATCGGCTCTCGAAGAGCGGTGGCTAGATCTTGACACGCCGATCCGTTCGATTTCGTGTCACCGGCCTGGCAGCCATTGTTGTTGCCATTGGCCTCCTTGTGGCCGGTGGAGCCCTGGTCGTTTTGCAACGCAACGTCTTGACGTCGGGTCTCGATCAGACCCTGACCCAGCGAGCTAACGACATCGAAGCCCTGGTCACCGATGGGTTGACGCCCGATCCCTTTCTCTCATCGGCCGGAGAAGGGTTTGTCCAGATAGTCGATCCTGCCGGGTCGGTGATCGCATCCACTCCCAATCTCGCTGGGGACTCCGCGGTGACGGTCCGAGTTTCCGGAGTGGGTCAAGATGTAATCGAGAATTATTCGGATTTGGCTATAGACGATGACGTGTTTCGGGTTCTGGGCCGTCAGATTTCCGATGAGTCTGTCCTTGTCGTGGGGACCACATACGACACCGTCGGGGAGAGCACCTCGGCGCTATTGGCGTCGATGGCCGTGGTCATCCCGATCCTGGTCTTAGGCCTGTCCCTCTTGATCTGGTGGTTGGTCGGTCGTACTTTGCAACCTGTCGAAGGCATCCGCAAGGAGGTTGCCGAGATCGGGGCATCCGACCTCCATCGACGGGTCCCCGAACCCGGGACCGAGGATGAGATAGATCGCCTGGCCGAGACAATGAACGGGATGTTGGAGCGAATCGAGATGTCAATCGGCCGCCAACAACGTTTTGTGGCCGACGCTTCACATGAGTTGCGGAGCCCTCTAACCCGGCTGCGAACCCAGCTTGAAATCGATCGAGCGGGCAACCTGGAGGTCCCAGGGCACGAGTTGAAAGATTCCCTCCTCTCTGAGGTGTTGGGAATGCAAGCCTTGGTCGAGGATTTGCTATATCTTGCCCGGGCCGACGCGGATGCGACGGGAGCTGCCCCGGTGGCCTTGGATCTCGATGACGTGGTTTTGCGAGAGGTGCGTCGGGTGCGCGAGCGGGGGCATGCCGAGGTTGATATCTTCCGGGTTTCCGGTGCTCACGTGATCGGAGATCCGGCCCGGCTAGGCCGGGCTGTTCGAAACCTATTGGAGAATGCGGTGCGACATGCCGATTCCACGATCAGGCTTGAACTCACAGAGTCAGATGGTTCTGGCGTGCTGTTGGTTTCCGACGACGGGCCAGGTATAGCTCCCGAGGATCAAAATCGGATTTTTGATCGGTTTACCCGGATGGACGAGGCGCGATCTAGCGAGACAGGGAGAGCGGGGCTCGGTTTGGCCATCGCCCGTGACATCGCAACGGGCCACGGGGGCTCACTCCGCTTGGTCGACACCGGAGAACCCGGGGCCACCTTCGAATTGGCGATCCCGTTAGCGCCGCAAGATTCTGTCTCCTCCCCTGACGACGGTTTCGACCGAAGGTAGATCCCATCGCTGGGGAACGGCAAACGTCGACAGCTTTGGCGATTAACTTCCGATGACTAGTTCGACGATCAAAGCTCCATGGTCTGACCCGACGATCGGCTCCACTCGAGTCGAGGTCGACTGCACCCCGGTTCCGAATACATGATCGATTCGAAGCATCCGCGGCAAACCGGGCCGCCACGACCACGTTGGCGCCGGTCGCGTTCCCGATGACCCCGCGGCTGATCTGGCTAGGTCTTCCCAGCGTTCGGCGAGTTGGCGATAGACCGGCCATATCGGACTTGCGTTCAAGTCACCTGCGACCACTAGGGATGTACAACGTTGGTCCTGAACGGTGGCCCAAGCAATCAAAGCCTCGAGTTGTTCCTGTCGTTGCCGAGGCCGGCGCCACCAGGGAAAGGCAACGGGATTGATCATGTGGACGGCGGCGACAATCAGGCAATGCCCATCGAGATCAAATTCGGCCGTGGTTCCGGATCGCCTCGGAAGCTGAAGAGTGCCAAATCGCCCGGGAAACTGCGAGGCGACTCCACGGCCGGAATAGGCCAGGCTCGGATCGAGAAAATGATGTGGGTACATGTCGGAGATGACGAGCGCCGTTTCTGGTCCGAGTTCCTGGGCAAGCACAATATCTGGTCGGATCCGTTCAATCATCTCCTTGAGTGCTATCGGATCAGCACTATCACCGAGGAAGTTACCCGTCATCAGTCGGATTTTGATTGACATGCCAGCGGCACGCTAGGCGCCCCGCCTGTGATCCGTGGCCAATGCGGAATCCGAGGGACCTATTGGCATACGGCCTGTGTCAGTCATACAATTGTCATCACCACCGACGCGGGGTGGATCAGTATGGTAGCTCGTCGGGCTCATAACCCGAAGGTCGCAGGTTCAAATCCTGCCCCCGCTACTGAGAAACCCCAGGACACCACTCCTGGGGTTTTTCGTTTGTTGGGCACGGGCGGCATCCCGACCCCTGAGGCCTCCATCGCGTCGGGCGGTCCGATCTCCGCGACTGAGCCTGTCTCGAAACGGCTAACGGCGGGTGATGGCAGATTCGGCCTTTCGACTGGCCTATGCGTCGGTGGTAAAGACTTGATCCTACGTCATGAACGCCTAGGGAATATGCCAGAACTCATCGGTCAGGCCGAGACGATCGAGGATGGCCTGGTTTTGCTCGCGGTAATGCGGCCGCCAATCAGAAGAGACGCGGTCACCCCACCATAAGTGGGCGAGTTCGCTCAATTTTGACACGGTGATGGTTCGTCCCGGAGCTCGCCCTCCGAGCCAACGGCCAACATGCTCTTCCGACCGGAAGAGATTCATCGTGCTTCAGGTGTGTGCGATCTCGTCCCACCACGATTCGGCAGGAACCAAACAATGGAACACCAAGTGGTCGTCATCGGGAATCTCGTTCTTCACCTCTACCGAGATCGGATCTATGCAATCGGGACAGAAACTCTCGATCCGACCATCCACGCCCAGAGCGGCGAGAATTCCGAATGCGTCCCAGGCGCAGTTCGCGAACCACCATCGTCCGGCGGCATTCACCCGATACGCGGTAGGGACCGCCGAGAATGGGTTGGCCATTCGGATCTCGTCCACTCCCTCTTGAAGGACCAGAGCATGGGCGTCATGAAGCCTACGCCAACCGGCCGCCACATCTGCCACCGTCCAACCCACAGTGGTGGCGACCTCTTCGGTCGTAGGCGCCCGTCCCAGTTCTACGAACAAGACGTAAGTGCGATTGCGGAGATCTAGATCTGCGTCGTTCATCGGGACGATGCTAGGTCAAATTGGCCACCCGTGAGAGATGGGCGACACTAAGCGTCATCAACACAGAATCGACGTCTGCTACTGCCGGCAATGGCGTTGCTAGGTCGAACTCAGACGCCAATAGGAGCAATGATGGTTGGCACCGTTCATCAACTGAGGGTCACTCTGCGCGGGGTGAAGCCACCCGTGTGGAGGAGGATCGTGGTGAGGTCCGACCTGTCTCTCGGCGAGCTGGCCCCCTTCCTGGAAGCGGCGATGGGCTGGCTAGGCGGCCATCTCCACGTGTTCGATGCCGACGGAACCTGGTACGGAGTTCCCTATCCGGATTGGTCAAACGACGACCTCGATGAGAACCAACACCGACTGAGTGAGGTTCTGCCGTCGGTCGGTGACAAGATGCGCTGGGACTACGACCTCGGCGATGGGTGGGAGCACAACGTCCTGGTCGAGAAGATCGTCGGTGGCGAACCCGGAATCGAGGTTCCGGTTTGTCTCGCCGGGAGACGCGCCTGCCCTCCCGAGGACTGCGGATCATTTCCGAGTCGCCACGGTATCAGAAGACCGCATACCACCGCTCGCCCTTACCTGCTGTGTAGCCCTTCATCATGTTCTCCTTCCGTGGTTGCGACTGTTTCGGAACCCTGTGGAAGGATCGGTAGCTGCCGAGCGGATGGTGATATCGGAACTCGATCCGTCGGGACTGTCGACGTAGGTGCCTTTCAGAGAATCGAGAAACGGGCGTGTGACACCACTCCTGGGGGTCTTCTTTTGTCCGAGCGCCCGCACGATCTCCGAGTACCGTGGAGTCTCGCGTGGTCCTAGCTTGTCACTGGCTTGGGACCCTCTCAGCTTTCGAAGGAGTTCTCGATGAGTGAGTCAACGAGCGGATCAGACTGGATCTCCGCGGCCGAGTTCCACAGGGCGCGGGGCGTATCTGACTGGCGTGTCACAGGGACTGGCCCGCAGAGCGTATTCACCGCGACCTCCCTCTCCCACGCGGCAGGCCTCATCGCCCCGGTCGTCGCTGCCGCCGAGCAATTCGGCATTCTGCCCGACGTCGACGTGCGTCCCGAGGGAGTCGTCGTCCGCATCCCGTACCGCACCGCGGAGGGCATCCCCGCGGCCGCCGTGGAGTTCGCGGCGGCCGTGTCCCGGGCGGCCGTCGAGCTGCTGCTGACCGCCGATCCCTCGCTCTCGCAGTCGATCGGTATTTACGTCGCCCAGCATTCCCAAGCCGACGTGCGACCGTTCTTCATGGCCGCACTGGGCTATGAGGCGTTCGGCGACACGGATGCCGTAGATCCGCTGCGCTGCGGGCCGCAGCTCGCCTTTAACCCGATCACCGCCGACTCTCCGGCGAGGGGCCGGACGCACTTCGACGTCTTTGTACCGGCCGACCAGGCTCAGGCACGAGTGGATGCTGCGCTCGCCGCCGGAGGGAGACTCGCCGACGATTCGCACGCTCCCGACTGGTGGTCGCTCGCGTCGCCCGACAACCACGGCGTGGACATCGCGTCATGGACCGACACTTACGACTGACATCTGAGGTCTGAGATCTGTGATCTCGGCGGCGACAGCCGCCGCAGTGG
>JBBKXI010000098.1:0-6375 GCA_037969415.1 Acidimicrobiia bacterium | reverse complement strand
CTTCGATATGCGACTCGAGTTTGGGGAGATAGACGTATGGTCCGGCGCCGACATCCAGAGAAAGGTGCCCGCAATGGAAAAGGTAGAGCCCGAAATCAAACAGTGAGGCGGCCATCGGTTGTCCATCAACCAGAAAGTGCTTCTCCTCGAGATGCCACCCCCGGGGCCGTACGATGATGGTGGCCGGATCGTCCGCGAGTTCATAGATCTTCTTGTCGCTCTCGTACCGAATCGTTCCGCGATACGCATCGATGAGATTCACATGACCGTCGAGGAGGTTGTCCCAGGTCGGCGAAGTGGCATCCTCGAAGTCGGCCATGAATATTCTCGCACCCGAGTTGAGAGCGTTGATCATCATCTTGCGTTCAACAGGTCCGGTGATCTCAACCCTGCGGTCGCGAAGGCACTCAGGCACGGATGAGATCGTCCAGTCGCTTTCCCGCACAGATTTGGTTTCAATCAAGAAGTCGGGGCGGTCGCCAGCGGCCATCGCCAATTGTCTCCCCTGACGCATTGCCAGGATCTGACCGCGCCTCCATCCGAATTCCCGCTCCAGATCGGTCAAGAACGCAACGGCATCAGGGGGAAGGATCTGTCTCTCGGCCGACGAATCTCGATATTGATGCATAAGAGACATTGTTCTTGTCGCTGACGTCACAAGATCTTGATCTGCACGATAAGATGGGGCAATCTTTCGGAAGGAGAGCTATATGACCGAATCTCCATACCTTGACCCGTTGGTTTTGGGTCGACGGCTTCGACATTTTCGAAGCCAGGCCGGATTGACCCTCGATCAACTTGGAGCCCTTGTTGGCAAACCCGGGCCATATCTTTCGCTACTCGAGAACGGGAAGAAAGAGCCCCGCCTCCAACTGATTCTCGACCTGGCTTCAGCACTTTCCATCGACCTGGAGGATCTCGTCGATCCGTCGCCACCAACACGACGTGACCACATGGAGATTGCTCTGCTCCGGGCCCAGGATTCGTCCCTTTTCGAAAAGATGGACATACCGGCGATACGACCGTCGGCGAAACTAGACGACACGGTTATGGCTCACATTGTCGGCCTCCATGAGGCCCTCCAGGAGAGATCAGATCTGGGCTCTGCAACCGGCGAGGAGATCCGTCAGGCCAACGGGCTCGTCGTTGACTGGATCACGTCTGCCGGGGGTTATCTCGGCGACATTGAAGACGAGGCCGCCAAGGCGTTGTCTACTAGCGGATACGTCGGAGAGGGGCCGTTCAGTTCGCGGAACCTGATCGATCTTGCCGCCAGTGCTGGCTTCGAAATCCACCCGATCGATGACATGCCGACTTTCGCACGCTCACTCATCGACCTGGCGAATCAGCGCATCTATATCGCACCGAGAAACGAACTAAAAACCCGGCAGGCGAGAAAGGCGGTTCTCCAGACGCTGGCCGGATTTCTCCTCGATCATGAGTCATCGCCGGACCTCGAGACCTTTCTCCGTCAGAGAGTGGAGACTGCATATTTCGCGGCAGCTGTGCTCGTGCCCGAAGAAGCGGTTGTGCCAAGACTCGTCGCAGCGAAAGAAGACCATGATCTCAATCCTGAGGATGTCAAAGAACTGTTCTACGTTTCCTACGAGATGGCGTCGTGGAGGATGGCAAACCTTCTCACCCATCACTTCGACGTAGCGTTGCATCTCGTCGTGAGCAACGAAAACGGGACCATCGTCAAAGGGTATTCAAACGATCAGGCACCGATGCGACGAGACGAGTACGGGGGCATGGAGACCCAAAAGCTATGCCAGCACTGGGGCTCGAGGGTCACCTTCCGCTCCCCCGACCGTTTCAACACCCACCACCAATACACCGACACCCCAACCGGAACATTCTTTTGTACAACCCATATCGAGACCGGGGTCGATCCGTTGCGTGCAGTGACCCTCGGTGTTCCATTCAAAGACGCAAAATGGTTCCGGGGCCGCGACACCGAGAATCGAATGACTTCAAAATGCCCTGACCCGGCATGCTGTCGCACTCCCCCACTCGAACTTTCCGATCGGTGGGCAAACAAGATAGTGGTGTCGGCCCGAAGCCAGGATCGGATCCTTGGGTTGATGGCCCCTGATCCCTATCCCGATCTCGACATGGCAGAGGTATTCACCGTCGTCGAATCGCACACTGACTAGAGACTGAGAGTGGTGCACAACCACTTTCTGTGGCGACATCGCACGACTCAGAAGAGTAGGGTCTGTCGGGTCAACCGAATACTCCCGTTCGGTTGAGTAATAGGAGGAAACAATGGACATGTTCGTCCCCGGCGATCTGAAACAAAAGATCGCCATTGTGATAGCGCTTATTGTCGCTCTCTCCGTTCTCCCCGGAACCATTCCGACGGCAAATGCCGCCGGCCAGGGTTGCGAGAACCGGAACAACAATACCTACCGGAAGCTCACAGACTGTGTAACAGTTGAAGGCGTCCGAGAACATCAACAGGCATTACAAGTGATAGCGGATGCCAACGACGGAACCAGAGCAGAAGGCACCGACGGTTACACCGAGAGTGTCGCGTACGTGGTTGACACCCTCACCGCTGCCGGATGGGATGCGGAAGCCGTCCCATTCGACTATCCCGGGCAATTGACCGCTCTGGAGCAGCTGACCCCCATCGCCGCCAGCTATGAGACTGGTGGATTCACCGGCACAGGCGAAGGCGATGTGACCGGTAATGTCATCCCGGTCGACATCAATTTGGTGCCACCTCGAGCCAGCAGCAGCGGTTGCGAGGCAACAGACTTCGATGGTCTCGACTTCAGCGGAGCCAACGACATTGCGCTCATCCAACGAGGCACCTGTGCCTTTGCAGACAAGGCGATCAACGCCGAGGCTGCGGGAGCCGAAGCCGTGGTTATCTTCAACCAGGGCAACACGCCCGAACGTGAAGGTCTGATTGTCGGAACCCTTGGAGGCGAGGACGTCGTGGCGATCCCTGTCGTAGGGGCATCGTTCGCTGATGGCGCCGCCCTTGCAGAACCCGGGTCAACGGCGCGGGTCTACGTCGAAGGAATCACGCTCACGTCATACAACGTGATCGCTGAGCTACCCGGTCGCGTCGATGACAACATCGTCATGGCAGGGGCTCACCTCGACTCGGTCCCAGCGGGACCCGGTATCAACGACAACGGTTCCGGATCTTCGGCGCTGCTCGAGATTGCCCAACAACTAGGTAACCACAAGCCCAACAACACCATCAGGTTTGCCTGGTGGGGTGCTGAGGAAATCGGTCTGGTTGGATCCACGCAATACGTCAACGGTCTGAGCGAAGAGGAGCTGGGCGACATTGCTCTGTACCTCAACTTCGATATGGTCGGTTCGCCGAACTACATCTTCATGACCTATGACGGAGATGAGTCCGGTTTCACCGCCAGCGCTCCGGTCCCCGATGGTTCAATCGCCATCGAAGACCTGTTCGAGTCGTACTACACCTTCCTTGGTGAGCCATACGACGACGCTGAGTTCAGTGGCCGAAGCGACTATCAAGCATTCATCAACAACGGAGTACCGTCTGGCGGATTGTTCACCGGTGCCGAAGGCATCAAGACCGACGAGCAAGCAGCGATCTGGGGTGGCACCGCAGGTGACCAATACGATCCCTGCTATCACGCCGCCTGTGACACCTATGACAACGTGGCTTTGCACGCTCTGGATGTAAATGCTGATGCGATCGCAATTGCGGTCCTGACATACGGCTACTCGACCGAAACGGTCAATGGTGTGGTCGGTAAGCCGATTCCAGGCGGATCGGCCTTGCCAGCACCGGCAGGACCGGAAGGCACCGTAGGAGGCTGACAAAACGGAATCGATGGTGGAGGGATGGGTCTCGGCCCGTCCCTCCACTCGCGCCTGGATGTCAATATTCAGGTTTCATCTTCGTCCAAGATCCGCCAATTGGGCGGGCAAACAAGGTGGGAGCCCGTCGGCCGGTGCCCGCCGACGAACTTAACAAAAAACCCAATATTTTTCGTAGAAAACCCTTGACATTTCCTGGCTGTTTGGGCATAATCGAACAAACGTTCGAATCACGAGATATGAACCAATTGACCAATCAAACCCCATCGGAATCTGACTTCGAAACCGGCCTCGAGGCTGCGGTCGCCGGAGTTACGGCGGAGGGGAAATATGGTTACGAACTACATGTAGAGCGGCTCGGAGTGGTTGATAGCGCGATTCGCCAATTCCACGGCTCACACCTCGATCTGATCGACTGCCTCACCGACGCCGACGCGGCCGGCGTTTGGTCAACCGACGGTTCTCCCTCGCTTGCCGAATGGCTGGGCGCCCGGTATCTGATGAGTCGCCACACCGCCCGCTTCCTGGCCAGGATCGTCGAGAAGCTACCGGAGCTTCCCCAAATCCGCCGGGCCGTCGCAGATGGCCGGCTCTCGTGGGACCAGTTTCGGGCCCTTGTCGAGATTGCGACACCCGAGACCGATGCCGACCTGACCCGGATAGCACCCGAGATGACGCCATCTCAGATCAGGGCGACCGCCCGACAAATCAGCGAAAAGGAAGCAGCCGAGGCTCGCAAGGATCGCAACGTCAGGTATTGGTTCCATGACAACGAGCCGATATTCGAGATGCATCTCCAACTCCCCGATGACGAGGGCGCCACATTCATCACTGCACTTACCCGGAAAGCCGGACAGCTCGACCTCGACCCGTACGACGGAGGGGTATTCGATCAGGGTGCCAGGCTCGCCGACGCTCTCGTGCAGATGGCATCGGAATCATTGTCTTCCGATGCGGATCATGACCGGGCGACGCTCCTTGTCCACACCGACGTCAACACTCTTCTCGGCATCGGCGACCAAGCCCAAGCCACACTCGGGGACGGGACCATCATCCCGGCCGGGACGAGCATTACCAATGAGACTTTGCGCAGACTGGCGTGCGATGCGCGCATCCAACTCGTCATCGAAGACCCGACCGACGGCGTAATCGGAATCGGCAGAACCGACCGTTCAATTCCGCCGTGGCTGGCGAGAATCGTCCGATCGAGAGACAAGGGCTGCCGATTTCCTCCGTGCGGCCGCACCGTATGGCTCCACATCCATCACATCATCCACTGGGCCAACGGCGGGCCGACCAACCTCGAGAATCTGATCACGCTGTGCGGGTTTCACCATCGCCTCATCCACAACGAGGGATGGTCGATTCGGGGCAACCCGAACGGTGAGGTCACCTGGATCACCAAGTGGGGAACGAGATTCGAAAGACATCCCAGTTTCCCTGGCATCCAATACATCAAGGAATTCCACAGCCGACCGACAACGATCGAACCCCCGCCGAGACAAGCATCCGGATCGATCGACTATTCGATCCAACAGCTAGAGCGATCGGCATAGGGGCAGACCCCCAAACGCCAGCCCACCACCTCACCTTGCTCAATTACTGGCAAGGCGGCCGGACTAGTTACCGTCGTCGCCCAGTTCGAGCATTAGGCGTCGGAGGGGGCGCTCAAGCGAACTAGCCAACTCCGAATCAAGTAGACGACCCGAAACCTCTGCAAGGTCTGCAAAGATCCGATCTACGGCCTCCACACCTTGGAGAGTGATTTCTATCAGCAATGCGCGGCGGTCCTCAGGGTGCGGCGCCCGCCTGATCAACCCCTCCGACTCCAGCCGATCGAGGCGTCCCGTCATCCCGGAATTCGTAACCATGGAGACGCGCGCCAGTTCTGACGGTCGGAGACTCTTTGGAAGGGCACGCCGTAGAGCTGCCAAAACGTCGTAATCGCCTCGAACTGTGAGTCCGTTTGCTCGAGCCACCCCTTGGAACGCTGCCTCGACTAGCTGACCGGCTCGCACGGCGCGTAGGAGCGCCGGATACGAAGTGGCTGTTTCCGCCGTTGGATGGATCTCCGACCACCGAGTCATCAACAGATCGACGTGATCTACGGCGTCATTCATGCTTGCCGAGTTTAGTTCCACGGAATATAATTTGCCAGCGCATTATCATCTAGCGGAGGGGTATCCAGGTGGAGTTCTTGCAGCGGAATCTTCGGCCCAGGCTGCATGTCAGTCTCGGAGTTTCATGCGCAATAGCTCTTGTTGTCTCTTTGACGCCTTTGATCCCGGTAATGGCGTCGACGACGCCTAGCCACAGCCGACTGGTCGGCGACTTCAATGGCGACGGGAGATCTGACCTGGCTTCCTACGATGCCGCCACCGGAAAGTGGACCGTGGCGATATCCAGCGGGACAAAATTCACGGAAACTGTCTGGACCACCTTCTCCACTAAGACCGGGTGGGGACCAACCCTGGTCGGCGACTACAACGGCGACGGCAAAGACGACATCGCCAACTACCACGCAGGATCAGGTAACTGGTGGGTCTCCCAAAGCTCAGG
>JBBKXI010000097.1:0-3950 GCA_037969415.1 Acidimicrobiia bacterium | reverse complement strand
CGTTCACGGTGCCAGAAGATGTCGTCGTAGCCTTTACTGATGCCATGAATCGCGGTCGGAAGGCATCTGCCGCGTGGGATGACCGGCTAGCCGGCGCAGCCAACGAAACCCGCACCCTGTGGGATGCGATGTACGATCCAGAGCCACTCAACATCGCTACCCCCGACTTTGGCACCAAGATCGCTACCCGTTCGGCGACCGGAAAAATCTTCGATCAGATGGCCCAAAAGCTGCCCGGGTTCATCGGTGGCTCGGCAGACCTGGTTGGATCGACCAAGACTCACATTTCCTCGGACGCCTACATGGCGCCCAACGCGATGGTGGAGCGGAATATTGCTTTTGGGATCCGTGAGCATGCGATGGCCACAATTGTCAACGGGCTAGCCATTCACGGCGGTTTGCAGCCATACGGAGCGACGTTTTTCGTGTTCAGCGACTACATGCGTCCGGCGCTTCGGCTGTCGGCACTGATGGGCGCACCCAGCGTGTGGAACTTCAGCCATGAGTCGATCTTCCTTGGCGAGGACGGTCCCACCCACCAGCCGATTGAGCAGCTTGCCTCGTTGCGGGCGATGCCCAACATGCGGGTTTTCCGCCCGGCCGATGCTGGTGAAACGGTCGAGGCCTGGGAGCTGGCCTTGAATCGCTCCGACGGTCCCTCATGCATTCTGACCACCCGCCAGGATCTTCCGGTCCTCGACAGGTCGGGTATGGAAGGTGCCGTAGCCAAAGGCGGGTACGTGCTGCGTGATGGCACCGATGTCGTCCTCGTGGCGACCGGCTCAGAAGTCTCGCTTGCTCTTGAAACTGCAGACTTGTTGGCTTCAGACGGTACTTCCGCCCGGGTAGTCAGCCTCCCCTGCTGGGAGCTGTTCTTCGATCAAGACGCGTCGTACCGCGATGCAGTTCTGGGAAACGGCATGCCGCGGGTTTCGATCGAGGCTGCGTCGACCTTCGGTTGGGAGCGGGTGGTTGGCGCTGCTGGCACAATGATTGGCCTCGACCGATTCGGCGCGTCGGCACCGGCCGAGGTGCTGGCTGAGCGGTTCGGTTTTACAGCCAGCCATGTCGCGGACGTAGTACGCGATTCCCTTGCCGGAGTTGCTCGGTAGCCATAGGGCTACAATCTCTCGTCATGACTTCGCTTACCGCCGTCGGCCGTACCAGGGCTCGGGCCCTGCGCCTCGGCATCTACATGGGGGACCTCTGGCATCGGCGGGAATTTGCTTGGTTTCTAGCCATGGGCAATCTCAAGGCGAGAAACGCCTCAACCGTTCTCGGGTTGTTTTGGTGGGTTCTCAACCCGCTCTTGCTCGGAATGGTCTACTACGTGGTTTTCAACTTCATCTTCTCGTCCGGTCGCGACATCGCATACTTGTTGTCGGGGATGTTCGTCTTCCACTTCTCAGCGCAGTCGATGACCGGGGGCGCCAACTCAATCCTGCAGAACTCCAAACTTTTGTCGAATTTGCGATTTCCCCGGTTGGTATTACCGATTGCCAACCTGATTGAGTCGACTGTTGGATTCATGGCGTCGCTGCTCGTCTTGTACGCCATCGCGGTGCCGTCTGGTTCCGTGCATTCGCTCCGCTATCTTCCGCTGCTTCTGATAGTCCTGCCCATTCACGTTCTGTTTAATCTTGGTTTGAGTTCATTTACCGCTCGGCTCTCGGTTCCCTTCCGCGACATCAACAACATCACGCCCTACGTGACCCGTCTTTGGCTTTACCTGAGTCCCGTGATTTGGCCGCTCGCCTTTGTTGAAGGGTTATCACCCACCGGTCAATTCATGTTTCAACTAAACCCGCTCTATTGGATCATCGCGGCGTATCGATCAGCGTTCTTTGGTGTCGATTTTCAGATGGCGGCAATCGGTTGGTCTGCGCTGTCTGCAGCCATCATTGGTACAATCGGCATCGGCTTGTTTATCAAGTATGAAAACAAGATTGTGCGCCACCTGTGAGTCGCCCTGCGGTCCTCGCCGATTCTGTCTCGGTCAGTTTCCGTCCGTATCTGGACCGGAAGCCGACCATGCGCCGGACCCTGGCCACCTTTCGTCATCGTGAGCCACATCTGGTTGATGCGGTTAAAGATGTCTCCTTCGAAGTGCGGCCCGGTGAGGCATTCGGGATCATCGGTCGCAATGGGGCTGGCAAGAGCACCCTTCTACGGGTGTTGGCTGGCACCATCAAGCCTGATGCGGGCAAGATCGTCATCAACGGAAAGACATCCACGCTGCTCCAGTTGGGATTGGGATTCAACCCGCAACTATCCGGCCGACGAAATGTCTATCTTGGTGCTCTGGCTGGTGGCCTGAGAAAGGCTGAGATCGATGATTTGTTTGACGGCATCGTCGAATACGCCGAACTTGAAGAGGCGATTGACCGACCACTGAAGACTTACTCCACAGGAATGTTTTCGCGTTTGGCTTTTTCTGTCGGCATGGCACTACACCCAGACATCCTTTTACTAGATGAGATTCTTTCGGTGGGCGATGAGTCATTCCGGGATAAGAGCATGGAGTCCATGCAGAGTCTGCTCGATCGGGCTGGAACCATCGTCTTCGTTTCGCACAGCTTGGCGAGCGTTGCAGATTTCTGTGACCGTGCAATGTGGATGGAGCGCGGTCAGGTTCGCGAAATCGGTGCATCGGGTGACGTCGTGGAGCTGTATAAGGCTGACGTCAAGACGGAGCAGCAGTCAAAGGGGAAACGAACGGGATGAGGTTGCTGGGTGGTAACGCCAAGCATGACGGACCACCCCCCATCTTCGTGGGAGGGACTGGTCGATCGGGAACTACGATCACAGCCGCCGCGTTGGGAAAACATGCGGACTATGCCACTGTTCCGCTCGAGCTGAGATTCCACGTTGATCGTGGGGGGATTCCGGATCTCCTCGCAGGTTTGGTGGGACTTGAAGCATTTGTGACGCGAATGCATGGGTTCTGGTATCGCCGCGAACTTCCGAATGGCGAAACGCGGGGGCTCCACAAGGTCATCGACCGCCCGACCTTTGACGACGCTGTTGGAGCGTTCCGCCGAAACTACGAGTCGAACCCCTGGGAATCGTGCCGTAGATTAGTTGATGAGCTGATGACGGCTTACGCCCACGGGCAGGGAAAACCCGGTTGGATTGAGATGACTCCAGACAACATCTATCTGGGTAGCCTGCTCGCCCGCTTGTTTCCCGGCATGAAGATGATCCACAGTGTTCGCGATCCTCGAGGTGTTGTGAGTTCAGTTGTTCCGCTCGGATGGGGTCCGATGACACACAGATCCGGCATGGCCTGGTGGGCAGAGCGCATGTACCGGGCTGAAGAACAACGCAAGCTCATGCCTAGCGGGTCAGTACTTACTCTTTTTCTTGAGGATTTGGTGCGTCTCGAACCGGAACATGTGGTTCCAGGCTTATGGGCTTTCATCGGCTGCAGCCCCTCCGAAGCGGTTGAAGAGTATCTCCGAACTGAAGTGACCGAGGGGCGAGCCCATCTCGACAGGTGGCGATCGGACGACGGCTTTGACGACCAGGTTCTCGACCTTTGCCGTCAGTTGTTGGCCGAATTGGTGGCCCAAGGAGTCGGGTCGGTCGATCGATATGTTGGGGCCGCGTAGAACTGATGGCCTTCATGAACGACCATTCTCCGCTGTTGATTCTGTCTCCGCATCGCTCTGGTTCGAGTGCTGTTACACGACTCATAGCCGAGATGGGACTCCACCTCGGTGAGGTCTTGCCGCCGCGCCACGACAACCCTTACGGCTATTTTGAATCGATCCATATAAACAACGAGAACCGGTACATGCTGCGATCAATGGACCGGGATTGGACGTGCCCTCCGCCGCAGCTGTCTGACAAGGTTGTCCATGAACAGCGCCTTGAGACGGCTGTACTTCGTACCCTCGATGGCTTTCAGGGGCCTTGGGGTTTTAAGGACCCACGAACGCTCTTTACTC
>JBBKXI010000096.1:0-4505 GCA_037969415.1 Acidimicrobiia bacterium | reverse complement strand
AGTTGAAGGCCGAAGTTGAGCAGCTCCTCGCTGACATCAAGGACGGTACGATCGAGGCAGCCTTCACGCCAGTCGGGTACTAACCCCTTCTGACAAACTAGAGAAAACTATGAGTGGGGTCCCCGTACGGGGGCCCCACTTTTGTATTGTGATAGCTTCGTTGGAGAAGAGTGGCTGAGGAGGAACGTTGGAACTGGCTTTGACCGGCATCACAAAGCAGTTCCCTGGCGTTCTCGCCAACGACAACGTCAACCTCACCGTATCCGAGGGCGAGATTGTTGCGCTCCTCGGGGAAAATGGCGCAGGCAAGACGACGTTGATGAACATTCTGTACGGCCTCTACCACCCAACTTCCGGAACGGTGGAAATCGACGGCAAGCCGGTCCAGTTCCACTCACCAGGGGACGCGATCAAAGCCGGTATCGGCATGGTCCATCAGCACTTTATGCTCGTGCCGGTTTTCACTGTCGCCGAGAATGTGATCCTCGGCGACGAGCCGACCAAGCGGGCGGGTGTACTCAACCGCGCCAAGGCCAAAAAGACCGTCACCGAGATATCTCGTCGTTATAGCCTCGATGTCGACCCGGATGCGATTGTCGAAGATCTCCCGGTCGGTATTCAGCAGCGGGTCGAGATCATCAAGGTCCTCGAGCGCGAGGCCCGATTTGTGGTATTCGACGAGCCGACCTCCGTCTTGACCCCCACAGAGGTCGAAGGCTTCTTCGAGATCGTCCAGAGCCTCAAAGCGGATGGCAAAGGCATCATTTTCATTAGCCACAAACTTGGTGAGGCGCTGGAGATAGCCGACCGGATCGTGATCATGCGAAGGGGTAAGACGGTCGCGGAGGTACTACCCAAAGATGTTGATGAAGCCGGGTTGGCCGAGCTGATGGTTGGTCGCCCGGTCGACTTGGTTGTCGATAAGACGGTGGCCGAACCCAAGGACGTCGTGTTGTCGGTTGAGCACCTCACCGTCCTCGATGACCGAAATCGTCGAGCGGTCGACGGGGTTTCGTTCCAGGTCCGATCGGGAGAGATCGTGGGCATCGCCGGTGTGCAAGGGAACGGGCAGACCGAGCTAGTGGAAGCTCTCACCGGACTTCGCACCCCCCTTGGTGGCAGAGTCCTACTCAAAGGCGAAGACATGACCACGGCGTCGCCCCGAGCGATGCACCAGGCCAACGTGGCGCACGTTCCCGAGGACCGCCAAAAGAGTGGTCTCGTGCTGCCGTTCACAGTCGCCGAAAACATCGTTCTGAACTCGTACTACGAGAAGCCCTTGTCGAGGGGCATCATCATGGACTGGGATGAGGCACGGGAACGGGCGACGCGACTCGTTGAAGAGTATGACGTGCGAACCCCCGGGATTGAGGTCCCGGTTTCGAATCTTTCCGGAGGCAATCAGCAGAAGGTGATTGTTGCCAGAGAGTTTGATCGTGATGTTGCCCTGGTGATTGCTTCGCAGCCGACCCGCGGAATTGACGTTGGCTCAATTGAGTACATCCACTCCCGAATTGTCGAGGAACGAGATCTCGGTGCCGCGGTATTGATCGTCTCCTCGGAGTTGGAAGAGGTCATGGCCCTGTCGGATCGGATCCTGGTGATGTACGAAGGCAACATTGCCGGCGAGTTCGATCCGTCGGCCAGCACCACAGAGATCGGTTTGGCCATGCTGGGAAGTGCCGATGACCAAGGCGTGGAGGCGTCATGAGCGACGACGGTACCGCTCAGACCGAGCCGCCTGCGACGGAGGACTCGCCAGACGGCCGCTCACCTATGGAACGGATCGCCGGGGTCGGTAGCTCCATCCGGCAAGCTTTGCTCGTCCCGGCCCTGGCCGTACTGACCGCTCTGATCGTTGGGGCGATCATCATCGCATTGACCGACCTTGACACTTTGCCCCTGTGGGGCACTGACCCTGGCGCGGCCTTCTCCCAGACCATGAGCGGGATCGGTAAGGCCTATAAAGCCTTGTTCGTCGGCTCGGTCGGCTCGCCACGGGCGATCAGCGAAACGCTGTTCGCGGCCACCCCTTTGATCCTGGCCGGATTGGCGGTTGCGGTTGGATTTCAGGCCGGACTCTTCAACATCGGAGTGAACGGCCAAATGCACATCGGCGGAATGGTCGCGCTCTGGGTTGGATTCAGCTTTACGCTGCCGGCGATTATTCACATCCCCCTCGCTATCGCCGCAGCCATTATGGGCGGGGCCATCTGGGGGGGTATATCAGGCGTCTTGAAAGCCCGAACCGGTGCACACGAGGTCATCACGACCATCATGTTGAACTTCGTTGCGCTGTTCATGGTCGACTATTTACTCAAGACTTCAGTGTTTCAAGCTCCCGGTCGGAACGATCCGATCTCGCAGAAGGTCAATGCAACTGCCCAGTTCCCAACCCTGATCGGTGACTTTCGGCTCCAAATCGGGTTCTTCTTTTCCTTGGCGGCGGTGGCCTTCGTTTGGTGGCTGATGTACCGCTCCACGATCGGCTTCGAGTTCCGGGCCGTCGGCTATAACCACCACGGAGGTCGCTATGCAGGCATGAGCGTGGCGTGGATCTACCTTGGTGTGATGGCCGTCTCGGGCGGTCTGGCGGGTATCGCCGGAACCAACCAGATTCTCGGATTGGAACCGTATCGAGGAATCTCGAATTTCGCGGGCACTGTCGGGTTTGACGCGATCGCTCTGGCGTTGCTCGGTCGATCCCATCCCGTTGGGGTCCTGTTTGCCGGCATCCTCTTTGGTGCGCTCCGAGCCGGCGGCCGGGAGATGCAGGGAGCGGCCGGCGTGCCGATCGACCTGGTGCTCGTGCTTCAGGCGCTGATCATCGTCATGATCGCCGCCCCACGCTTGGTCCGCGCTATCTATCGGATCAAGACGCCTGATCAAGACATGTCCACGACCGTTTCAACCGGGTGGGGTGGCTAATTGGCTGTGACAACCACCTCCGATGTCCTTGAAAAGGTTCGGGCTACCCCCGAAGAGCGCCGGGCTACGGCCATTGGTATTGTGCTCATTGCCATCGCCGCGTTCGTTCTGTGGGTGTTTGCGCTCGGGGTGGATTCCTCGTTCGTTTCGACCTTCAACCTGTCGTTACCCGGCGATCCGGACCTCACATGGGCCGTTAGCTCCCAGGTGTTGTCTTTTGTCGTCGCGGCGATCATTGCTTTCATCGGTGGATGGGTGCTGCGCAGAACGCACGTCAAGTGGACCAACCTGGGACTGGCGATCGCTCTCACGCTCTTTGCGCTCGCCTTCCTGACCTGGGCGGCAGCTGACAAGTCCTTCAGCCTGGTCGGCATGCTGAGATCTACCGTGATCTTGTCCGTTCCGGTCACACTCGGAGCGCTCACCGGGTTGATGTGCGAACGCGTTGCCATTATCAACATCGCCATCGAAGGTCAGCTCCTTACCGCCGCCTTCGTCGGGACCGTGGTGGGGTCGGCTTGGGGGATCTGGGCCGGGCTTATTGGAGCAATGCTGACCGGGGCACTCCTCGGACTCGTCCTGGCGGTTTTATCCATCCGCTACCGAATTGATCAAATCATCGCCGGCGTGGTGATCAACATCTTTGCTCTTGGCCTTACCTCGTTCCTGGCGCGGCGCGTCCTGTCCGTGACACCTGAACTGAACTCACCGGGGCGGTTCTCGTCGCACAAGATCCCGCTGCTCGGAGACATACCGGTGCTGGGATCGATGTTCTTCAACCACAACATGTTCGTCTACGGCACCTACGCTCTCGTACTCATCCTGCACTTTGGCTTCTTCTATACCCGGTGGGGCCTCCGTTCAAGAGCCGTTGGTGAGCATCCCAAGGCCGCCGACACGGTCGGCATCGATGTGTATTGGATTCGGTACCGGAACGTCGTGCTGGGTGGGCTGATCGCTGGGTTTGGCGGGGCCTTCCTGACCCTCGCCCAGGTGTCACGTTTCGAGGAGAACCTCACCGCCGGAATCGGCTACATCGGTCTCGCCGCCATGATCTTCGGGCGGTGGATGCCGTTCGGAGCGCTCGGAGCCGGTCTCGTATTCGGCTTCGCGCTAACCCTGCAGCAAAAGCTCGGCATCCTCGGAACGCCGATTCCGTCCGAGTTTCTCTCGATGACCCCCTACCTGGTCACGATCATCGTGGTCGCGGGCGTCGTCGGACGAAGCCGACCTCCAGCCGCCGACGGCCAACCGTATATCAAGGACTAAGCGTGCCGCTGCGCGGCACGTTGCAGAAACGCTGCGCGTTTCTGCCGGCGGCCAGGTCTCCTGCAAGTAATCAGGGTGTCGTTCGGGCACGTTCCAGAAACGCTGCGCGTTTCTGCCCGGATTGGGGCTTCTTGATCGGACTCCTGGTATCCCCATCAGCTGATTGCAGATTGAACTGAACCGGATTGATCTCTGTTTCGAACCTCCCATGTCATCTCACACATAGGAGGAATGATGACTCGAATACGCAAAAGCTCGCTAGCCCTGGTGGCTGCGCTTCTGATGGCGTTGGTGGTGGCCGTCGGGGC
>JBBKXI010000095.1:0-2535 GCA_037969415.1 Acidimicrobiia bacterium | reverse complement strand
CAGAAACCTGCCGCCGATGGGACCGTCGAAGCCTGGGGCCGCTCAGCTGATAACCCGGTAGGTGGCTGGTATGGCATGAAGAAGGGGCTGCGAGGCCGCTTCGGCAACTACGTCCCCCCGGTGCTCGAAGCGCTCGGTCTCGCCGAGGTCGAACACAACGCCAAGAACAACAACATGCGGGCGATCTGAGGAGCCGAAATGACCGATCGGTATCAGGTATCTCGAAAGATCGCAGCGCCGCCGCAAGCAGTGTGGGATCTCCTCTCAAACACGTCCACCTACGCCGATTGGAATCCGGCGGTGGTGAGCATCAGTGGAACCATCGCGGAAGGGAACACCGTGAGCCTGGTCTCCATCGTCAACCCGAAGCGAACGTTCAACCTCAAAGTCACAGCCGTAGAGGCTCCCCACAGGATGGTCTGGTCAGACGGAATGCTGCTCGGCCTATTCAAAGGCGAACGCACCTACCTCGTCGAGAGCGATGGCGCTGGTTCGGTCTTCTCGATGACCGAGGAGTACACGGGGCCTCTGGCTGGTCTGATCACCAAGACGATTCCTGACATGACCGATTCATTCGACAAGTTCGCCGATGGGCTGAAGACCGCGGCCGAAGCAGCAGGCTAGGAAACGCCCCTTGTGCGAGACGCGAATCTGATGCAGCCGCTTGGTCTGGACCTTATTGCGTCGATTTAGCCCCGATGCACGGCTGCGACAACTGGCTCCATCGCAGCAATCGCCGATGCCGTCTTCGGGTATACGTCGCATCGGACTTCCTCGAAGCCGAGCTTCCCGATGGCAAGGATGCGCTCCGCAATCTCCAGCGATGTGCCGGAGATGGGGTGTTCCATGTCAAGACCTCCATCGTGGCCGAACTTGCGATCGAAGCCTTCGGGCACAACGGTGTACCAGTCGAGCGTTCGCTCCAGCGTTGAAGGGTCGCGACCCTCAGCTTCACACGCCTGGTCGAGCGTCTCGGCTATCGGCCGGATCCGATTCTCAAACTCAATCAAAGTCTCGCCCCATCCCCACCAGTTCCACGCATCAGCGTACTTGGCAACGAGTTGCAGCATCTTCGGTCCACCTGCACCAATGCTGATCGGTGGTCCGGCCGAGGACGGTCCTCGCAAGACCAACTCGCACTCCTTGGCCGTATAGAACTCCCCTTCAAAGTCGACTGCGCCGTTCTTGAGAAGGCCGTGAATGATCTGGATTGCCTCGGCGAATCGGGAGTAGCGCCTGTCTGTGGGGAACCCAAACGCCTCGTAGTCGGAATCCGGTGTGTTCCCCGCCCCGATGCCCAACACGAATCGACCGCCCGAGATCTCGTCGATGGTGTCTGCGATCTTCGCCGTCATCGCCGGCGAGCGGTACGGAGAGTTGACAACTGATTGCCCGAGGGTGATGCGGGCTGTGACCGCTGCGACTGCAGCCGCGATCGAGACAGATTCCCAGGCGCCGTCCGTGGACTCGGATCCTCGGTACAGCAGGGCATCTTCGAACACGAAGGAGTCGAAGCCCACCTGCTCTGCGGTGGTGGCACGTTGCCTTATCGACTCCCAAGATGGCGCCACGGTTGGGCCGTCCGGTCGACCGTGGAGTTCATTGATCAGTCCGATTCGCACAGATCTAACTTACCTTAAGAAGCCGTGCTGTCCTGCGGGGAATAGGTTGAGTCCGGAAGCCAGGTCCTGAACCCGTCTGCATGTGGAAACCAGTTGGTGAGTCTGGAATTGGTTGCCAGCTCTGTAACGCTATCGCTTGCTATATCTGGACAGCTTTGGCCCGATGATGCCATCAAACCGATTGACGATTTTGGCAAGGCCCTCCGCGTATTCGTCGTTGGACCTTGAATACAGAATCTTGAAATCCTCATCCGTGAAGGCAAGTTGGCCGTTGTGAGAGATATCAGTCAGTTTATTCTCTATCGCAAACCGAAGAGTGTTTAGGTGTTTTCTGAGTAGGGTCTTTTGCTCACTCAACACCTCGCGACCCCAAAGAACATCTGCCTCCAACAAGTCAACGCGCAGCTCCCGAAAAGCCTCCTCTACGGGCTCCCAGCGGTTCATATAGGCCGACGTCTCCCAGTTGTCGCCATCTGAATCGCCTGACTCTCTGGAATCAAGAAACGGACTTCGTACGTTTTTGACGCCATCCTCAATTTTGTAAACAGAAAGGAGGATTCTTCTGGCGAGCTCAAATTCGTGAACACCATGTAGCTGTTTCTTCCACGTCGACAATCCCCACCACGCGATTAAGACGCCGCCTATTGCTACCGCGATAAGTATGAGATTTTGGAATGCATCGATATCAATATTCATCAAGGCATTATCTCATCAGGCTTACCGGCTGTCGCGTGAAACTCAGAGGCGTGAGTGCGCTGGCAAACAAAGACCCGTGAGTAGACCGTTTCTGTTTGGTGGGCCCGGCAGGACTCGAACCTGCGACCAAGGGATTATGAGTCCCCTGCTCTAACCAACTGAGCTACGGGCCCGTGAAACAACACTCATCGAGCAACGAGATGATAGGCGATCAGCC
>JBBKXI010000094.1:0-9420 GCA_037969415.1 Acidimicrobiia bacterium | reverse complement strand
AGGCGCCTACAACCTCCTACTATCGGGGCGACATGCGTTCTAGATTTTTAGTCTCAGTTGCTCTCGGAGACTTTTTGGCACTGGCCCTGGCGGTCATGTTCAGTTCGCTGTTCATTTTCGACGTGCTGTTTCCCTGGAATGGGTCGCCCGGAGACCGAGTGATCCCACTGCTGCTTCTTTTTGCTGGCGCCATGGTGCTGGCGTCGATCCTCACCGAGTCGATGTCCGGGCCCGGGGTTCCCCGTCCCACATATGGCCGTATGTTCTCGATATTCCTCCTCACCGTCTCTCTCACCGCAGTGGGTCTCGTCCTCTTCCGTGACCTCTACTACTCCCGACGTCTTTACATCTTTGTTCCCCTCCTTTGGCTTCTCTTCGCGACAGCACATCGAATCGTCCGGCGACACCGCCCCTGGCAGGAACAACTCGCATTAATTACCGCCGAGAAAGAGTTGGTGCAGGACATCGAACGTTCCGACCATGCTGATGTGGTCTGGACCCTCGATCCCCAAGCGGGAGGCGATTTCAACCTGCCAGAAAGGGGGGTGACACTCGCGGTCGATCTCAGGTCAGTTTTGTCGGAGCGTGTCGCCCAGTATGTCTCCTCTTGTGACGTCGCTGGCTACAACATCCGTCCCTTCACCTCCGTCTATGAGGAGCACGTTGGGAGGGTGCCGCTGGTACATCTTGGCGAAGGTTGGGAGATCTCAGCCCCTTTGCTCCAGGTGGCGCCGTGGCTCCCCGGCAAACGGGTGTTCGATCTGATTGTCGCTGTTGTAACCGCACCGCTTTGGGTCATCCTCGGGTTGCTGATCGCAATCTATGTGCGGATTGCCTCACCGGGCCCGGCCATTTTCAAGCAGAAGCGGATCGGACTCAGCGGCCAGCCGTTCACGATGCTCAAATTCCGGACCATGATCCCAGGCTCGGATGATGGTGGTCCTCGGTTTGCCGAGGAGAATGATTCCCGCTTGATCCGGGGTGGTAATTTCTTGAGGAAGTCCCGACTCGATGAGATTCCACAGATGGTCAACATTCTCGGCGGGAGCATGAGTCTCGTGGGGCCACGGGCAGAGCAAGTCCCGTTTGTCCGTGCATTTCGGAAACAGATTCCGTTCTATGAACATCGCCATTTGGTCCGCCCCGGTATCACCGGTTGGGCTCAGGTCAGCTACCGATATGCCGATGATCATGCTGACACGATGGAAAAGCTCACCTACGACCTTTATTACATCAAGCATATGTCCCCGGTCTTTGATCTCCGGGTGCTTGCCAAGTCGTTCCTGGTGGTCCTCACCGGGGCTGGGGCGCGGTGAGCGCACCGGTGCTCGAGGCAGAACCACGAGGCTTCCGAGCGCCCGGCACAACTTTCCTGGTAGTCGGCGCCATGGTTGGAGCGGTTGGTGCCTACCTCTTTCAAGTCCTGGGGGCCAATGCGATTGGTGCCGAGGCATTTGCTCCTATAAGTCAATTGTGGACCTCCTTCTTCATCCTTGCCACCGTGGCTCTGGTTCCTCTGGAGCAATATGTCACCCGCGAGGTGGCATCCGGTAGGAAGGCGATCCCCAACGCTGCGAGATCGACCTTTTGGTTTGCGGCGGGAGCCGTTGTGTTCGCCGGAGTATTTGCCACCCTGACTCGAAATTCTCTGTTCGACGGGAACTGGCAATACGTTGCTCAATCCGTACTCCTGGTCATCGGCTACGCCCTCCTCTTTTTTGGAAAAGGCATTTTCGCCGGGAGACGACGATTCGCCGAAGTGGGTTGGGTGCTCATCATTGAGACCGCCGTCAGGCTTGTTGCGGGGATCATTGCCGTCGCGCTATTTGCCAACGCGGTGTCACTGGGTTGGGCGATGGTCCTCGGTGGATTCTCCATCCTCGGCCTCCGTTGGTGGCGCAGTGACGCCGGAGACCCCGATGCCACACCGGCGCCCGCAACCCGATTCCTCGGTGGATATGTTGGTGGCTCGACTTCCTCACAGCTTCTACTCGCCGGTGCCCCGCTTGCCGCAGCCGCATTCGGCGCATCCGACGTGCTCGTGTCCGTGATATTTGTGACTTTCACCCTCTACCGAGCCCCGCTCACCCTGATCTTCGCCATGCAGGGACGAATCCTGCCGTACCTGGTGGGTTTGGCCCGCGGAGAGGATCGACAGCATCTTGCCCGCATCGCCGGCAGGGTCGTCGTTTTCGGGATTGGACTTGCCATCGCCGGTGCGATTGTCGGTTGGCTGATTGGCCCCGACGTCGTTGGCCTGCTTTACACCGAAGAGTTCATCCCGGCCCGGGGAGTGGCCGCACTGGCAGCCGGGGGAGTGATGGCGGCTGCCGCTGCTCAAATTGCCGGACAGGTGTTGGTTGCAGAAGGCCGCACTTCCCGACTGGCGGTGGCGTGGACAGCCGGATTGGTCGTCTCCGTGGTAGTGATGCTTGTTTTCCGCCCCGAACCCGATCTACGGGTCGCATCCGGATTCGCTGCCGGCGAGGCGGTTGCCCTGTTGGCGATGTGGATGCTGGCCGCCCGCCGGTAGGGCCGCTCGCTTAGACGGCGATGACTTCAATCAATTCTTCAAGCCCCAAGAAATCGTCCCGATTTCTGGTAAACAGCGGCAGCCCATTCGAGAGGGCCGTTGCAGCGATCATCATGTCAACGGATCGTTGACCACGAGGCAGACGTCCCCTTTCCACGACCGCCGCAGCGATTCGTCCGTACGCCCTTGCCGCCCGTATATCGAAGGGAAGTGGGTGATACGCAGCTTCAGCCCGCTGCACGCGTTCAACTCTCAGTGCCCGTTCCTGCGGATCACTTGTCGTATGGGGTCCTACCGAAAGCTCGGCCATCGTCAAAGCACTGATCGCCGTTGCTTCTGGCAGCACGCCAGCGTTGATGTCGGGAAGCGCGATTACCACGGACGTGTCGAGGAGGCCCCGTTCGCGTTGATCAGTCATCGCTGACCATTGACTGATCAAAGTACCTGTCGAGATCCTCCCGGAATTTCGCGGCGTCGATTGGTGGAGCGCCTTCGAAGGCAGCCATCACCTTCTCCGCCGAGACGAATTGGGCTCGGCGCACCGGTATCAGCTCACCGATTGGTATGCCGTTCCGGGTAACGATGAAAGTTTCTCCTTTATCAAGCTCGCGCATGATCTTTCCACTCTCGTTTCTGAGTTCTCTTTGACTTATTGAGCGAACCATTCCTGAAGTGTAGCACCCGGCGCTACACACAGACTAGGAAGCCTCTCGGATCCACCTGGAGTGCTCGGCGGCCAGAGACGGCGGGAACCGCCATTGCAACTCACGGGGGACGATGGGTACGCGGTCGCTGACGACGAGGGTGCCGCTTGTGGCGTCGACGAGACCTGCCCTGAGCAACTGGGGAAGTTGTCTGGGCAGCCGCACCCCCTCTCCCTTTTCGGCAGCCCGGACCAGGCGGAGCAGCTCGGCAATGGCCTCCGAACCCAGGGCGGCCACCCAGAACCTTCGAACATAGGGATGGGTCGCCGCGAAACCGCCGGTTCCTGCAATCAATTCCACCGGAACCATGGGGCGCACCCGAATAGTGGCTCGGACAGAAACACCTCCCGCCGACGCAGCGCGCATGACTGGAGGACGAGCATTGCCACTGACGGAAGGTGTTTCTGTCTTCATAGATACAGTTCTACAAAAGATCGTTAAGTATCGTCAAGTAGTTTAAAAGAGGGCGCGAAAAGAATCCTTATCGGGTGAACTGAGATTTGCGCCGTGCCGACAGGGTTCTAAGGCACCTGTCCAACAAAAATCGTCACGCTCGCCTGGCCCGAGACGGCGGTGCCGGCATTTGGCGTCATCGATACCACCTTGCCTGCCAGTGCCGGATCGACAACATCTACCTTCTCGGTGAAGAGGCTCAATTTGACCCCGGTTTCCTCTTCAAACACGCGGGCGGCTTCAATAGCCGCCTCCGGCGTCATACCCACGAAGCTGGGGAGGGAACCCTTCGGGGTTTCCCCGCTGGACACGAAGATCGTGACAAAGGAACCATGGGGGACCGAACTCCCCGGCGGCCGGGACTGGGCGACCACGAGGCCCTCGGGTTCGAGAGAGGGGACCAGCTCGACAGTTACGTTGAGTTTCGCTTCCTTGAGTCGCTGGGTGGCATCGACTTCCATCAGGCCGACGACGGAGGGGACGTTAGTAGTCGGAGGCTTGAGGTAGTCATCGATATTGGCCGGGTCGGCCGGGAAGGCCGAAACGGGCAGATCCTTCGTGACATAGGTCATGAATTCGGCCCAGATCGGAGCCGGTACCGAGCCACCGAATACCCGAGCGTATTTCTGCCCGTTGATTACGACGTTGGTCAGAGGAACTTGTTTCGATTCGTAGCCAACCCATACAGCAGTGCTGTACTCAGGGGTGAACCCGACAAACCAGGCATCGAGGTAGCTCTGGTGGGTACCGGTCTTGCCACCCTGGGGACGCCCGATGTTTGCCCGAACAGCCGTTCCCGATGAGGTGGGGACTTTCTCCAGCGACCTGCGTATCGCGGCGAAAATCGCTGGATCGGCCACTTGTTCAACGGAGTGTTCGTTCTGGTAGACCACGTTTCCTTCAGCGTCAAGGATCTTCTCGATCAGATAGTCATCGGCGTGGGCCCCGTTGGTGGCAAAGTTGGAGTAGGCGTTTGCCATCTCTTTGGTGCTTACCTCTGAGGTGCCGAGCACGATCGACAGCACCGGGGTCAACGACGCCTCGGTGATGCCCATCCTTCGGGCGACGTCAACGATCGAGTCGGGGCCAACTTCATTGGACACCTGGGCGTAGACGGTGTTCACCGAGCCGTAGGTGGCGGCGTCAAGAGTGATGATTCCTTGTGATGAGCCGGCGTTGCTCACCTTCCAAATGTTGGTGCCACTGGGAGAACAAATGAATTCACATTCGATCTCCAACGGACTTGCCCCGCTCCAGGTGTGACCCATTGTGTAACCCTGTTCGAGAGCGGCGACAGTGGCGAAAGGCTTGAAGGACGATCCCGGGTTACGCCGACCTTGGACGGCGAGGTCGAATTGGGAGAACTCAAAGGGGAGGCCCGAGGCCATTACCTTCACCGCCCCGGTGATGTTGTCCACCATGGTCAGTGCGCCGGTGGGGACACAGGAATGGGTCAGGGAATAGTTCTGGATGAACTCGTCGGCCTCGTTGGGAATAATCTTGCGGCACGCTTCAACATTGGCCTCATAGTCGAGAAGGGGGAGCCACTGGGTCAGCACCTCGTTGGCCTTGTTCTGAAGCTCGAGGTTGATTGTGGTGAAAACCTGGTATCCACCGCCACCTTCACAGGCGACATCGTCGGCAGGACATCCGAACAGGGCAATCTTGCGTGTGTCGTTGTTGTCCCCCAAGAAATCGAACTCTGGGTCGTTGAGGAGTTGGCGTTTCACTTCGGCGACGACATGGTCGGCGACACCACGCCGCGGTGGAGTGTCAACGACGCCAAGTGGTTGGGATTTGGCGACCGAAGCCTGAGCTTCGGTTAACCAGCCATTGTCCAGCATTTCGTCGAGGACATCGTTGCGACGCTCCAGAGTGATTTCAGGCCGGATCCGGGGGTTGTAGAGCGAAGGGTTGCGTACCAGGACCGCCAGTGCCGCCGCTTCGTGGGCCTGAATACGTGAGAGATCTTTGTCGAAGAATTCCTCAGATGCGGTAGCCACTCCATATGCCCCTCCCCCGAAATACACCGAGTTGAGGTAATACTCGAGAATCCGTTCCTTGGAGAAGCGACGTTCGACTTCTGCCGATATGAAGGCCTCCCTGATCTTGCGCTCGATGGTGACTTCGTTGCCTACAAAGGCGTTCTTCACTACCTGTTGGGTGATCGTCGATCCACCTCGGGTCTCCCCTGAAGAGAAGTTGTCGATAGCAGCGGACATGATGGCCGAGAAGTCGACACCATGGTGTTCGAAGAATTCCTCGTCCTCGGCAGCAAGCATCGCATCCACCATGATTTCAGGGATCTCGTCATAGGGGAGTGGCTCCGAGTTTCTCCCGTCGTGGAGTTCGGCAAGCAACTCGCCGGAGTCGGCATATACCTGGCTGGTTTGGCTCAAGTCGGGAAGGGTCAGTTCCATGGCCCGGGTGTCCGGGATCCACACGTCGGTTACGTCTTCGAATGTCCCATAGGCCGAGTTTGCCCCCAGGAACGCGAAAAGGCCGACCCATCCGGAGAGAAGGAGGGACATTGAGAGGAGGGTGGCGAGAGCGCCGAACCAACGTCCGCGTCTTTCTCGTGCCTCGATTTGGTGAATGAGGGCCTTTTTTGCCATTCGAAGGGTTTCGACGTCCTGGGCGGTCGAAGAGTTCCCGACCTACGATCGTGTCTGACTTATGACAGGATACAGCCGGTATGGATAAAACCAGGAGCACATCGTCAAACATTGAGGTGGAGCCGGTCTATTCGAAACTTCCCGATGGGTTCGAAATCGAAGAGCCAGGGGAATTCCCCTACACGCGTGGGCCATATCCGAGCATGTATCGCGGACGGCTTTGGACCATGCGCCAATACGCCGGATTCGGGACGGCCGAAGAAACCAATCGTCGGTTTCGAGACCTCCTCGGAGCGGGACAGACCGGTCTGAGCGTGGCTTTCGACCTTCCCACCCAGATGGGGCTCGACTCCGACCATGAATTGGCAGCGGGAGAAGTTGGCAAGGTCGGTGTCGCCATCGACTCCCTGGACGACATGCGTCGACTCTTCGCCGAGATTCCACTCGATCAGGTCTCCACCTCGATGACCATCAACTCGACGGCACCGCTGCTGCTTCTCCTCTACGAGTTGCTGGCCGAGGAACAGGGTGTTGATCCCAAATCACTTCGGGGGACGGTTCAGAACGACATCCTCAAGGAATACGTTGCCCGGGGGACGTACATATATCCGCCGACGCCCTCGATGCGTCTGGTGACCGACCTTTTCGGATATGCCCACGAGAACATCCCCAGTTGGAACACCATCTCGATCAGCGGATATCACATCAGGGAGGCCGGAGCGACCGCGGCCCAGGAAGTCGCCTTCACCATCGCCAATGGCCTCGCGTACGTGGCGGCGGCTATCGATGCCGGCTTGGATCTTGATGACTTCGGACCACGCCTTTCTTTCTTTTGGAATGGCCACAACAACATGTTCGAAGAAATTGCCAAGTATCGGGCCGCCCGTCGGATCTGGGCTCACAAAATGAGGGCTGCGGGAGCTAAAGATCCACGGACGGAGACGATGCGTTTCCACGTTCAGACGGCCGGCTCAACCCTTACTGCACAACAACCAATCAATAACGTCGTTCGCACCACAATCCAGGCGTTGGGTGCAGTGCTCGGTGGCACCCAGTCGCTCCATACCAACGCCTACGACGAGGCTCTGGGTTTGCCAACCGACGGGTCGGCGCTTGTCGCTCTTCGCACCCAACAGATCCTCGCCGCCGAATCGGGCCTGACCGATACCGCAGATCCACTGGCAGGAAGCTATTTCATCGAATCGCTGACGTCGGCGCTGGAATCTTCTGCGGTCGATCTTCTTGACCAGATTGAAGTTCGTGGCGGCGCGGTGCAAGCCATCGAGGACGGTTGGATGCAGGGCCAGATCGAGGATTCGGCATATATCGAAGCCAAAAGGCAGTCAAGTGGCGAGAGTGTTGTAGTTGGGGTAAACAAGTTTGTGGCCGATGCCGATTCTCCGATACCAGTTCTCGAAGTCGACCCTCGACTCGAACAAGGGCAAATAGACAGGCTCAAGCGTCATCGTCAAACTCGAGACCAGGCCGGAGTGGACAGCGCTCTCGACGAAATCGGCGAAGTCGCCGGTTCCAGCGACAACTTGCTCCCTGCCATGCGGTTGGCGCTGGCGATCGGCGCCACTATCGGTGAGATTTCCGATGTCCTCCGTGGGGTGTTCGGGGTATATCGACCTTCGTGATGCCGGAAACCTACCGACCTGCGATTAGCGTTTCCGGCTGAGCATGGATACGAAAACTCATCTCCTCATCATTGGCGGCGGGCCCGCCGGCACTCAGGCAGCCACGACAGCGGCGGCTAACGGCGCACGGGTAACCCTCGTCGAGAAGGACATCGTGGGTGGGGCCGCCCATCTCTGGGATTGCATCCCCTCAAAGACGATGGCGGCGAGCGCCCTCCGTCATACATCGGTCCGCAACGCCGTAAAGCTGGGACTTGTAAACGACCCGGGCACGGTGGACATCGGTGTCCTGGCGCTACGGATTAGGGACATTACCGCCGATATCAATTCCAACTGGGTGGAACTCCTCTCATCTCAGGATGTTGCTCTGTTCGAGGGCTCCGGGCGTCTGATCGGAAAGAACAAAGCCATAATCACCGGGCCCGATGGTCAAGAGACCACCGTTTCGTTCGACAAGGCCCTCCTCTCCACTGGGTCCACGCCGCGGATCCCCGAATGGGCCCCGGTCGATGGTTCGAGGGTTTTGACCACCCGCCACGCTTACGACCTGGACGAGGTTCCCGATCACCTGATAGTGATTGGGTCCGGTGTCACCGGTGTTGAATTTGTCCACATTTTCGAAAGCCTTGGCTCGAAGGTGAGTCTCGTCGTATCTCGTCGGCAGATACTTCCGCACCGCGACGCCGAAGTGGCGGCCGTCCTCGAAGAAGACTTCCTCGAGCGGGGGGTGAAACTGGTTATAGGTGCTCGCGCCGAACGAATCGAAGTCGATAACGAATCCGTCGCCGTGTATTGCGACGACGGCCGCGTGGTTAAAGGCAGCCATGCACTGCTCGCGGTGGGATCGGTGCCACTCAGCGATGGCCTCGGTCTCGATGAGGCTGGTGTGAAACACGACAACGGCTACATAATTGTCGACGAGTATCAGCGCACTTCTAACCCTGACATCTACGCCGCCGGCGATGTCACCGGGCAAATGCCCCTCAGCTCAGTTGCTTCGATGCAGGGGAGAAAAATTGCACACCATGCGATGGACCTTCCCGTCACACCGATCGATTATTCCAATGTGTCGGAGGCGATATTCACTGAACCCGAGATTGCCTCAGTCGGCCTCGTGGAGGTTGCCGCAGCAGCCCAGGGTCGCAAGGTGCGAACTACCAAAGTCCCGTTCGCTTCAAACGCCCGGTCGGTGCTGCAACACTTCACCAGGGGTTTCGTCAAAGTCACCACTGACCCTGCCACCGGTGTGGTCCTGGGTGGCACCATTGTCGGGCACCGCGCCTCCGAGTTGATCGGCGTCATCGCACTTGCAGTTCAAGCGGACGTGACTGCCAGCACACTGGTGGAAACGCTGATGGTCCACCCCTCAATGACCGAAGCAATCTCAGACGCCGCCGAATAACTCATTCTCTCCCGCCGACGGAGGGAGTACCCGGACGTTTCTTTCTCTCCCTCCGCTTGCGGAGGGAGTACTC
>JBBKXI010000093.1:0-3484 GCA_037969415.1 Acidimicrobiia bacterium | reverse complement strand
GGGTGTCCACGAGAGTCAGGCGTCTCCATCTCGTCTCGTTTCCGTCACCTCAGAAGGATTAGTAGAACCCGTCTATGAAGGAATCCCGGCAGCGATTCGTGCCGCAAATCACACGCCCTATCTCGACGCTACCTATCTGTCATTTGATGGTCTCGAGATCCACGGATTTCTCTTTCAACCGGAGGGCGACGGACCATTTCCAGCGATTGTCTATCCCCACGGCGGGCCGACGAGCGTTTACGGGGACCAATGGGACGGCCCTGCCCAATACTTCATTGAGAAGGGTTATGCCTGGTTCGGGATCAACTTTCGCGGCAGCACTACCTACGGTCGGGACTTCGAAAGGGCCAATCGCGGGGTGTGGGGTGTTGCTGACACCGAAGACTGTCTGGCGGCCGCCGATTACCTCGCGAACTTCGATTGGATCGATTCTGATCGGATCGGCATTTTCGGGGCTAGCTATGGGTCCTACTTGGCACTGGCTGCTCTGGCCCGCGACCCCGAACATCGTTTCGCTTGCGGAGTCGCCAAGTATGGAGATTCCGACATCGCCACATCCTGGGCCCAGGGCGACCGCGGGGGACGGGAAGATCTAGAGAAGATGATGGGGTCTCCATCTGAGGATCGGCAGGCGTATCGGGACGGATCTCCCTTGTGGATGGTGGAGAACATTGAGCGTCCGATCTTCGTTGCCCACGGCGAGCAGGACGCCAGGGTCCACCCGGATCAATCGTCGCAATTGGTGGATGAGTTGAAACGTCTCGACAAGACCTTTGAGTACGTGACCTACCCGACCGAAGGGCACGGGTTCCTCCGCACCGGGCCTCAGGTTGACTTCTATCAGAGGTTGGCACGATTCCTCGATTGGTATCTGATGTGAAACCACGAATCCGTGATTTCGGGGTGGTCATCGGAGAGTTTCCGGTTGGCGAGCACAATGCGATTACGGATGTAGCCGGGGTCTGGGTTGGCCATCAAACAGTGATTCGAGATGAGCCATCTGTGGTCCGGTCGGGAGTCACCATGATCGTTCCTCGCGAGGGGAGGATCTGGTCGGATTTTGCCTATTGCGGTGTGGCGGTCCTCAACGGCAATGGTGAGATGACCGGGATCCCGTGGATCGACGAGTCGGGGTTGTTGGGCACGCCGATTGGCCTCACTAACACCCATCAAGTGGGAATGGTTCGCGATGCCCTTGCCAAATATCTAGCGAAACACGATCTGGAACGGAGTTTTTATCTGCCGGTTGCCGCCGAGACCTGGGATGGACATCTAAACGATGCCGAGTCGTTTCCCCTCATTGACGAGGACGCTTTTGCCGCGATCGAGAATGCTCGCCCGGGAGTCCTCGCGGAAGGGAACGTAGGAGGTGGCACCGGGATGATTTGCCACGAGTTCAAGGGGGGCATCGGAACGTCATCGCGGCTGGTGGATGTTGATGGAGAAACGTATACCGTGGCCGCGCTGGTTCAGGCTAACTACGGCATTCGGGCCGACCTTAGAATCGACGGGATTCCAGTTGGGAGGAGCCTGGGGTTCGATGTCGTTCCGTCAGCATGGGATGGCGAGCAACCGGAGAGCGACGGTTCGATCATCGTCATCATTGCCACCGATGCCCCGCTGATCGCCGATCAGTGTCGTCGTCTTGCCCGTCGGGCAACGGTCGGTTTAGCGCGGGTCGGAGGCTACGGGCACGACAGTTCAGGTGATATTTTTCTCGCATTCGCCACGGGAAATCATGTTCCCGTTGGGAAGGGTGTCCACACGATCCGAACACTTCATCACGATCGAATGACCCCATTGATTCGGGCTTCCGCTGACGTTGTCGAGGAATCGATTCTCAACGCTCTCTGTGCCGCCGAGACGATGATCGGACGCCATGGCCGAATCGCATATGCGTTACCAACGGATACGTTCGGGAATCTACTGAGCGCGCGATTGTCAACTGGCTGAACAGTGATTCAGAAATGACCCCGTTTCGAGGCGTTTTGTTTTAAGAGAGGTATACGCTGCCTCGTCACAAATTATCGGAGGCCGGTTGATGAGACGTTCAGTTCTCTTGCTTGTTTTTGCTTTCCTGGCGGCCCTTGTCGCCCCCGCCGCTTTGGCCCAAGATGACAGCGAGGTCATCCTCCGCATCGGGCTCACCCAGGACTGGGAGACCCTCAACCCGACTGCCGGGTTCGCGGTGAGTGAGTACGAAATCTGGAACGTCCACTACGCCACTCTCACCGATAAGGCGGCCGCCGATTTTGAGCCCATCCCTGGTTTGGCAGAGTCTTGGACAGCTTCTGACGACGGCCTCACGTACACGTACACCTTGCGTGAGGATCTGAAGTGGTCCGACGGTGAACCGCTGACTGCTGACGATGTCGTCTGGAATATCAACACGGGGCGAGACCAGGAATGGGACAACATGGTCTCAACGGTGGGCAACATGAATGCCGTCGCCATCGACGATCGGACCATCGAAGTGACCTCGTCAGTTCCTGATCCCAAGCTCCCCAATCTCGATGTCTACCTGGTTCCGCAGCACATCTGGGAACCAATAGCCACCGATTATGACGCCACCGTCGCATACGACGCTCTTGACGGGGTAGGCAGCGGCCCATTTGTTATCGACAGTTTCACCAAGGGCCAGTCAGTGGTGATGGTGGCCAATCCCAATTATTGGGGATGGGCCGGTGAGGAGCCAGCGATCGACAAAGTGATTTTCCAGCTCTTTTCCAACCCCGACGCCATGGTTGCTGCCCTCCAACAAGGTGAGTTGGACGCTGCCCACTTGGTCCCGGCCGGTTCGGCAGCCACCCTGGAGGCCGATCCCGACATTGAGATGATTGCCGGGCTGCAGGGCGGATTTGACGAAATCGCCATCAATGGCGGCGCCGCGGAAGGTCAGCCACACCCGGCACTGCTCGACCTCGAAGTCCGTCGGGCAATCAACTTTGCCATTGACAAGGAAGCGGTGATCGAGGACATATGGTTCAGCCTTGCTGACCCGTTGGAGACGGTTAGCCCGGGGGCTGACCCATCGAAGTGGGTCCCGGAGATCCCGGACGACCAGGCGTTCACATACGATGTGGCTCGAGCCAACCAAATCCTCGACGATGCCGGCTACGCCGACACCGACGGAGACGGGGTACGAGAGATGCCCGATGGCACCAACCCAATTGTCCTCCGCCATGCGGTCAATACCGATAGTGACATTGCCGCTCCGATCGGTGATCTGTTCGCCGGTTGGATGGAGGAGATCGGAATCGGCGTGGATCTGGCATCGTACGACCAGGATGCCCTCTTCGGGGTCATCGTCGATGGAACCTACGACACCTTCTTCTGGGGGTGGACGCCATTCGTGGACCCGGACCCGATGCTGTCCTATTTCACCGAAGCTGAGCTCGGGAACAACAACGATGCCAACTGGATTGACCCTCGGTACGAGGAGTTATACCTAGAACAGAAAGAAGAGCTGGACCCTGTCCGCCGG
>JBBKXI010000092.1:0-6480 GCA_037969415.1 Acidimicrobiia bacterium | reverse complement strand
CGTTGTCGACGTCGACACCCCGGTGCTGGTCGTCGTTGACGCAATCGTGGTTGTGGCCGCCAAGGGTTGGCCTCCGCAAGAGGCGACCACCAATCCAAGCATCACCAATACGACAAAATTTTTCATGGCGCAACGTTATTCGCAGGATCGGAGATAACGGAAAGCAACGCCACGGCTGGGTATTCTCGCCGGATGCGTTGGCTGAAACGTCTTCTGATTCTTCTGTTGGTCGTGATCGCTGGCCTTGGGGTCTTTGCATTTCTCACAGTTCGTGCTTCGTTCCCGCAACTCAATGGTGACCTCGAGGTAGCCGGTCTGGACAACGAGGTTCGGGTGATCCGAGATGAGTATGGGATACCCCACATCTATGCCGATACGACGTCGGACCTCTTTAGAGCTCAGGAATACATCGAAGCCCAGGACCGTTTCTTCCAGATGGATTTCTGGCGTCACATCGGGTCGGCCCGCCTGTCGGAGATGTTTGGCGACTCCCAGGTTGACACGGACAAGTTTCTCCGCGCGTTTGACTTTGCTGGCACCGCTGAAATCGAGCTTGAGATGATGTCAGACCAAGCTCGCAACATCCTGGCGTGGTACTCCGATGGGGTCAACGCTTATCTCGCCGACCACCGGGGTTCGAGTCTTAGCCTCGAATACGGCATCCTTCCCCTTTCGGCACCCGGATACGAGCCCCAGCCATGGACTCCGGTCCATACGCTCACCTGGGCAAAGGTGATGTCATGGGATCTGAGCGGCAACTTCTCAGACGAAGTATCCCGAAGCCTTCTGGCGGAAACACTCACTGTCGAACAAGTAGGACAATTGTTCCCGCCCTACCCCGACGACCATCCGGTCATCGTCCCCGAAGACCTACGTACCGGTTCGAACGCACCGTGGACCGTCGGAGTCCCGGCGGGTGCAATGGCAGCATTGAACTCGGCCGATGACGGTCGACGGTTGGTAAATGCCTTGACCGGTGGCGGTTTCGAAGGTATCGGATCCAACAACTGGGTGATATCAGGAGCCCTTACCGCGAGTGGAATGCCGATCCTTGCCAACGACCCGCACCTGGCCAACCAAATACCGTCAATCTGGTACGAGGTAGGGCTTCACTGCAACGCCGTCGGGCCTGATTGCCCGTTCGATGTTGTCGGGTTTACTTTCGCGGGAACGCCCGGGGTCGTGATCGGCCACAACCCCAGCATCGCATGGGGTGTCACCACTGAGGCAGCGGACACTCAGGATCTCTTCATCGAGAAGGTCAACCCGGACAGCCCGAACCAGTATGAGGTTGACGGCGTATGGGTCGACATGAATGTGCGATCCGAGACGATCAACATCGCCGGAGGAGAGTCGGAAACATACGATGTCTATACCACCCGGCACGGGCCGATAATTTCGGATCTCCACGGCGGCGCCGACGAAGTGATCGACCCGGAGACCGACTATTCAGAGGGCTATGCGGTCGCCCTCGCCTGGAAATCGCTGGAGCCCTCAACCCTGGTCGAGTCGATCATTGCGATCAACCTCGCGACGAATTGGGAGGAGTTCCGGGCCGCTGCATCGATGTGGGACGTCGCCGCCCAGAACCTGGTCTATGCCGACACGGTGGGGAACATTGGATTTCAGTCCACGGGAGAAATCCCGATACGACCCAACTCGGACGGGCTTCGACCGTTGCCGGGATGGGAAACGGCTAATGATTGGGTCGGAACGGTTCCCTTTGAGGAAATGCCCTTTCTTTTCAATCCAGAGCGGGGCTACATAGCGACGGCCAACCAGCCAATACTCGTCGCGGGCAGTTTGCCCTTCATCGGACGCGACGGCGCCTACGGCTATCGGGCGGCGCGGATCGAAGAGTTGCTGAATGACTCGCAAAAGCATGATGTCGCATCGGTGCAGAGGATGCAGATGGACAACCGCGACGGAGGTGCCGCCAATATCGTCCCCGCCCTCCTCAGCGTCCCGACCCGACAGCCCGAGGTTTTGGAGGTCCAGAACTTGCTGGAAGCGTGGTCCCCCGGCAACAGCGGATTCCAGGTCGGTACCGACTCGCCGGGAGCGGCGGCGTATCAAGGGACCTGGCGCCACCTTCTCGACCTCACATTCACCGACGATCTTCCCGAGAATCAACGCCCGGAAGGAGGAAGTCGGTGGTTCGAAGTCGTCTCCGAGCTGGTGAACGATCCCGAAGATCCCTTCTGGGACAATCAAAACACTCCCGACGTCGAGTCGGCCGCCGAGATCATGGAAGCGGCTATGGCTTCAGCCCATGCCGAAATGACTGAGTTGATCGGGTCTGACAGTGAGAAATGGCGTTGGGGCGACCTCCATCTTGCCTCGTTCGAGAATCAGACGTTGGGGCAATCCGGCATCGCCCCGGTGGAATGGTTGTTCAACCGTTCAGCTCCGAATCGGGTGGCGGGTAGCGATTCGATCGTCAACTCGGTGGGATGGAATGTGACCGTTGGATACGAAGTCGACTGGGTGCCCTCAATGCGGATGGTTGTCGACCTTGGAGACCTCGCCGGTTCGACATCGATCCACACGACCGGGCAGTCGGGCCACGCCTTCCACGGAAACTATGCCGACATGATCGAAATGTGGACCGATGGTGTCCAGCACCCCATGCTGTGGGACCGCTCCCAGGTGGACCTAGCGGCGGCCAACATTCTCGTCCTGAAACCACTATCTGGTTAGGAAAGTCTCGATTTCATCGGCGAGTCGTCCCGGGTGAGTCCAGGGAAGCTCGTGATGGGCACCGGCGATTTCCGAGACCTCAACATTGCGTAGCAGCGAGGCGAGTTCGTACTGCCAGGAGACCGGTACCAGCTGATCGGCAGTGGGAATCACTACCAATGTCCCCGTTTCCATACGCCCGATCCATTCCCGGGAATCGAAACGGAGCATCGCCAGCGATGCCTGGGCGCCAGCATCGACATCGCGACGATGGGTCTCTTCCCAGAACCAACGGCCATGTTCGGGGGCGACTGCCCCGGTGGCGAGCAGGTAACCCGCCCGCACATCCGGAGTTCCAAAGCCAAATATTCGCTCGAATCCGCGAACCAGAACGCTTCCAACCGCTCGGAGACTGCGGAGAGGTTGGTGGTGATAGGCAAAAGTCGCCACCAAAACCAGCTTCTTCACCCGGCCGGGATAATGATGGGCCAGCTCCTGGGCAACTGCCCCGCCCAGTGAGTAGCCGACCACATCACACGCATCAACCCCGAGCTGGTCGAGAACACCGGCAATATCGTCAGCTTCATCGCTGATTTCGTATGGCCCGCGCGAGAGCACCGACAATCCGTGACCCCGGTGGTCCAGCAAGATCACCCGGCGATTTGCCGCGAGCAGGGGGGCAACCTCGTACCACTCTGCCAGCGAGGAACCGGCCAAACCGTGTATCACCAGCAAGGGATCGCCGCTCTCGGGGCCTGCCTCCCTGACCAGGAATTCGCTATCTCCAACAAACACCGTTCGGCCCGGCTGTCTCCACGGATGAATCTGCGGTTGCTTGAACTTCGGGGTCAGAACAGGAGCGAGGGCCCGGACAACCAGGGCCGCCAGGAGCGTCTTCGTCCAGAATCTCATGACTCGAGACTCCCGACCGAGAACACATACTCCTTCACCGGCCTTCCGTTAACCAAATGCTCATCGATGATTCGATCGAGCCTCTCGACGTTCAAGTGTGCGTACCAGGTGCCTTCGGGATATACAACGGCGATCGGTCCTTGTTCGCAGATCCTCAAACAATCGACCTTGTTGCGCAACACCGAGCCATCGCCGGGCGAGACCGGGATCGCCTCAACCCCGGGTTTGCGATACCAGGGGGGCGGTGCGGAGGCAAGATTGAGTTCCTTAAGGCGCTTCTTGAGATGGGACCAGAGGGCGCTGGTTTCCTCCAACGGGGCACACATCGGAGTGGTCTGGTCTGCACAGAGAAAGATGTGCCTCTGAACTCGCGGTATCGACAAGGCGTCAGCTATCGATTCGAGCCGTTCTCGGGGATCCATGGTCACCATATTGGCAAGGACACGACCGCTACCGCCAACCGGCCAACCATCCAGAACAACCGTTCTCCGAGTGAAAAAGCACCCCTGACCGGGGTAATCACCCACGCCGCTATGAAATAACGGTGATGCCCTCTCCCTCGCCCAGCTCGCCAATAATCACAGCGCCGGGAACCGCCACTAGATAGCCATCAACATCCGAAGGGTCGAGCGCCACGAGGAGCCCGCCGGAAGTCTGAGCGTCGGCCAGAATCCGGATGTCGACATCCCGAGAATCCACCACGTCTCGGACCGACTCCAAATTGCGTTTCGAACCGCCCGCCCAGGCACCCTGCGCGAGTAGATCTAAGACACCGTCCAGCACGGGTACATCGCCAAAGGCAATATTAGCGCTGACCCCCGACGCCTCACACATCTCTCGGAGATGGCCGAGAAGACCGAATCCGGTGACATCGGTAGCGGCATGGGCGCTATTGGAAATGAGGGCAGCACCGGCGAGGGAATTCAGGGTGGCCATTTGCTCGATTGCCTTCGCAGCCAGGCCGGGAGGGCAGAAACCCCGTTTGATCGCCGTGGTTGCGATCCCGATGCCCAGCGGCTTGGTCAAAATCAGAACATCTCCGGCACGCGCTCCTGAGATGGCGACCGCCTCACCGGCGGCGACCAACCCGGTAACCGCATAACCGAACATCGGCTCCGGTCCATCAACAGAGTGGCCCCCGACAACCGTGCACCCGGCGAGCTTCATCACATCGAGCCCGCCGCGGAGCACTTCACCGGCGACCTGAAATGGCAGCTCATCGCGGGGCCAAGCGAGAAAGGCAAGAGCTGTCAGGGGATCGGCACCCATCGCGTAGACATCGCTTAGGGCGTTGGCGGCGGCGATCCGTCCCCAATCGTAGGGGGCATCGACCACCGGGGTGAAGATGTCAACCGTCTGGACCAGGGCGCGACCGTCTCCCAGCGTATAAACGCCGGAGTCGTCAGCGACCGACAAACCGATCAGGAGATCAGGATGTTCAGTCGCGGGGTGGCCATGGACGGGACGCAAGACCTGCGCCAACTCGGCAGCGCCGAGTTTGCAGGCTCAGCCAGCGCCGTGGCTGTACCGGGTGAGACGGACATCGGACATGAAGTGAAACTTAACTAAGAACGATCGGTTGGTTACCCTTTCCTCTCCCCATGTCCGAAGAAACCACCTTCCTCACCCCTGCCGCATTCAAAAAAATGAAGGAGGAGTTAGAGCTGCTCAAGAGGGACGGTCGCCACGAGATCGAAGACCGGATCGCCGAGGCACGCTCTCACGGCGACTTGCGCGAGAACGCCGACTACGACGCCGCCAAGAACGAGCAGGGACTCATGGAGGCCCGCATCCGCAAAATCGAGCACCTGCTTCGAACCGCAGAAGTACGAGAAGTCGAAGATTCCGGCCTCGTTGAGATCGGATCGGTAGTAGCCGTGGTCGACGGTGACGGTGACGAGATGGAATTCTTCGTCGCCCCACAAGAAAACAAAATTCCCGGAGTCCTCCTCGCCTCGCCCGACAGCCCGCTCGGCGCTGCGATGATCGGTGCCGCTATTGGCGATACGGTCGAATACGACGCGCCTGCCGGAAAACTCGCAGTCACAATCAAGTCGGTGCGACCCTACGAGGCCTAGCCACCATTAGCCTGTCGGGCGGATTGCTAAAGGTGGTCAATTGAGGTTCCGACTCAGAAAAGCCCGAGATCTAGCCCATACTCTGGTTGCCGCCGCCCGGAGGGACCGCGACGAGGTGGCCGACTACCTCGAACTCCGCTCCAAAGAGTGGGAGGCATTGGTGGACGCGTCGCCTGTGGATGCAGCCGACGTCCTCGAAGAATTACGCGAGGAAGACGCCGCCGGTCTGATTTCCACCCTGGAACCTCGCGAAGCGGCACAGGTGCTCGAGGAGATCTCCCCTGAACTCGCAGCGGAAATGGTGGAGCACGTTTCGTTGGAGCGTCTAACGGCTGCCATTGCCGAAATGCCTGACGATGCTGCAACTGACCTCCTCGCTGAGTTGGACGAAGATGTGCTCGGGGATGTTCTCAATCTGGTCGACGACGACACCGAGGCGACATACCGGAGGCTGCTTCTCTACCCGTCCGATTCAGCTGGTGGACTGATGACCACAGACATTGCTTCGCTCCCGCTTGGCCTGACCACAGGTGAAGCGATTGAACGGATCAGACAGCTTCACGAGGAGTCTGAGAATCTTTCCTACATCTACGTCGTGGATGATGATTCCCGACTGCAAGGTGTGGTTTCTTTTCGCCACCTCGTGTTCAAACGCCCGGGAGTGACCCTGGCCGATGTAATGGTGCCGACCCCGATCGCCGCCCACCCTCTGACCGACCGGGAGGAAATCGCCGACATCTGCCAGCGTTACCGCCTTCTCGGGGTGCCGGTTGTCGATGACTCAGGGGTTCTCCTGGGTATGGTGGCCAAC
>JBBKXI010000091.1:0-4446 GCA_037969415.1 Acidimicrobiia bacterium | reverse complement strand
GGGTGAATCTCGCCCGGGTTCCCCTTTCTGAACTTCGCTCCAGGATTGCTTTTGTCCCCCAGGAAGGTTTCCTTTTCGACACGACAATTGCTGAAAACGTGCGTTATGGGCGACCAGACGCCACCGATGCGGAGATCTTCACCGCTTTTCACGAACTCGATCTCGGTGATTGGCTGAGCGCGTTACCAGGAGGGTTGGATACTGTGGTCGGGGAACGTGGAGGAAATCTCAGCGCAGGTGAGAGGCAACTGGTCGCCCTGGTCAGGTCGTGGATCGGATCGCCCGACCTTTTGGTCCTGGATGAGGCGACCTCGGCAGTCGATCCGGCTCTCGATGTAGCGCTACGACATGCGATGGAACGGCTCACAGAAGGCCGTACGGCGGTAACGATTGCCCATCGCCTTGCTACTGCAGAGAGCGCCGACACCGTTTTCGTCTTCGACAGCGGACGTCTGGTTGAGTCCGGCCCACACCGGGACTTGCTTGCCGCCGGCGGCGTCTATTCGGACCTGTACGCCGACTGGACCGCAGGGACGAAGAGCATCTAGACCCGTCAAGAGCCTTTTCGGTGGGTCTGACTGGCCTATTCTTCCGGCGATGAAGCTTGTCGTGCTCACGGTGCTCGTTGGCATGGTGTCGGTGGCGTGTACCGGTGGTGTCGTAGATCCGCCGGCCACGATCTCCTCGGACAGCACGACCCCAACTTCCGAACTCGCGGGCACCACCTCTACATCCGAAGCGACGACCACGACTACAACCGTTGCGGTTTCATTTCCCGTCCTCGCATTTCCCGACGGACCGTGTCAACTCGATAGACCGGAGGTGGACGGCGAGGTAACGGTGCTCATCGGAACACTTCTTTACGCCCTCGGCCCTGACAGCTCCTCACCTCGTTGCCTGCTCGACAGGGTCGCCTCGGCAGACTTGAGGTGGAACCCAACCGGCACCGCGCTTGTCATCGGAACGACGGCAGTGGGGCCCGACTTCGAGTACTCCCCTCCGGAAGCCACCGGGCTCAGCTGGACCCATCCGACCGGGTCCAGCGTTGTCGCGTTCACCGCGGACAGACTTTGGAAAGTCGCAATCGACAACGGGACCGAGACCGACATCACCTTTCTGGCCACAACGGACGCCGTGGCCTACCACCCCGCCGGGGAGCATCTCCTTGCCATCGGCACCGACTTCACTGGCCAGTACGGAATGTGGCTTGCCACCAACCAGGGCACCGACCCGCTCCTTCTGGCGTTCGACGAGGGAGCAATCCTCTCCGATCCGGCCTGGACATGGTTGGGCGAGCCGATCTTTGTCGCCGTCCATGACGACGGTATGTCGCACATTCATCGGGTAGAACTCACCGCAGAGGGTGGATTCGATGGGCCGATAATTGTCGAGTCAGATGAGGCGCTCGACATGTTGATTCCGTCTCCATTCGACCCGATCATGCTCGCCTATCGGACTGCCGGGACTCCCGGTGCACGGTGTGTCGAAGGGGCACATGTTGCGGTAAGCAACGTCGATGTCCCGGAACCGCTGAACTCCTGGACCACCAATCCGGTCGGTTGGCTCCCTGGCGAACGCTTATTGGTGATGGCCTATCCCGATGGGTGCGAGTCTCCGGGTGACCTCTGGTCATTCAGCCCCGGATTGTGTCCGGGTTCGGTGTATGGCGCATTCCCCGTCATCGCCGGAGTCGACGGTGCCGCGACACGGGCACCGGTACCTGCTCCTCCCCCTCCCCCTGACTTCACTGGAGTTATCGACCCGGCACCGGCATGATGACGGTGAGGATGACCGGTCGGTCGTCAGATCACATCAGAATTTTGGTGGAGGAACGTATACCGCTTCGGCATAGCGGCCTTGATCGATTTTGATCTCCCAGATCGAGCCCTTGGAGCAGTAGAAGGGCGAGTGGAGTTGGAGGCCGAGCCACATGAGTCGATTCATAGTCGCCGGTATGACATCACCGTGGGAACACAGGACCGCATTGGTCCCTGCTATCTCATGGATCAGGTCATATGCGGCATCAACGTCTGGGCCCTCGGCGAGAGCATCAACGACCTCGACGTCTGCTCCGATTATTTTGGCCAGAGGGCGCACCGTGTCGATACACCGCTTGAAGGGGCTGGAGTAAATACGTTCAATCCCTCTTTCCCTGAGCGACTCCGCAATCGCCACGGCCTGACGTCCACCTTTCTTGGTGAGGGGACGGATTCGATCTTCCTTGGTCCACGTGTCGCGGTTTCCCGCTGCCCCGTGTCGGAGGAAGTGAATTGTTCCGGTTTGGGCAATTTTTTTCAGATCGTGATTGTCGATTAGTGCTCGGTCGAGGTCGTAATCGACCAGCTTTCTCGCCTCAGCTCGACTCACCCAGCGGATCTCGTCAACCTCTGAGTTCTTTTTGAATCCGGGGCTATCCGGGAGGGGCTTCATGGCGAACCAGGCAACCTCCTTTATCCCGCTACCAACCCGGTAGCGGGTGGTCTCCAATGACGAGACGATACGGCAGTGATAGCCGGTTTCTTCGAGGATCTCTCGGATCGCGGTTTCCTCCAGAGTTTCATCCGGGTCGGATTTTCCTTTTGGAAGAGACCAATCGTCATATCCCGGCCGGTGGGCCAGGAGAATTCTCAGGTTTCCCTTTATTGTCGTCTTGAGGAGGATCCCTCCGGCGGCAGTAACCGTCTTCGTCACGGTAAGCAGATTAACGGCGGACGGACCCTGGAAGTCAGGCTTTGAGTTCGGAGATCGTCTTCCTATGGACCAGGACCGACGAGTTGGTGGCGTCCGCTTGGGTCAGGTCGATGGTGACGTCGTTACACACTTTGCAGACCTGGCGTTGAATTCCGGCACCTATGATCTGGGTCGGCCCGTACAAATGGCTACCGCGCTTGCAGTATGACATTTTGTGGGGTGATTTGGCTTCCGGTCGGAGGTGACTCATCTCGGTGAATAAGACTAGATCAGTTTGCGCCGACCCCTTTGGTTTTCCGAAGAGTCGTACCGATCGCGCTAGTCACCGAGCACTTGGGTCAAGCCAGCCACGATTCGGTCTTTGTCGATGAGGGCGTGGCTCTCGATGGCAAATTGGGGCCAGGGAACATCAAATCCGGTGATGCGGTGAATTGGTACTTTCAAATCGTATAGGGCCTTTTCGGCGACAACGGCGGCGACCTCTGCTGCGACTCCGGCGGACCCTTGAGGCTCCTGGACCAGGAGAAGGCGTCCGGTTTTGGCGACGGAGTCGAGGACAGTTTCACGATCCCAGGGGAAAAGCGTACGGAGATCTATCACCTCGACCGATGCGTCAACGGATGCGGCTGCAGCCAGCGCCACAGGCACCATCCCACCATAGGTGACCAACGTCACGTCTTCACCGGTCTGCCGGACGCGGGCCTTGCCGATTGGAATCTTGTAGTGGCCGGTTGGAACTTCCTCCCGCATGGCGCGGTACAAGACCTTGGGCTCGAGGAAGATCACCGGATCGTCACCTTCGAGTGCCGAGGCGAGCAAGCCTTTGGCATCCCTGGGCGACGACGGGCAAATCACTACCAACCCCGGAGCATGGACGAAGTAAGCCTCTGGGGAGTCGCAGTGGTGCTCGTGGGCTCCAATGCCGGCACCGTTGGGAAAGCGAACGACTACAGGGACCGAAGATGTACCCCTGGTGCGAAATCGGAATCGACCCAAGTGGCTCACGATTTGGTCAAACGCGGGATAGACGAATCCATCAAATTGAATCTCCGCTACGGGCCTCGCACCTGCCAGCGCCATGCCGATGGCGGTCCCCACGATCCCGGACTCGTTGAGCGGTGTGTCGATCACCCGGTCTTCGCCGTATTTAACCTGGAGACCCTCTGTCACCCGGAAGACTCCTCCGCTTAACCCGACGTCTTCGCCAAGGACGACCACTGTGTCGTCTCTCTCCATAGCCTGGTGTAGCGCGGCGTTGATAGCCTCGGCCATCGTTATGGAGGTGGTGACGCCTTCTATCTGCGGATCGGGCTCAGGCCGCCAGACCTCTTCGTCGGCGAATTCGGTTCTTGGCTCTCCGTGCGAATCCTGAAAATCGTGTAGTTGCTCCACCACGTGGACCGGGATCTTGCTGAACCCATGGCGGATGGCGTCATCACGTCCCGGGAGGGGTTCCGCCTCGATCGACGTAATGGCGGCATTGACTAAGTCGGCAACTTCCATGGCGACCTTTTCGCCGATGCGGTCGTCCCATTCGCCGCGATTCTCCAAGAACTTGCGAATCCGATCGATCGGGTCCTTGGTTTTCCACATCTCAACCTCGGCATCGGAGCGATAGAGGGTGGGATCATCAGCCGTGGCGTGAGGTCCATAGCGATAAGTCATCGCCTCGATCAATGTCGGGCCCAGTCCCTGTCTGGCACGCCTCGCAGCAAGGCGTGTTGCCAGGTACACCGCAACCGGGTCCATCCCGTC
>JBBKXI010000090.1:0-18142 GCA_037969415.1 Acidimicrobiia bacterium | reverse complement strand
GGAAATCATGCCCTTATCAAGGCGCTCGAAGCGATGGCCGGGATTGAACTCGGAAAATCAGGTGTCGAGTAGGTCGGCAGCCACTCGCGCCACGTGCCCCGTGGCTTTAACGTTTCGATATTCCTTGGCCAATCCGCCGTCAGCGTCAAACACGAAAGTCGACCGGATCAGTCCCATCGACTTCTTGCCGTAATTGTTCTTTTCGCCCCAGGCACCGAGTTGTTCGGCCAGTTCGTGATCCTCATCAGAAAGCAGGTCGAATTCGAGCCCTTCCTTCTCCCGGAATTTGGCATTCCTCGACGGAGGGTCAGGGCTCACACCCACAACGTCATACCCGGCCCGATCAAATACTGAATAGTTGTCCCGGAAGTCGCACGCTTCGGTGGTGCACCCCGGCGTCATCGCCCGCGGATAGAAGAACATAACCAATCCCTTACCCCGGTATCGGTCACTCGTCACCGTGTCGCCATCTTGGTTTTTCAGAGAAAATTGCAGGTCCATTTGCCGACAATAACACCAGGTTGTCAGTGTTCTGCCGCCACCTCGGCGGCCACTTGCGACCTGAGGAACGTGGAGCCTCCTGCGAGAAAACTCAGGGCCACCGGGAGCCAATAGGAAACGATTCGGAATACAACCACGGGTGCGACTGTGGTTGCAGCGGGAAAACCGTAGGCGCCTAATACGAAAACCAACCCGGCTTCAACGACACCTAAACCACCCGGCGTCCCGGGGAGCCCACCGACTAATTGGGACACACCAAACACAGCAAACGTCTCCAAAACGGAGACATCGATATCGAAAGCATGGAGAACCAGATAAAGGGCCAGCGCCTCCATCAGCAGGCGCAACCAGATATAAAGCTGAGATTGCCAACCCGGCAGGTGGTTCACCATGGTCGGCTCGAGCTTTTTTCTGAGAAAATCAGGGAAATACCTATTCAGTGAACCCAGCTTCCCAGACCCAAACATCAAAATGAGCCCAACCACGACGGCGACCGGCGCACCGATCGTCAGGCTTACCTTCAGCACCTGTCCGGTGGGACGCTCCAGCAGAATGGCACCACCGGCGAGAATGAGCAGACCTGAATAGTTGAGCAGAACCGTTCGAATCGCCGGACCTGCCGAGGAAGGCACCTCGTCTCGCACGGTCCATGACATGGCGACAGGAGTTATTGCTCCGCCGGCCGGAATCAAACGGGCCACCCCTGCACCAACCATCGCAGCCTTGAAGGCCGAGTACGGCCGCAAGGTTTGCCCTGTCTCCTCCACCGATTCCCGGAACAAAGAACCGAAGAACCACTTAGCCGCGATCTGTGCCACCGCCGCAATGGCTATTAGAACTCCTGCGGACCCACTTATGGGTGGAATGGGGTAGTAGTTGAGAACCCAGATGAGCAGACCGGTATAGGCCACACCGGCGATTCCCGCTATCCAAAGAACCTTTTTGGTTTTCATGGGGATGCGGATTCATCCACTGGCTGGCCAAAATCTTCACGAGGGTCGGTGTCATAGACGGCCCGCTTCACCGCATGGCTCAGACCGGGCAAATCATCAGGATTCCCTTGCATCCTTCGACCAATCAAAACCGACGACAGGAAGACGAGAAAGATGGTTTCGGTATGAGGTCGCCCCAGAGCGAGTGCAGCGAGGGGGAGAAGTCCCCATCCGAGGAACCCAGCAAAACCACCACCGATTCTCCAACCGGCGACGGCCCATCCACCTACCCAGATCGCCAGGAAGGGATCAAGCCCGACAAGCAGTCCCGCCGCGGGCGCCAGACCGCGTCCCGAACGCCCTTTCATGAAGATCGACCAGTTGTGTCCGATAACCGCAGCCAAACCAGCCATACCGCTGGCACCCAATCCAAGACCCATCCATTGGCGAGCGATCAGGACGGGAACCAGTCCTTTGAGGCCGTCGAGGACAGCCGCGGTCACACCCCACCCCTTCCCAACCGACCGGGACAAGTTCCCGGCACCAACGTTGCCAGTTCCGACCAATCTGAGGTCAACTCCGTTGAGCCGCGCCAGAACCTGGGCGAACGGTATCGACCCAACCAGATAGGCTCCAGCCACCAGCAAAGGCAGCGAGAGGTACTCAAATACCTCAGACATCCCGTAAAAACTAGTGCGTGTTAGAAATCCTGCCTAGTTCAAACAAATAGAGATTCTTCGGCCGAGCCCAATTCCAGCCTGAAAACACTCTCACCGTTGTCACGGGTGTAGGAGAGAGACCCGCCCATCAGTTCGGCCAGACGGCGGGCTACCGAGAGGCCAAGTCCAACCGAGCTGGAGACTCCGGTGTGTGCTGAGGCGTACGGTTCGAAGATGCGTGCTGCGTCGTCATCGGAGACTCCAGAGCCGTCGTCACGAATCTCCAACCACACCCGACCCCGTGAAGCGCCGCCAACCACGCGGCGGTTGGCACCGCCATATCTCTCAAGATTTGTCAGCAGATTTCTCAGGATCTGACGAATTCGGGGTCCATCACCGATGGCAGTGGGAAGCCCCGTGGGGATCTCATCCAGATATATGCCGACGCCTGCCACGGCAGCCTGAAGCTCAACGCTGAGGTCGACTTCGGCAAGGGCGACCGCAACCGTGCCCATTTCTGCGCGGGCGGCCACAAGCAGGTCGTCGATTATGTAGGACATCTCCTGGGCCTGGCTCGCCACCAACTCAATGAGTTCATCCCGCTCGGCTCCACCAAGGCCACCGTCAATCATCTCGGACGTAAGTCCGACGACTGCTGTGAGCGGAGTGCGGAGTTCGTGGCTAATCGAAGCAACGAATTCATCCTTCGACCGGATGAGGTCATGCATCGCATCTTCCTTCGCTTTGAGGTGGGTCGTATCCGCAAGGGCCACCAGAACCCCATCGGCTTCCCCTGCGCTGGCGACGTTGACACAACGAGCATTCAGCCACTTGATATCCCCATCGAAGGTCACGGCCCGAAACTCAAAATCGAGATACCGCTCGCCCTGAAAGAGGTTGATCAAGACCTCGGTGTACCCGTCCACCCATTCCTGAGGGATGAGATCCTCGTCCATCGAACCGAGAACAATTTCTGGATCACTCGCTTTGAGGAGGTCGATTGCTGCTTGGTTAGCGCGGACGACTTTCACCAACGAGGCAGCCTTGCGAACAATGTCGGGATAGGCCCCAAGAAAACCCCTGATTCGCTCCGGGCGGCCAGAGAACTCAGACTTCGTGTATTTGAGCGACTCGGTCCAGTCGAGTTCGAGAACCGCTGTTGGGGAATGCTCGAAGAGCACCTGGAATCTGCGATTGAGTGTGGTAGCGGCATTGCGGACTGCGTAAAAGATGGCAGAAGTCAGGCCGAAACCCACCGCCATGATTGATCCAAGTGAGATGGCGTCTGAAACCGGTACCCCCCAAAAAAACGGGACTAGAAACATCAACGCTGAAAGCGCGATGGTCAAAATGAGATGACGGGCCTGGATGAAGAGCATCCCGATCGATGCGATTATCACGACCCCGAGTGACGCCGCCAGCAGAGTTGTAGCGTCGCCTACGAGGAGGAAGGCAAGAATCACGATTACCGCCGCCCCCAAAAGGGCCACCCCGGCGTTCTCCCGGTGGGTGAGGACCTGGACCGACATCAGGGTCCCCGCCAGGATCGGACCTATCGCATCCATGAAGTAGGAACTGTCGCCCGAGATCAGACCAATCAGGACGAACAGGACAGCGCAGAACCATCCTGCGGCTGCGCCGACGCGCACTACCCGTCGATGTAGACGCGCCATATCCGAAGGCGACCCAAGGAGCGTCTCCGCAATCTGAGATTCCATAGTCATTAGTTCGGTAAAGCAACCCTCAGCCGATACTGGTCTATCGGCCCATTAAGTCTTCGACTGGAGAACATTGCGTCAAGTTTGATATCGTCAGGTAAAGAAACTTTTCCCGGAAGGACCGATTTCCTGATGAAAATCACCTACGCCACAATGTCGGCGGACAATGCCGAACTTAATGACGGCTTCGACCGAGCAGTCGCTGAAGTGGCGAAGCAACTTGGAAAGGTCCACGGTGTCTGGATCAACGGCGAAGAGCGCACGGATCGCCAACTCTTTGCTGAATATTCGCCGGTAAACAATGAAGTATTGGTCGGTAGTTACGCCCAGGCGACGCTGGCCGATGTGGACGACGCTTTGGCCGCTGCCAAGGCTTTTGCCCCGGAGTGGGAAGGCTGGGGTTGGGAAAAGCGCCGGGACCTCATGGTCAAAGCCGCCGACATAATGGATGCGAGGACGTTTCAACTCGGAGCCTTGATGACCCATGAAGTCGGCAAGAACCGGCTCGAAGCCCTCGGCGACGCCGCTGAGACCGTTGAGTTTCTCCGCTACTACGCCAAGCAGATCGAAGAGCACAACGGGTTTGTCACCCCGCTGAACACACTCAGCGAACACGAATCAAACACATCCGTGCTCAGACCATGGGGAGTTTGGGCCGTGATCTCGCCTTTCAACTTTCCCCTGGCCCTGTCCGGTGGTCCGTCGATCGGAGCGTTGCTGACCGGCAATACGGTTGTTCTCAAACCATCAAACACCGGGGCACTCATGGCACTCGAGTTCTACGACATCATGCGTGAAGCCGGTCTCCCGGCCGGCGCCTTACACGTCGTGACCGGTGGCGACGATGTCGGCGACCATCTCGCCCATCATGATGATGTTGATGGCCTCACCTTTACCGGCTCCTACCCGGTGGGCATGCACCTGTATCGAACGGTCAACGAAGGACGGCCAAAACCGGTGGCGTGCGAAATGGGCGGGAAAAACCCGGCCATCGTCACAGAGTCGGCCGATCTCGATGTGGCGGCTCAGGGTGTCGTCCGCGGCGCGTTTGGATTGAGTGGCCAGAAATGCTCGGCGACATCACGGGTTTATGTCGAGCGACCCGTTTACGACCAGTTCGTGGGATTGTTGGTGGAGAAGGCAAAGAACCTCAAAGTCGGAGACCCGTTCGAGCTATCGACCTTCATGGGGCCAGTGATAGATCAAGCGGCCATCGCTCGATTCGAAAAGGCAGTCGCCGAGGTCAACAGCAGTGGCGGCAAGATCCTCACCGGCGGAAATGTCCTCAAGGACGGCGAGTTCGATAAGGGGAACTACGTCGAACCGACAGTGGTTGAAGCCCCACTCGATTCTTGGGTATGGAGTGAAGAGCTCTTCATTCCCTTCGTCGCCGTGGCCCCAATCGACTCGTTGGACGAGGGTCTCAGACTCTCCAATGACACCGAATTCGGACTCACCGCCGGATTGTTCTCCGGTGACGATGCCGAAATCGAAAAGTGGTTCAGTGAAATTGAGGCGGGCGTGACCTATGTCAATCGTGCGGCCGGAGCAACTACGGGCGCCTGGCCCGACATCCAGTCGTTTGGAGGCTGGAAGGGATCGGGAACCTCCGGAGCCGGAGGCGGCGGCCCCTGGTACTTGCGTTTGTTCGTAAGAGAACAATCCCGCACCCTCGTTCGCTGAGAGCTATTCGAATCTCACGGTCAGGCCGCCCGGGCCGGTGACTTCTAGACCTACTGACGTGATCACAGCGCCGATTCCCTGAGATTCAAAGTGGGATTTCCATAAGTCGAGATCTTCGACAATCAAAGTGACGGTGGCTACTTCGGTCCCTTCGACACCCTCGACCACTTCGATCTGTTGTCCTTCGCCGATCTCGAGAACAGTCCCTGACACGCCGGTGCTCGGAGTCCGGAGTCGATTTAGCCCAACTTGATTTTCCAAAAACTCGAGGGCCCGCTGGCCTGAAGCTACGACGACTGACTGCCGCGAAGCGACGATGCCCCCCGGGGCACGGTTGGGACCACCGCCCGCTAGCACCTCAGCCGCTTCTTGAACGGTGAACCTGCCCGCGGTTACTTCACGGCCAACGATGACCCCGGCGAGATGTCGGCCAGAGGCCTCCAACGTGACCAGACGGCGCAAATCTTCGAGGTTCCTGACTCCCCCGGACGCAATTATCGGCTCCTCGACCGTGGATAGGGCCGACGCAAGCAGCTGATAATTCGGGGCATCCTCAAGGGCGTCTCTTCCTACTTCAGCCACCATGAACGCGACCACTCCGGCCGAAGACATCTCGATCATCACTTCCTCGAGATATCGACCGCTGTTCTGGGTCCAACCGCGGGTTGCGATCTCCTCATCGGCACGCACATCGAGAGCAACCACTATTTTGTCGGGGTTTTGGCGACAGAGGTCCCAAACCATATTCTGGTTCTCGATGGCAGCCGTGCCCATCACGATCCGCCAGGCACCTTCGTCGATAAACGACTGCGCCTCCGTCTCCGAGCGGATTCCGCCAGCAACCTGGATGTTGGCGTCGAGTGTGGCGAGGAGCTCGTGGATCATCGGTCGGTTTCGCGGGTCCCCATACGCTGCGGCGTCGAGATCAACGACGTGGACATGGTTAACACCTTGTTCTATCCAATGCCGGACCCTGCCGATGGGATCATTATCCAGCGGGATCGCCTCGTCCAACCCGCCATGGGGCAGGCGAACGGACAATCCACCAAGAATATTGACGCGGGAGTACAGATCCATGTCGCAAACCTAGCGATTCGAAATGAGATGTGGGTAACGGGACGCATGTGCGGCGGCCCGACACGGTGTCAATTAAGCCAGATCTCCGCGGCCGACGATTTGGTCGCGCCGACGGTTGGCCGCAACCAGGACCAATGAACCGCCAAGCGCCAACAGCGCTCCAGATATCCCCAGCTCCCCCAGCTCACCGCCTGTGAATGGCAGTGAGTCGACTGCGACCACCTGGACGGCAAGCACTTCCAACTCGTATGGATATGTGGCGCACAAGGAAGGGTCGGCGTCATCACACACTTCGATCTGAAGCTCAAAGATCCCATTGCTCAAGGGGATACCGCCAAAAGTCCCATCAGGATTCAACGAAACGCCCGGTGGGAGAATCCCGGAGATCAACCGGTAGATAGCGACCCCGCTGTCGGAATCAACAGCTTGCATCGGTTGCAATAGACCACCAATGATGACCGTTTGACGCTGCGTGACAAGCAACGGCGCAGAATTGGACAGTCCAAAGTTGTGCCCCGAGCTGATCGACCCCGACTCCAGGAGACCTAGATTCGATTCGGTGGGCGCAAGCGCTGTCCAACCAAATGGTACGTTGCCTGCGACTCTGACTCGATAGGAGCCTGGCGCCGCGGCGAAGGCATAGGACCCGTCGGAAGATGACAGCGCCGAGGAGAGTACCGTCCCAGCTCCGTCGACGAGTTCAACTGTCACGCCGGATGTGCCCGAATCGCCCACACCGAAGCCGGGCATCCCATCGAGGTTGTAGTAGACGTTTCCGGAAATTTCGACCGGATAGGCGGCGCCAAAGTCGATGTTGTCGAGATCGTCGCCCTCAGCCAAGTCGACGGACGTGAGTAAACCAGTAGTCGGGTTTATCCCCGGAAAGGTCATGCTGGGATCGGTCGAGATCGTGTAGGTGCCAGGCCACAGGTGCGTGAACTCGTAGATGCCCAACCCGGTTTCCACCACAGTGACCGTACCGAACTCATCCGTCAGAAGAACTGTCACACCATCGAGGCCGGGTTCACCCAAGTCCCGGACACCGTTTCCGTTTCGGTCTTCAAACACAACACCGGAGACCGTCGCTGCGTCCACCAGATCGATATCAATCGAGCTTGAGACGGCAACTTCTTCGTCATTCCGATCCAGACCTGCCGCCCGAACCGAAACGTGCAGCGGATCGGCGTCGCCTGGCGCAGAACCCACAGTTGCTGTGTAGCTCCAAGTTTCGCCCAGATTCATTACCCCATCGTCTCCGGTGTCACCACTCTGGTAGTCCAGCGTGATGCAAATTCCACAAGTTAGGAAAAGCTCATCGATGGCGGTGCCGTCGGAGTCGGCGGAATGGCTCACAGTGATCGAGACGATCGTGTCATCTCCCCGGAGGATCTGAGACTCGCCAGTGAGTGTCATCTGTAGCGCGGGCCGGAAGTCGATCAGGTTCGAATCCGAGCCGTGGACACTTTCAAACCCATTGCCCAGCGAATCCTCGTAGTCGACGGTGACGAGATTGACAACCGGCGAATCGACATCGCCAACCACGGTCACGGCGACATCGAAAGAAGCACTGTCTCCGGGCTGGAGTGGAATCGGCAACGTCGCAATCACGGTGCCGGAATCCTCGGTACACACGAACTCTGAGGACGAACAACCGACGAATGCAAGTCCGGCAGGAAGGGAATCGGTCGCTACCACCTCGTAGGCCCCGCCAGGCAGGGCGTCTTCGTCGGCGACATTGTCGACGACGATGGTGTAGGTGGTTTGGGTGCCAACGGTGAGCTGGTCAACACCGTCCTGCTTGGAGACCTCAAGTCGGGGGGCAGGCTGTGGCTCAGGGAAAGACGGCCCGGCCGAAGGTGCTTCGAAAACGTACTGGTTCTGATTCCCGATGCAGATCCGAGCCGACCACCAGCCGCTTACGTCAGGGAGGATGTCTCCAACCCGGTTGGTGTTAGGGCTGTTATTCCACTGCCCGTTGCTAGAAACCGTTCCTGCGACGGTGGAGCCGTTCGGTGCGGTATATGTGACCGAGCCGGAACCATCCATGTCGAAGTTGTGAGCGCGAAGCGGGCGAGCTGTGGAGCTATTTACATAGAAGACATGGTCCTGACAGCTCGTGCCTAAGGAAGCGTGCTGCCAACTGGTGCGGACGACACCTACTGCAAGGGGACCTGAACCTGCAGGTGCCCGCGCAGCCTCGTTGCCATTGACGACACCGACACAGGGCGACCCTAGGGCACAGTCGGGGTCGTAGGAAGCATCAACCCGCCAGGAGTTGTCGTCATCGTCCGACGTCGAAACCCTCAGCAGATATGAGCCATGCCCGGTCACGCCAGGGTCAAATGTCGCTAGCTCGACCCATACGCCATTTGTGGAAGCTCCTGAGTACGAGACATCGGCGACAGTGGATCCACCTGGTGATCGGAGAATGAATCTGGTGGTGTCGGCACCGCCACGAATCTCATCGGCGGCCCTCGGAGAACTCGGATCTGGCGTGGCGAGTTCGGGGTCGTAGAGAGCGACAGTGACGAGCACGCCGGCGGGCCAGTCGGTCGGGACACGGACGACGAAGAGATGGTCGGTATCGCCGCCGGCCGGGGAGGTATAAAAATCGCCGATGCCAATCCCGGCGTTGGGACCGGAGGTCTGAACAAACAGATTCGAGCCAGGCCGAGGAGTCTGGACGGCACCAGCGGCCAGGGTGGGAACGAACAGGGTTACGGCGACCAGCAAAGCGAGAACTCGGGTCCTTCTTGATGTCGATGATCTTTGGCTCATGCAGAGGCTATCGGGATTTGGGTCGAAATCCCGAGGAGCAGATCTCGAATCTCGCAAGTGACTAGTCACCTGCCCTTTTTTGGTTAGAAATACCAGTGATTAACTTGGAAAGTTCATGTCTGTTCTTGCCTCCTTCCCGTCCCCGCCGATGAACAGTTTCCACATCGGACCACTTCGGGTGACCTTCTACGGACTCTTGATCGCCATCGGAGTTGCCGTTGCATGGCAGATTGCCGAGAGGCGATTCGTCGCTCGAGGCGGCGATCCGGAAGTCCTGGGTCGGATACTGGGTCGGGTTCTGATTTTCGGGTTTCTCGGTGCCCGACTCGGCTACGTGTCAACCCATCTCTCCCGGTTCGAAGGGGAATGGTGGAAGGTGATCGCCGTGTGGGAAGGTGGACTCGCCCTTTATGGGGGCCTCACCGCGGGTGCAATCGCATTGTTTGTCTACGCTCGAAAATGGAAGGCGAGCACCCCTGATCTGCTCGACTCACTGGCCCCCGCATTGCCGGCCGCTCAGGCGATTGGAAGATGGGGGAACTATTTCAACCAGGAATTGTATGGAACCCCGACCGACCTGCCATGGGGTGTCGAGATCGATCCCGCCCACCGACCCGAGGCGTATCCAGACGCCACGGCCTTTCATCCCACCTTCCTCTACGAATCTCTATGGAATATCGGCCTCGCATTCCTCATCGTCTGGCTAGACAGACGATATCCGCAACTCAAGGGCCGTCTGATCGGCATCTACTTCATCGGGTACGGCTTGATGCGATTCCTCCTCGAGTTGATCCGGACCGACACCACTTTCCGGTTCCTTGGTCTCAGTCGTAATGGCTGGGTGTCGATAGGCGCAATGATCGTGGGGGCGCTCATCATCGCCTGGCCGCGCAACACGGCAACGGTGACCGACGAATCCAGCGTCTAACTCTCGATTCCAAGGGCCTCCTCGGCCTGGTCGAGAGTCTGTCCGCCCAAAATGACGGGTGCGAATAGGTCGCCGTGTCGTTGGATTCGGTCCCAGATGTTGGCGATGGTGAAGTCACCATTCTTCACCTCGGAGACCTCGCTCCAATGTAGAGGCACCGAGATCGGCGCCCCGGGCCGGGGCCTGACCGAGTAGACAGCAGCAACGGTTTGTCCGGATGCGTTCCGGTTGTGATCGATGAAAACCTTGCCTTTCCGCTTCGGTTTGTCCCATTCCATCGTGAGATCATCTGGATTGGCCGACGCCAGATAGCTCCCCACCTCGCCGACAAACCGCCGAACCCTTTCGTAGCTGTGAACCGGATCGAGTGGAACATAAACATGGAGGCCCTTGGATCCGGAGAGCTTCGGATAGCCGATCAGACCGAGACGCTCCAAGGCAACCTTGAGCAATTGGGCACCGGCAATCAATTGGTCCCAGGTCGAGCCGTCAGCCGGATCGAAGTCGAAAATCGCGTAGTCGGGCATATCGAGTTGACCCGCACGGGAATGAAACGGATGGACCTCGATACAACCCATGTTGGCGAACCACATCATTGCCTCCCGATTGTCGGCGACGAGAAAATCGATGACGCCTCCCCGGGAGTCGGACACGACCGGAACCGTCCGCATCCAGTCGGGCTGATGGCCCGGCGCCCTTTTCTCATAAAAGGAAGGGCCGTCGATCCCATCGGGAAATCGATTCATCGAAAGCGGGCGGTCTGTCAGGTGGGAAAGGATCAGCGACGAAACCGAGGCGTAGTACTGGATCAGGTCGCCCTTGGTATATCCGACGTCCGGAAAAAACACTTTGTCGAGGTTGCTCAGTCGGAGTGGTCGTTCCAGATCGACCGGCTCAAAATGCTTGCCATCTTTGACGGCTCGGATTGGTTCCGGAAACGGCACGTCAGAGCTGGCAATGAGTCGCCCTATCGGCTCGTTCGATGACTCTTCTGCCTTGCTCATTTCATCCCAGATCTTCTCATGCGACGCTTCTTCCCGGGCCTCGGAGATGACGGTTAGTGAGATACCCGCAATCCGTGCCGCTTCAATCATCGGCGTCACTCGCAACGATCCGTCGCCGTAGGGAATGTGTCGGATTTCGCCCCCAGGACCAAACTCATTATCGGTGAATTGCGTATGGAGAGGTTGGATCATCCACGCCGGGAACGAGTCTTTGATGAACGAAAACACCGCTTGGAATGCATCAGATGTGGTGAGACCGCCCCCGGTCATGGCATGGAGATGTGCCCAATCGACCACCGGTCTCACGAAAGAGCACCGACCGGCTAGATGGGCGATATCGCCCAACGTGCCAAAAGACCGGTCGTTTCCGGCCGTTTCCAGGCCGAGACTGACACCGAGATCTTCCACCTTGGAGCTGATCGATTCCAGTCGAGACTCAACCCGCCCCATGAGAACGTCGGGTTCTTCCCCGTGGGTGTGTCCGAGGTGGGCCACGATGATCGGCGCCTGCAACCACGACCCGATCTTCATGGTGTGTTCCAGGGCAGACACCGCCTGTTTTCCACGGTCCTCTTCGACGACGGTGAGCACCGCGAAATAGGGAGCGTGGACCGACAACTGGAGGCCACGTTCGGCGGCGAGAAGTCCAAATGCACGACACTGCTTTTCCTTCCAGGGAAACTCCTTGACGAAAGGAAGTTCCAGAGCGCGATGACCTGCGGCGACAAGACCGTCGAGAAACGAAGCCTGCTCGTCAGCCCCTTCCGGTGGCATCGAAGATATCCCGAAATGATTCACAGTGTGAACAGGTTATGGCATTGGGTAACCTGACGTGCCGACCCGCGAAGAAACTCAAGGGTCCCTAGCTCAATTGGCAGAGCAGCGGGCTTTTAACCCGAAGGTTCGGGGTTCGATTCCCCGGGGACCCACCCTCGATACTCCAAGGAAGTTCGGATGGCGCACTGGCCGAGGTGCTTAGAGTCCGGCATCCGCAGTCGCGAGACGTTTCTCATAGGCCTGTTCGATCGCTTCGCCAAATGCGTCGACGTGTCGTTGGAACTCAGCCCTCATGAGTCGGGGGAACAACCGTTTCATGAGCGCCGTCGCCACGGAAGGGCCGTCGTAAACCGATGCCCGCTGTACGATCCTTGTGCCCTCCGGAACCTGCTCGAGCAGATAATCTGCCTGGAACGTAAAGGTGGCACCGCCCATTTTCGTCGTGTCCCTGGTGACGATGCGCTCCAAGGGCTTCCAGTCGACGATCAGCTGGGTGGTCTCACGCCCACCATGCCAGCATCGATACTCGGCGCCTTCGCCAGCCCGGCCTTTACGAGTATTTTGCAGCTCCACTCTGTCCGCACCAATCAGGATCTGACGATACTCGATATCGAGTAGATGGCTCCAGACCACACCGACCGGCAACGCGACCGTGGTCACCGATTCGATAAGCACTTCTTCGTCCGTCACGGCCACCGCACGATCGGTCTTTGAGTCTTCCCACACCGGCGTGAGATCTTCGATCCACGCCGTCACTTCACCGACATCTGCAAAGGTCTCACGATGCTGGACCAAACCCTCAGTCAGAGGTCCCAGATCCAGACCATCCACTGCCGCCTGCGTGAACATTGCATACGCCGTTATGGCCGTCTCGGAAGCCACATTGTTCTTGAGCAGCCGATGGAGCAGGTTCACATCGCTTCCGTGCAACTCAGATCGGCCTGCGACCTCCCCGACTACAAACTCCCCGTAGTGCACAAAGAACTTGAGATCGAGGCTCGAAATGTTGGCGCACGCATTGCAGGGGCATGTCGTATTCAGAACCATCAGATTCAGAGCGCGGCGGAACTCGACGTAACACGACTCAATCACCTCGACGAAGGCCTGGCCCTGGAGACCAGTTGCCGAGAGCCCGTAACTGAACACGGCGTCGCCCTCGAGTTTCGAAACCACCAGCGGTGGCCTGATCTGCTGAACCAACAATTCCAACAGGGCAGACAGAGCCTGTTCGGCGTGGACGAGCTCGGACTCATTGAGGAACCGGCTGTAACCGGTGATGTCAGCTATCAGGATCGGGCCGGTATGGGAAACGCGCATCACCGCCACGATACGCAACGAGAAAGCCGGAAAGTGCAGTGTATGCGTATTAAGTAGGGAGGAAATTTAAGTAGAGAGGAAACTTCGCTTGCCTCTCTGGCCATGCCGGCATCGTTAGAGTCGTCCTCACTTTCATCGAGGATCGACCATGACATCCACAGCAGACCAACTCGATATCGACTGGGTCCTTGATATTGACGACATGGACTGGGACGCACTGTCTGAGCTCTACCGGGTAGCTCCACTGGGCGTGAAGCCCCCGGATTCTCTGCGGACGGTCTTCTCCAACAGCATGTTCAAATGCTTCATTTACTCCGACGGCGCCCTCATCGGAGCGGGGCGTGCCATCGCCGACGGCCTCGATTGCGCCTATCTCGCTGATGTTGCTGTCCACCCCGACTTTCGGAGAATGGTCTCGGGAAGGCAATCATCGGCCGACTCGTCGCGGCTGCGAGGGGATACAAGAAGATAATCCTCTATGCCAACCCGGGCGCTGAAGGTTTCTATCTGAGCCAGGGCTTCCTTCCGATGTTGACTGCCATGGCGATCTGGCACGACCAGGAGCGTGCCATCGAGGCAGGAATCCTCCGTAGCGGTCCCGATTCGCTCGGTGACCAAAGTTGATTAAGTCTGTCGACCGGTGCTCTAGGTTGATTGGGTAATTGGAGCACGAAGAAGCCTCGAGCTACGACCCTGCAGGGAGTTCGCCCAGCTTGTGGGCAGGGGCGGCGTCGATCCCTCGATCTTCGGTGATTCAGTCCTTGACGTATCGGGGAACATCGACGCCGAATTGCTCGGTGAACAACTCGAGCACCTCTCCGGGTTCGGCGTGGCGGCCAATTTCCTTCTTGGAAAAGATCAGCTGATCGTCCACGGTGACGTCAAAGACCCCTTTGCCTCCACCTCTAATGGTCAACGATTCGATGACATGCTGATAATTGGTCAACAGGTCCTTTGCCGCGCTCACGGCGCGGTCCGAATAGTCTCAAGCGACGCAGTAATTGATCACGATTTTGTGCATTCGAATCTCCAATCAGGTCTTCTACACCTTAGGCTCGATAGCGGGAACCCTCCACCGCCGATCGAGAAACCGAGTTACCGCAGTTCTAAGAAGTTTGCCTTCTCGCAAACGTCCAGCATCATCCGGATGTCATCGTAGGAATGATCGTCAACCGCAACGAAGCGATCTGTCATTCCATATGACATCAGCTCTCTAGTAGACGCATTCTCATGAAGGTGGAGCAGGACTTCCTGGATCCGGAGTCTCTTCTCCAGGTCGAATCTTTTGGTCACTGTTACCGGCTGGATCGTTGATGGACCGAGAGAGGCGATCACCATTAGCTCATCACGCAAGGCGGGGTGGTCCCGGAATTCGATAGCCAGGACCTGAGAATCGATTGCCGACCCATCGATCCGCCCATCGGCAACCATACGAATTGCCTCCTCGTGAAAACCGGCCTCGGTGATCTCGCCGAAGAACCCGTTAGTCTCGCCGATCTCGACAAGGTGAAAACGGGTGATGCCATATCCCGACTGCGACATAGGCTCGTTGTAGGCCCACGATTTGCCCCTGAGCTGGGCAAACTCGGTGATTTTGCTTTCGATCCGGACGATAACATCGGAGAAATAGATCGGCAGCCCCGAGTAGCGCTTTCCTGATAGGACGGGCGCCGCAACCGGGATTGAAGGAGATATACCATCTCGCTGGAACATCACGTACGGGAGACTGCAGACGAAGCAAACGTCGTTGACGTCGTTGGCACAATTCTCGTAGTCGGCTTCGACAACGAGCTCGACGGACATCCCGAGCTCGGCTCCGACGGCGATTGCAATAGCCTCGTAGACCTGCTCCATGTTAGGAGCCAAGAAAGTTCCGACTCTCAGCACTTCCATTTCGTCAGGAACAATACCGATTACTACCTGTCGGGTTGTGCCCGCGGCTAGCTGGTGATTGACTTACCGTTCTCCAACCTTGCCCATTGCCCACCAGCCAAAGCCAAGCGGGACCACCGCGGCAAGGACCCCAACCCGTGGAGGACCAGATCGGCAACGACGCCGTCGATGAGCGCGGCCATCGGACGGGACCCGAGAAAAGCCATGCTCCACAATGCCATCACCCGGCCGCGCATATTCTCATCGAGACGCCGCTGCAGGTTGCTGTTGGTTGTGGTGACTCCGAGAAGAAAACCCACGCCAGCGAGAAACAGTGAAGCCAGGACAAAACCGGGATTGGGTGCGAGGGCAAAGCCGACCAGTCCAGCGCCGAGAAGCGCTATTCCCAGCCGGGTCGTCGACTCAAGCCCGAGCCGTGCCCGCACCAGCCTGATGCCCACAGACATCACCGCAGCCCCTGCACCGAAAGCAGCAACCTGGAGTCCGACGAATGACTCGTCCTGTCCAAACACGTCGGCATAGGCCGGTGACAGCGTATTGACCGGATCAGCGGACCAACCAATGGTCAGTGTCGCCAGCACCAGCCATAGCATTGACTTCCTCTGGCGAACGTAGGCGAAACCGGCACGCACCGACCGATCCCCCTCTGAACGCTCGATATGGCGGGGCCGGATGACCGCCAACACCAAATATGAGCGGGATAAAGGTGAGTGCGTTGATGCCGAACGCCCACGCTGCGCCAGCGGCAGCCACGATCAGTCCGGCCACCGCCGGGCCAATGGCACGAGCAAGGGTGAAGCTGGCTGAGTTGAGCGCAATAGCGTCCTCGAGGTCGGGCTCCTCCACCAACGCAGGGATGAGACCGTTCATCGAAGAGATTCCGACGGCATAGCCGAGCCCGATAACTCCGCTTGCTGCGAAAATAGGCCACGTTCCGGGTAACCCGTCAACACCCGTCAGCCCCACCCAGATCGCCAGGCCGACAGTACCGGCCGCTGATATGCATTGCGCCACCAGGAGCAGGCGACGGCGATCAAACCGGTCGGCCAAAGAACCTGACCAGGGGAGAGTGTGAGCGTGCCCAGAAACTGAAGCACACTCACCAACCCCACCAAAGTGTTCGACCCTGTCAAATGGAACACGACGATCCCCGCGGCGAGGTTTTGGAACCAGTTGCCCAGATTCGAGGTGAAATTGGCGCCCAGATACGGGCCAAAACGGCGATCGCCGAGCAGCCTCAGCGAATTGTTGGACCCGTTCACTAACCGCAGGGTTCTGCCGGGCTCACAGGCTCAGACTCCTAAGCTGCAATCCACGCCTTTGCATCATCCAGAGCGGCTTCGGCCTCATACCCGTCGAAGTCGGGACCAAACATCAGGAGAAAGCGCGCCTTATCGTCGCCCTTCGTTGCCGCTTCCACGGCCGGAATCAGTATCGACTCATAGTCACTGGCTGAGACTTTTCCTTCCGCTTCGAACGCAACGACGTTGTCGGGCAATCCGCCAATCGTGTTGATCATTTGAGCTCCTTATCGCGATGGGATGGTGATGCTAACTGCACCCAGGGATACCCCTAACTTGATTCAGGGCCGTCTGAACCGGCACACTTCAAATCATGAAAACCCTCGAATTCACCATTCGCACCGGAGCTACGTCGGCGACCGTTGACATCACTGACCGGGCGGCCACGTTCTGTCAGGACAATGGCGATGGCTTGCTGTCCGTCTTCGTGCCGCATGCAACTGCTGGTTTGGCCATTTTCGAGATAGGCGCAGGAAGCGACGATGATCTTCTCAATTCGATCGACGTGCTGCTGCCCCGCGATCCCGACATGTGGAAACACGAGCACGGCAGTGCCGGCCACGGACGGGACCATGTCCTCCCCGCTTTCATCAGCCCTTCACTAACTGTTCCCGTTGTCGGGGGGCGTCTCCAACTTGGAACCTGGCAATCGATCGTTTTGGTCGACACCAACAATGACAATCCGATGAGAACAGTGCGACTGTCGTTTGTGACCGGCTAGTGGCGTATCGTCCCGACATGTCGAATGCCACTCATTTACGAAAGCTCAGTCACACTTTTGGTTTCTGGTGCACCACCGGAGATCCCGCTGTCGTCGATGCGGCGGCGTCGGTTGGTCCCGATTTCATTTGCATCGACGCCCAGCATGGTATTGATCTGGGACGTTTGAACGCCTCAGTGTTCACCGTCATGGCTAGCTACGGGGTTGCCGGTTTGGTGCGGGTCGATTCAGTGAATCTGACCCCGATCGGACGGGCACTTGATTTAGGAGCGGCCGGAATCATCGTTCCCCTCGTCGAGACGGCTGAAGACGCCGCTGCAGCAGTTCACGCCACGAGACATGCTCCACGCGGCGGCAGATCGTTTGGGATGCAGACCCGACGAATCGGCCCATTCGACGAAGATGCCTTCGTGATAATCCAGGTCGAAACGGCCGGAGCGGTCGAGAACATCGAAGCGATCGCGGCCGTTGATGGCGTCGACGGCCTCTATATCGGTCCCGCCGATCTCGGTCTTGGAGTCGGTGGGGTGCCGGCACCCGACGTGAACGAGGTGTTCGATGGCACTCATCCCAACGCCAAGTTGCTCGGGGACGCGTTCAAAGCGGTCGTTAGCGCAGCCACAGACAACGGCATTGCACCAGGTCTCCATTGCGGTGACGGAGCCTCGGCCGCCAAAGCGTTTGGAGAAGGATTCACCTTTGCGGCCGTTGGCTCCGACCTGGGGTTGATTAGCGCTGGCCTCCGCAGGCATCTCGATATCGCTCGTGAGTAGCAACACAGAAAATTTCTTCGATTTTCGAGGATAAGGGTATTGATTCTGTCCTAGGTGGTCGGTAGGGTCGAACGTATGTT